>CAJXPD010000234.1 GCA_913057785.1 uncultured Lewinella sp. | reverse complement strand
TCCTCCCCCAAGATGGCCGCCCCGGTCAGGCTTGTGTACCAGGAATCGCTCCGCAAGAAGTTGGCTATTCCATCCGCATTCAGGATCGAGCTGGAAATTGGAGTAACACCATTGAGACACCCACCTTCCAGCTAGTCTGCAATTAGATACAGTAATTCCTTATGCCCAATTGATTCCTTTCTTGAGTAAGGATAACGTATGTGCTTCCGATGAACCATCGGCTACCTGCACATTGTAATCCCAATTTACCTCAGGTGGTAAACTCATCAGGATGGACTCAATTCGACCATCTGTATCCAAGCCAAATTTGGTTCCTTTATCCCATACTAGGTTGAACTCTACATATCTTCCCCGGCGAAGTAACTGCCATTTCTTGTGCTGAGGTTCGTAAGCCCTGTTTTTGTTGTCTTCGAGAAATCGCAAATAAATTGGGGCAAAGGCCTTACCGACAGATTGGACAAAAGCAAAGCGCTGTTCTTTAGTAAACCCATCTTGCGCACTTAGTCTATCAAAAAAGATGCCTCCAATACCTCGCGTCTCCTTGCGATGTTTCACATAGAAATAGTCATCTGCCCACTGCTTAAATTCAGGATAGTAGGAAGCATGATGCTGGTCGCAAACGGTCTTCAAAACGCCATGAAAATGACGTGCTTCATCCTCATTTACATAGTGTGGCGTTAAGTCTATTCCTCCTCCAAACCACCATTTACCGTCACTCATTTCAAAATATCGGACATTCATATGAATGATCGGCACCCAAGGATTCTTAGGATGTAAAACGATGGATACGCCAGTGGCAAAAAACGCTCCGGAATCCAGTTTCAAAGCATTCCTGATTTTCTCAGGAAGCGGTCCGTGAACTGCAGAGAAATTTACTCCACCTTTTTCAATATGTGCTCCTTGAATGATTCGGGTTCGCCCTCCTCCCCCTTCAGTTCTTTCCCAAAGGTCCTGATGAAACTTACCTACACCATCACCCTGCTCAAGGTTTTGGCAAATGTCATCCTGCAAGTCCCGAAACCAATCGGCTATATCTTCTCTAGTCATAAGCTATTTTATGCCAAGCCAGCTAATTTTTCAACAGCTGCTGCCACTACCTTCTTGGTGTTGCCAACAAAGATTTCGCCGTCAATCCAGATCACAGGCCTTTTCAAAAAAGTATACTCTTCCAAAATTAGTTGCTTGTAATCTGATTCTCCAAGTGTTTTCTCATGTAAGCCCATGCCTCTGTATTTCATGGCTCTCCTACTAAATAGGGCCTCGTAGGAACCTACTTTAGCATGCATTTCCTCTAGCTGCTCAGCTGTCATAGGCTCCGTCTTAATATCTTGCATTTCGAAACCTTCCCCATTGTTCAACTCCTTAATAATCCGCTGACAAGTGGAACAACTACTTAAGTGATATATCTTTTTCATATGCTGGTCTTTGTTGCGGCCAAAATTAAGACTTATCTTGTTCTAAAACCTCATCTGAGCGTCAAAACCCTCCATTGATTATGATCCAATCTTCGGAATTAATTCTGAATCCCGACGGGAGCATTTATCACTTACATTTACGGCCAGAACATCTTGCCGAAACCATCATCACGGTTGGTGATCCCGATCGTGTACAAGCCGTTTCCAAACATTTTGATCGTATCGAGTACGCCTTTAATAAGCGGGAGTTTATAACTCATACCGGTTATATCGGCAACAAACGTCTGAGCGTAATATCTACGGGTATTGGCCCAGATAACATTGACATTGTCTTAAATGAAGTTGACGCCTTGTTCAATATCGATCTGGAATCAAGGGCTCCCAAATCCAATCTCACCTCCGTATCCTTTATTCGTATTGGAACATCAGGCGCCTTGCAGCCAGATATTCCGTTGGATAGTTTTCTTTTGTCCTCTCATGCCATTGGATGGGACAACCTATTTTCCTTTTATGAACTAGCAAGTTCAGAAGAAATCCAGGCCTTGGAGCAAGAATTGATGGAGGAGATCCCCGATCTTCCAGTCACAGGTACTTTAGTAAAAGCGCCGGGGGACCTACAGCGTCATTTCCCTTCCTCCTTCTTGCGAGGCATAACATTAACTTGTCCTGGCTTCTATGCTCCACAAGGCAGGCAACTCAGATTACCCAGCAGACTAAAAGCGGATCACTTCTCCAAAATGCAGTCAGTCAGATTAGGCAAAGAAAGAATAACGAATATGGAAATGGAGACTTCTGCAATCTACGGCATGGCCCAGCTATTGGGACACCAGGCCCTTTCCTGCAACGCTATCTTGGCCAATCGGCCGAACGGGGAGTTTAGCAAAACTCCTGCTAAAACCGTAGAACTTATGATTACAGAAGTGCTCAGTATCTTGGTGAATAGCTGATATTTGATTATTAAACATTTTGATGGTAAAGTCCAAAAGTTCCATCCCTCCTGACTCACCATGACCAGGAATAGCTAATTTCAAGTTCGGATATCTCTTTTTGACCGCTTCCATGCTTGCACTCCAGGTCTCTACATTAGCATCTGCCAGATTACCTTTCCCTACACCTAATGCCTTTAGCATACAGCCTCCAAACAATACTTTTCTACTGGGCACCCAAGCTACAATATTATCCTTGGTATGAGCTTCTCCTGGATACCAGCATTCCACCGTTTTTCTCCCTACTTGAAAGGTGTGACTCCCCTCAAAAAGCTCTTGGGGAAGCTCTTCGGCTTGGTCCTTGGCCAGCTCATAGGTAGCCCGATTAGCATAACTACGGATTCCTGCCTTATGAAAAACAGGTAATCCGCCTAAACAATCCTCATGAAAGTGAGTCGGAATGATGGCCTTGACCTTGACCTTCTGCTCTTCAAGTAACCACTGAAGCAATGCTTCTGTATCTTTTTGATAGACAGGTGTATCAAAAACCACTGCCTCTCCTTGATCCATAAAAATCATACCATTACAAGGATAAACTTGACCATTGCTAAGGTTGATTGGGCTAGTATGGATAAATAAACCAGGAGAGACCTTGCGAATTTCTAATCCATCCTGCCATTTACCCATGACCAATTGCGGGGATTTACAAGCAGGCTGGACCAAAAGGCCAGCTAGTAACAAAATTAAAGACAGTCGGAACATAATAGGTGGTGATTTTGCTAGTGTCAAAGACACTAAAAAAGGGGCAAGTCAGTTGACTGCCCCTTCTAATTTGGTATGTATTAGATAGTCTCAAAATTTTTCACGAGCCACAGCTATTCCTTATGCTGTCACTGTGTTAGATTTTCTATAATCAGCTAGAAATTTTTCTAGCCCAATATCTGTTAATGGGTGTTTCAGTAGGCCTAGGATTGAAGAAAGTGGGCAAGTTACTACGTCTGCTCCAGCAAGAGATGCATCTACAATGTGCTTTGCGTTGCGAATTGAAGCAGCCAAAATCTCAGTTTCAAAACCTTGCACAGCATAAATTTCGGCTATTTGTCGGATTAATTCAACCCCATCCCAGTTAATATCATCAACTCTTCCGATAAAGGGAGACAAATAGGTAGCGCCAGCTTTAGCCGCTAGGATAGCTTGTCCTGCGGAAAAAACCAATGTACAATTGGTACGGATTCCCTTGCTGGTGAAATAGCTAATAGCTTTGATACCCTCCTTAATCATCGGTACTTTCACCACAATATTTTCAGCCAATCCTGCCAATCTTTCTCCTTCACTCACGATTCCTTCAAAATCAGTAGAAATTACCTCAGCACTAACATCTCCTTCCACTATTTTGCAGATTTCCACATAGTGATTTAGGATGTTACTTTCTCCACTGATGCCTTCTTTGGCCATTAATGAGGGATTGGTGGTTACCCCGTCAAGAATTCCAAGGTCTTTGGCTTCCTTGATCTGGTCCAAACTAGCAGTATCAATAAAAAATTTCATGATGGAATGTTTTTTACACCTAAGATTAAATGTTAGTTATTTGAATGGTCAGAGCAGAACATGCCAAGATTTCCCTCAAGAGATCGGGATAAGTGCGTACCATAAATAGGTCGGA
This sequence comes from uncultured Lewinella sp., assembly GCA_913057785.1. GTDB lineage: Bacteria > Bacteroidota > Bacteroidia > Chitinophagales > Saprospiraceae > DT-111. The sequence goes on along the minus strand of CAJXPD010000234.1, from coordinate 14,510 downwards.
ATTCTGTGCTTATTCTTGATGAAGATGATTCTCAATCGCGGGATCAATATTTCATTCATAGAGCTCAGAAAATTCGATCAAGAGCGATTCAAGCATCAAATTGTCACAGAAAAAAACAAGGTGAACAAGCACACCAGTCGCTACAACTTCCTACCCTTGCTGCGTTTCCGCCCTGGGGGAGTTCAGAAGGAGCTGACCGTGTGCCGCTCACCGGCCGCAAATGTAAACATATTTGAATTCTAAAGCAAATCCTATGGTCACATTTTTACCGGGTAGCTATCATAGTCAAGGTCAGAGCTCTTTCTGAAACGTTATCTTTCCTGCCCTATCGAGTCTATTAAGAACCTTTGGGTAGAATCTCCGTCTGCTCTCCAAAATGTTGAACAAAACGTTGAAGATCAGATGCCAGCTTGGCATTCTGTGTAGCTTTGAAATAGGTATCCGCCAAGGCTCGTAAAGTTTGGAAGAAAAACCGATCCATTTCTGTCACTTGCATATCCTTGGTCCAAAGATCTATCTTTAATGTATCCTTGCTTTCTCGGTCAAAAAGAGAAATCAGCATCGCTTTGCATTCCTGCAAACTTTGTTGGTTGGGATTATCATCCGCCTTCCATGCAATACTAGCAGGAACCTGCTCCCTATCCAGTCCAATTTGAATGGTAATATTAGAACGTTTCACGATCTCGTCTTGAGTCATTTTCAGAGTTTTAAACTATCAGAATTATCAAACACACGCCAGCGATCGATCAAGCAATCACTTCGAAATATCTAATTTATTGTCCTCATCGTCAGCCAGTTCTTGTAAAAAATGGGAAGGATAAACATGTACCCCGGCTCGCAATTGTTGGGCCGCATTGATCATAGCCTTGGCTACCACCTCAGCTTCTACTGGCTTATACTTCGTCAGAAGTCCACCTGTTGCGGAATCAATAACCTTTCCCAGTTTATTCGCCCACTTTTCGCCCCACCTGTTTTCATTTCTTTCTTTTAGTAAGAGAGAAGGTTGAAAAATATGGGCCGACCAGAATGGAAGCGCCTTCACCGCCTCCTCCAACTCACCTTTAACTCTGCTAAAGTAAAGCGTCGCCTCGCTGCTAGCTCCAACAGCCGATAGCAGTAGCAACTGATTAACTTCGTTAAGAGCAGCAATCTTAGCAGCAGTAAAGGCTTGCTCAAAATCTATTCGGTAAAAAGCTTCTCGATCGGTGGCTTTGGCGGGAGTTGAGCCCAAACAGCAATAGAAGTCATTGCCTTGAAATAGATGGGCATAATCATCCAATCGGTCGAAATCCACAACGCATTCTTGAATCTTCGGATGATCTAAATTGAGCGGCTGATCCGTAAACAGCACAATCTTGTGATAGGCTCGGTGCGTCACCAAGAGGGGTAAGCAATTTCGTCCTACCAAACCTGTGACCCCAATCAATAAGGCAGTCTTTTTATCCTGTATTATCTCCAATCCCTATGATTTATCCAATTCTTTCAATCGTTTAGAACGCAAAAGAATGGAATTTCCAATAACTATTACATCAGATACGGCCATAAATAGGGCACCCCACATCGGATTGAGGAACCCTGCTGCTGCGATCGGAATAGCAACGATATTATAGGCGAATGCCCAGAATAAGTTTTGACGAATCGTTTTTACGGTATGCTTACTGATGACCAGAGCCTCAAACACCTTGTCAAGCTTAGGTTTCAATAGCACAATTTCAGCTGATTGAATCGCAACCTGAGAAGCCCCTCCGAGTGAAATGCCGACATCAGCTTTCGCAAGTGCAGGCGCATCATTTATTCCATCACCAACCATGGCAGTTAAGCCCTTTGAGCGCAGTTCCTCGATCGCCGCTAATTTTTGTTCTGGTAGTTGCTCCCCTGCAAGGTGATCGACTTCCAAGGATTTGGCTACGCTTGCCGTTTTGCGTTGTTGGTCTCCACTCAAAATCACTGTCTCCACCCCTAAACCTTTCAAGCGACTGATGGTGCTAGCGGCAGCTGGCCTAATTTCATCCTCTAGCGCTATGCGTGCCAAGAGTTCTTTATTTTCTAGCAAATAAACCTGATGCTCCGTCGATGCTTGTGTGGACTTTGGTAATAATCGTGCACTACCGATCTGATAATGATTCCCTACTTCATCCTTTGCCTCGACCCCAAACCCTTTTCGTTCCTCTATCTCTTGTAAGGAAAGTGCTTGTCCATTCGGTAGCTCTTCCATAGCATGCACCAATGATTGAGCCAAGGGATGAGATGATCGTTGTTCCAATTTGTGAATCAAAGTGTGCACTTTATTTTGATCTTCACTATGATACTGGATCTCCTTCAGGCGGAACTTTCCTGTAGTTAAGGTACCTGTCTTATCAAAAACAATGTGCTTTATCTTAGACAACAACTCTATAGTTTGTCCGCCTTTGACCAATATCCCCTGCTTTGCCATACGTCCTACCCCTACCATAACGGCAGTGGGGGTAGCCAAGCCCATAGCACAAGGGCAAGAAATCACGAGAACAGCAATGGCATTCATCAGGGCTCCCTGGGCGCTAAATCCAAATGCAAGGTAACCGAGCAAAAAGGTCAATATCGAAATACCTAAAACTACTGGCACAAATATAGCGCTGATGCGATCAGCTAATCGTTGAATATCAGGCTTGTCTCGTTGAGCCGTCTTCACCAATTCGATCATCTGCTGTAAAACACTCTCTTTACCTACTGCAGTGACCTCCATGCGCATATTTCCTGCAACCAATAAACTAGCACCGATTAAAGCATCACCTAACTGCTTATGGATTGGGAGGCTTTCACCTGTTAACATCGACTCATCTACTTCAACCTCTCCTTCCAATAATTTGCCATCAGCCGGCACCTTGTCTCCTTCATTCACCTGCAAAATATCTCCAATAGCGAGTTCTTCAGATTTAATTCGAACAATTGTTCCGGAAGGCATCACCTTACTTGCCATCTCTACTTTAAGGCTTGTCAAATCCTCAATTGCCGTCGTCGTCTTAGCTACTGCTTTTCTTTCCATCCAATTCCCAACTAAAACCAAAGTGATGATGGTGGCAGCCGTTTCAAAAAATATGTACTTAGGCTCCTGCAAATACAATCCGATTACACTGTATATAAACGCAGCTGTACTACCGGTGAAAATTAGTACATCCATATTCAGTACCTTCTCTTGGAGAGATCTAAATGCGCTATTGCCAAAATGCAGAAAACCAATGATGTACACGGGCAGGCATAACACAAACTGTACCCACGCTGATTCTAGAAAAGTAATATGAATACCGGCCATCATCAGGAAGTGACCGATTAGCAAAGGAGTTGTAAAAAGTGCGCTGACAAAAAGCTTTTTCTCAAAGGTCCACCAGGAAGGAATTTGCTCCTCCTCTACGACTTGGAAACCCAGTTTGTGAATTCCTGCTTTGACTCCTTCCAGACTTAGTGCTTTTTCATCTTCACGGAATCGAACTTCCTTCGTCTGAAAATTAACAAATACGTCCTCCAGTCCTTTTCGCTCTAGATATCGGCTAATGCTCATGGCGCAATTGTTGCAATCCATGCCCGATACTTCTAAAGTAATTATATTTTTTTTCATTCCTAAATTTTAGCCAACAATGGCGGAAATCTGTAATTTTAGCCCCAGTTGCATTACTTCATCATGCATTCTTCAACAGATAATCAAGGTAAGCCAGAATTTCCGTCCTCACAAAGTTATGGGAATTTTACATAGCACCCACTGACCATAGTCATCTTTCCTCTCATAGTGGAGGCAATGGATAACAGCAGCAAAACTACGGCTCTTTTGTTGTTTTTCCATTTGCAAAAAACTATGCCCACAAGAGAACTTTAATCTGACAACATCCTTCACGAATTTCTTGTTTGATTTGTTAATAAATATAACCAACCAATTTCTAAATTAGATCAAATATGAGAGCACTTAGCTTATTTTTTTTGTTGGCCCTATTGGCGGTAGGCTGCCAGAATTCAAGCGCTTCTGCCGATACTGAGGAAGCCTCAGAGGAAACACAGGAAGCACCAGCTCAACAGTATACATTGACGGCTTTCACTCCTTCCGCAGCATTTGCTGATGCGGCCATCGAATCCATGGAGTACAAAGATGGCACCTTTAACTTCGGAGTTGGAGGTACCACGTACGAACTAGGGGTTCAGACACCTGATGCTGAAGCAAAAATGTGTGCAAATTCTGCTAAGGGACAACACATTCACCTCATTGTAGACAATGCTCCATATGCAGCTAAATATGAAGCTAGTTTTGAACATGAAGTGGCTGATGGAGAACACTATCTATTGGCTTTCCTGTCCCGCTCTTACCATGAGAGTATTAAAACAGCTGCTGCGCATGTAGCCAAAAAAGTGACCGTGGAAGGAAAGGCCATCACTGCTGAAGAAGCAGTAGAAGGTCCAATGCTGTTCTACAGCCGTCCCAAAGGGAATTATGTGGGTAAAGTAGCTACTGAAAAGGTTATGCTTGACTTCTACCTTTCTAACGCTACCCTTGGCAGTGACTATAAGGTAAAAGCAGAGATCAATGGAGAAGAGCATATGATTGATACCTGGCAGCCTTACTACATCGAAGGTCTTCCAATGGGAGAAAACACCGTAACCTTGACCTTAGTGGATGGTGATGGCAATGCCGTGGACACCCCACTAAATCCAGTGAGTAGAACCTTTACGCTAGCTGCAGATCCAGCAGAGTAACGGCCTAATTACCGCATAAACTACTGCCCGTAGTTACTCCTTTCAAAGGGTTGACTACGGGTGGTATGATGCACTTGCAATTGTCCGATGTTATTAATACATTGAAGCTGATTTAGGACAATTGATGTACAATCAAGAGCGCGCTTACCCAATCAAAATGTTCAATACAATCCAATACAAGTTGATGGACGCGAAATCGCATGATTAATTCCTGGAAGAATTGATGTGCTCAGATAGATCTGATGCCCCTCCCATTATTTTGGCATAGCATGATCTACTATCTCTATAAAACGGCTCTATACCAATAAACGTCTCATTCGAAAAACGACCAAGCTGGACTTAAGAAGCTAACCGCTACTAGCGGGTGGTTTTCAATTGATACTATTTTCAAACGCGCAAAACAGCGATTCATGAACTCAAAGACAATCATGTTTTATGGCTTAGTACTGCTACTGAGTCTCACCTCTAATGGGCTTTTCTCTCAAAGCGGCCCTAGAAAACTTGGAAAAATCAGTAAATCAGATTTTGAGCTACCAGAGTCCGAACTCGTAAAAGGTGCTCACGCGGTTCGACAGTTCGATTACGGTTACCTGGACTATCGCGTGATGGATGGATTTACCACGAACTTTACGCGGCATTTTCGCACCATGATTCTGGATGAAGAAGGGCTGGATTGGGCCGACATCGAAATTTCCTATTACAAAAATTACAATGCTCGGGAAAAGGTAGGAACCATTAAGGCTTTCGTGTATAACCTGGAGAATGGACAAATCACTAAGACGAAGTTGGATGGGAAGGATATCTTTGATGAAAAGGTGGACAAAAACAATTTAAAGAAAAAATTCGCCCTGCCCAATGTCAAGGTAGGTAGTATTGTAGAGGTTAAGTATGAGGTAAGTTCTGAATTTTGGTATGCAATAGATCCTTGGATATTCCAGCGTTCCATTCCGGTTTTGCACAGTGAGCTGGAGCTTAGAATCCCGGAATATTTCATCTTTAATACGAATTTCAAGGGCTATGAATTTGGGAATTTGACCACTAATGACAAATCTACCACAGCTCGGAAGTTACTGCTTGGCGGGGGACAAGGAGTAGATTGTCAATACAATGATTACCATTGGGTGGCAGAAAACATTCCCCCTTTCACTGCAGAAGCCTATATCACCACTGCCAAAAACTATTTAGGCCGTGTGGAGTTTGAACTAGCCCGCACGAATTTCCCAAATTCGTTCAATGAGTCTTATTCAACCAACTGGGAATCCATTGCCCAACAGCTTGCTGAATCAGAAGATTTTGGAGGGACAGTAGCTCGAACTAAATTCATGGAAAGCCAGGCTGCTCAGCTAGTCGGTGAGGCAGCAACTCCCCTAGAAAAGGTAGTAAAGCTGTATGAAGGAGTGAAAAAAATGGTGAAGTGGAATAAGAAATATGCACGATTTGCTAGTACAGCTGATGTCAAAAAAGGCGTAGAGGAAGGGTCCGGAAATTCAGCTCAAGTAAACTTTGCTTTGACTTGCCTCCTAAAGGCAGCTGGACTGGAGGCTAATCCTGTTTTGGTAAGCACTAGAAGTCATGGTTATATTAATCAATTTCTCCCTTCCTTCGATCAATTCAACCATGTAGTTTCAGCCGTTAAGGTAGATGAAGGCTACCTCATTTTAGATGCCATAGACCCCTTAGTACCAGCCAATTTCATGCCCAAGTCATGCCTCAATAACAAAGGGTTTATGCTCGTCGGAAACAAGTTTGCATGGGTAAGTCTGAAGCCTCGAGACAAATACAAAATAGCGATCCAAGCCAAATTCCAAATTACAGAAGATGGAATTATTAAAGGCAATATTAAAGAGGCAAGAAGTGGCTATGCCGGTCATCGATTTCGCCAGTCATTTTACGGAAAAGGTGGCGCTGAGGACTATGTGGAAGCCTTTCAGAATAATGTAGAAGGCTTGCACATCAGTCATCATGAGTTTAAAAACTCAGATAATATCTATGAGCGTGCAGAAGCTAGCTACGATATAGAACTTACCGATCAAGTGATGGCCACAGGGGATATGATCTACTTTTCACCAATGCTTTATTACGCCATTGATGAAAATCCGTTCAAATTAGCTGAGCGCAAATACCCTGTTGATTATGCGCATCCGTATGAAGAGATTTATGTAATGAGCTTTGAGCTTCCTGATGGATTTGCGGTCGAAGAATTGCCGGAGGTACAAAATATGATGCTACCTGAAAAAGCCGGTAGGTTCACCTATACCGTCAAACAACTGGAGAATACAATTCAGTTAATGGTGCGATTTAAAATCGACAAACCATTTTTCAACTTCGAACAGTATCCTTACCTAAAGGAATTCTACAACCAGATCGTTGAAAAAGAAGCTGAACAAGTGGTATTGAAGAGAAAAACCTAATCAATCCTTAAGTTTTGATAAGGTCAGCTTGCCCTGTGGTCAGTTAATGTATTCCAGGGCGAGCTGACCCGCTCTAATAATTTTCAGTTGGATTAGGCCTTAAGTATGCTTTAGATTTTAGTAATTGGAAAATATTCCGGTTCTTACTCGGCCAGAAAAATGATCACTCCTTATGGCTGAACCCTTAAAGAATCTCTACAACGAAGCTTTTTTCGCCCTGCTCATCCAAGACTTTCAAGTACACCATAAAACCTTTGATGCTGATGCCTTCAAATCATTAGTTTTCGATAAAGCATGGCCTCAGCGGGAGTTGAAGGATCGAATGCGACACATTAGTGTAAGTCTCCATCGTTTACTTAATATGCCTTTTGCTGATACCGTCGAGCTGTTCAAAAAAGTGATAAGCCAACGGGAAGGCTATTCCTTAGAACGTATGTTTTTCCCGGATTACGTGGAGGTTTATGGGCAGGACGAATTAGAAGTTGGCCTAGATGCCCTTGCCTTCTTCACTACCTATGCCAGTTCGGAGTTTGCGATCCGTCCCTATATATTGAAGCATCAAGACCTAGTATTAGAGCGCATGTTCCAATGGACAGCTAGTGAAAATTTCCATCTAAGACGGCTAGCCAGCGAGGGCTGTCGTCCCAGGTTGCCTTGGGCCATGGCCTTGCCGAGCTTAAAGAAGGACCCTAGCCCAATTCTGCCAATACTGGAGAAGCTCAAAGGAGATGAAACAGACTATGTTCGCAGAAGCGTCGCCAACAACCTAAATGATATTACTAAAGATAATCCAGCAGTTACGCTGGAAAAGGCAGAACAATGGTTTGGCCAGACCAAAGAAACTGATTGGGTAGTAAAACATGCTTGTAGAAGCCTTCTCAAGCAAGGCAATACCCGAGCACTCGTACTGTTTGGATTTCAAGAACCCGCAGCGATTTCCGTCTCCAATCTTCGGTTAGATAAGGATTCGGTGAAAATTGGCGACGCGTTCACCTTTCAATTTGATCTCCATAATGAAAGCAAAAACACAAGTAAACTCAGGTTAGAATATATTATAGACTTTGTCAAGAAAAATGGAAAAACCTCACCAAAAGTATTCCAAATCACTGAAAACACTTTCAAACCAGGGTTGCATCATTTTTCTAAAAACCAGTCTTTCAAGGATTTAACTACGCGTAAACATTATCCGGGGATTCATTGTCTTAGAATCAAAGTAAATGGTGCCGAAAAGGCGGCCATTTCTTTCCAATTGCAGTAGGCAGATTTTTCTTAGCTTAGCTGCGAAATTTGAGCTCACATGAAGAAAATTCTGGTTGCCAATAGAGGCGAAATCGCTCTAAGAGTGATGAAAACGGCCCGTAAAATGGGCATCAAGGTTGTTGCCATTTATTCAGAGGCCGACCGCAATGCCCCACACGTTCGCTTCGCTGATGAAGCCATTTGTATCGGACCAGCTCCATCTAAAGATTCTTACCTTTTGGGAGACAAAATCATAGCGGTCGCCCAATCCTTACAAGTGGATGGGATTCATCCGGGTTACGGTTTCTTAAGTGAAAATGCTGGGTTTGCCAAAGCAGTGACGGAGGCAGGCATTACCTTCATTGGGCCAGGCCCTTCAGCGATTGAGGTCATGGGTAGTAAATTGGCGGCAAAGGAGGCCGTGAAAGCCTATGGTATCCCCATGGTGCCCGGCGTAGATGAAGCCATTGAGGATATTCCCAAGGCAAAAGCAGTGGCCGCTGAAATTGGATATCCAATCCTTATCAAAGCCTCAGCCGGTGGTGGTGGAAAAGGAATGCGGATCGTAGAACAAGAAAGTGAGTTTGAAGATCAAATGCAACGAGCCATTAGTGAAGCCGTCTCAGCCTTTGGTGATGGTTCAGTCTTCATTGAAAAATACATTGGCTCACCTCGACATATTGAGATCCAGGTACTCGCCGATCAACACGGAAACACCTTTCATCTATTTGAGAGAGAATGTAGTATCCAAAGACGTCACCAGAAAGTAGTCGAGGAAGCCCCATCGGCTGTGCTCACTCCTGAAGTCAGAAATGCTATGGGAGAGGCTGCAGTGAAAGTGGCTCAAGCCTGTGATTACGTCGGGGCAGGAACGGTTGAGTTTCTGATTGATGAGGATTTGAATTTCTATTTTCTGGAAATGAATACACGTCTCCAGGTGGAGCACCCGGTAACGGAATTGATTACCGGTTTAGACCTCGTTGAGCAACAGATACGGGTAGCCAGAGGTGAGGTTCTATCATTCCAACAAGAGGATCTTGCCATGAATGGCCATGCTGTTGAACTTCGTATTTACGCAGAAGACCCTATGGATAACTTCTTGCCAAGTATAGGAACATTGACTAGGTATCGCTCGCCAGAGGGAGAAGGTATTCGTTTAGATAGCGGCTACGAGGAAGGCATGGAGATCCCCATTCATTACGATCCGATGATCGCAAAATTGGTAACCTACGCTGAAGATCGTCCAGCGGCTATACAGAAGATGAAAGAAGTAATTGATGCTTTCGAATTGGAGGGTATCGCTTCAACGCTTCCTTTCGGCAGGTTTGTGGTGGAACATGAAGCTTTCACTAGTGGTAAATTTGACACGCATTTCGTCAAGCACTATTTCCAGGCCGAAAATATCAAGGAAAGCCAGAAAGAAGAAGCCTCGGTCGCAGCCGCTTTGGCTGCTCAACTCCTTGCTGAGCATCAACGACAATTGCAGGTGCCTACGATCCCTTCTTCAGATTGGAGGCAAAAGCGATAATGAGTGGATCAATAGCTTGGCTTGGAAATTAAATTGCTTGAGAGGTGAGGCATTTACATGATCAAGAATCAACGGATTTTATTTTCACGGGGATACCCCACATGAAAATGCCCATTTCGTCTACTTCTGTAGCAGTCAATTTTACGCGTTTCCCTTTTTCCTGCAGTGCTTTAGGAAGGTTTACAGGTCGATATTGTTGGCCATTATCTCCTTCAATACCCCAAAAGCCACCTTCTAAATTTTCGTATACGATCTTACCGCTAATCTTAATTGTTGACATATTATCTGCTTACTTGAAGTAATTACTTAAGCTTTGCCATTGCTGGAGTGGCTGTCAAGCATCTTTTCAATAGTAACATTTAAGTTGCTGATAAGTTGGTTTTGTTGCTTAATCGTGACCTTTAGGTCTTTGATCTCTTCAAAGAGGTAATTCTTAATATTTTGTGGGGAAGGAAGGAATGGACTGATTTTAGCGCGAACGTACCATATTTCGCGAATATCCCCGACATTGATCCGGTAGGGTTCGTAAAAGCTATTGTCTGAAGCCAAGATAAGTTGTTTTTCCGCCTTTAACTTATTAGTGATCCGTTTCACGACTACGTCTCCTCGAGACACAATTACATACACATGATTGTCCTTTAAGGAAGACTCCCAGAGGGTTGGTTCCAGATAGCTACAAATCACCTTATCCCCTTCGAATAAGGTGGGCTCCATGCTATCCCCTGCCACATCAAATGCTCGATGTGTGCCAACTTTATACTTGTAGTCCGGAAGCGTGAAGGTAGGAAGGTCCTGAACAAAGGTAGGATCTGCCATTTCCCCTGCGTACCCCGCTTGTGCAGGTATGGGTACATGCACAATCCGCTCATCATCCTGTGCATTGGTTACAATGGTTAGTACTCTGAAATTCTTATGATCCTCCTCACTCATAAACATCGGGCCTTCCCCCGTGTACAAATAGACTGGATTGATCTTGAAAACATCCACTCCTTTACGGATCAACTCAATAGTGACATCTCTCCTTCCTTTAAGGATTTCGCTTAAACTTTGTGGCAAATAGTCTAAAGAAAGGGCAAACTGCCGGCTAGATCGGACGCGATTGTCTTCCTTTAGCTTATTATGGCACTTTATAAACCGCTGAGTGACAACACTATTCATAATTCCTCTTTGTATCAGTAAAGTAATGTAGGGCAATATAAACAATCATTAGCAAATTGCGAAACAATGAGCGCAAAAAAGTTACACTCTCAAAATCACCTAAGACTGGGTAAACTTAATGTTATCAATCTTGCGGAAATTATATCCCAGATCAAGAAGATTTTTTCCTTTTTGGGCATCCAAGCACTGCAAAGCATTCTAAGACTGAAACTTATACACCTCTACCCTATCTCAAAAAACCTTCTCCTATCCAAAGTTCTGACTAATCCAAGTTATCAAAAAATCTTAAGCCATTGATTTTCAATTGCTTAAAAACTAAAACCGACTACTTCCGCAAAAAAGTTATAAAAATAGTATGCCCTACTTGCATAATTGAACAAACTTATTTTATATTTGCATCGCTCTAGCAAAAAAGGCTTGTCAAATGAGACAAATTAGAGCGTTGAAAAGCAGATGTAGCTCAGCTGGTAGAGCACGACCTTGCCAAGGTCGGGGTCGCGAGTTCGAATCTCGTCATCTGCTCCATTTAGTATGGGTTTGAGTCTAGAAAATGATGTACTTTTGTATATCGTCCTATACTCAAACCCATTTTTTTTCGGTAGATTGGTGGTATCAGGAGATTGCGTTTGAAATGTCAATCTCACTTCTGATAAAAACAGCCATCGAGCAACTACTATAAACATCATCTGCCCGGGTGGTGGAATTGGTAGACACGCAGGACTTAAAATCCTGTGGCCATTAGGCCGTGTGGGTTCAAGTCCCACTCCGGGTACTCTGTAGGCCGTGTGGGCCTGTCTAGTTGGCGCTAGCCAGATAGATTCAAGTCCCACTCCGGGTACTAAATCAAAACAGCAGTTAAAAGGAATGAGCCTTTAGCTGCTGTTTTTTTTTCTCTAAAATATGGAAAACAAACCCAGAAAAATTTGGCGGATAAAGAACAGGATATCCGACCAAGTTTTCATTGAAACTTGCCTTAATGCAGAATCGATGGCTGCCGCTGCAGCTTAATTAGGCCTACATTTCAATTCCTTTAAGAGGAGAGCTATCGAATTAGATTGCTACAAACCTAATCAAACAGGTATCAACATCCGTAAAAACAAACCTAAAGTCAATCTAGGAGATATCATTTCGAAGGGCCTCCGTCCCCAATACCAATCTTACAAATTGAAGAAACGTCTACTTGGAGAGGGAGTCAAACCTCATCTTTGTGAAAGTTGTCAGCTAAGTAGCTGGCAAGGGCGGAAAATTCCTTCCTAACAGAAGCGCACACAAGTGAATGCACTGAATTGACGTTTCCGCCAACTAAAACCATCCTTCTCCAACTAGTATCTAGGTTACCATATAGGTGTATCTCCTTGGACAGCTCAAGATTCTTTGATATTTTCCCACCAATCACAAACTCAATCATGATGCGGATTGTCCTTCCTAGATTCCTGGTATTACTATTCTGTCTATTGTTCCTCTCCTTAAGCTCTATCTATAGTCAAAATTCCAAACCCAATGTCGTCTTCATCCTAGCCGACGATTTAGGCTATGGCGATCTAGCTAGCTATGGGCATAAACATGTAAAGACGCCCCATTTAGATCAGCTTGCAAAGGGAGGAATAACATTCAGCAATTTCTATAGCCCTTCACCTTTGTGCTCACCGGCTCGCGCTGCTTTCCTAACCGGAAGGACTCCTTACCGAACAGGCATCAAAAGTTGGATCCCACAGGGCAAAGACATCTACCTACAGGAGCAAGAATTGACATTGGCCACCTTACTCAGGCAGCACAACTATCAAACCTTCCTCTCTGGCAAATGGCATCTTAATGGTGGGCTAGATGATTCTACCCATACTCAACCCAGCGACCACGGATTCGATAAGTGGTTGGCCTTGCATGCCTTCGCCACGCCTAATCATAAAAACCCCAACAATTTCTTTGAAGATGGCAAAGCCTTGGGAGAGGTCGAAGGCTTTGCCGCGCAGATTGCTGTAGACAAAGCAATGAAGTATTTGGAGGACCGAAACCCTGAAAAGCCCTTCTTTCTGTATCTCCCCCTGGCGGAACCCCATTCTGAAATTGCCAGTCCAGATGTATTCAATGAGATGTACCAGGAATTCACCAAGGGAGAAATTGACTTGAAACAGCTTGTGGCAAGAGGACCAGGGGAGTATTATGCCAATGTTAGCCATATGGATTTTCAAATTGGTCGTTTGTTACAGAAGATCAAAGAACTAAGACTGGACGAGAACACCATTGTCATTTTCACAAGCGACAACGGTCCAGTTACTGCCAATTGGCGACAGTGGTGGGAGGTAAATATGTATGGTGAAACAGGAGGCTTGCGAGGTAGAAAAGGAGACTTATATGAAGGAGGACTACGTGTACCCTGCCTAATTCGTTACCCCAAGCTTATCAAACCAGCTTCCGTCTCCAATGAACCTGCCCATGGCTACGACATTTTCCCCACCCTATGCAAGCTTCTGAACATTCCTCTTCCAAACGATCGTGAATTGGATGGCATAGACATTTCTCCCGTATTCAAACAAGAAAAGCTGGGACGAAAAGATCCCTTATTTTGGGCCTTCCGGACAGCACTCGGCAACAGGGCCGAAATCTATCAGTATGCTGTCAGATGGGATGAATGGAAAATGATTGCTTCGGAATCGCTCCACAAGACGTTGCTATACAATTTGGAGAAAGATCCGTACGAAACGAGGGAATTGACTACACAATTCCCTGGGATCGTATCTACACTAAAGGACTTCATCCGAGAAAAGAAAAACAGCATCAACAATGATCCGCTACGACCAAACTCACCACAAATAAAAGAAGTTACCATCCTCTATACTAATGATATAGAAAGTGTTTATGACCCTATCGATGCATATTGGAATGATACCATTCAAAAAATTGGTGGGATGGCGCAACTGGCACAGCTGATAGATCAGACCCGTGAGCAAGAAAAGTTGTCCTTTCTCTTTGATGCTGGTGACATCTTTACAGGTGCCCTTTCTAAGGTCACCTATGGTCAACTCCCTTTTGATATCTACAGCGCCATGGGCTATGAGTGTATGACACTGGGTAATCACGAATTTGAATACGGCTGGGAAAAACTATTGGAAAGCAAGCAGCGTGCCCGTTTTCCTGTTCTCAACGCCAACATCTTTTACAAGGGGACTGACATCAACTATGGCCAATCTTATACCATATTGGAAAAAGGAGGTGTACGAATTGGACTGATTGGTAGCATGGGGATAGAAGCCTTTAAATACACCATCAATCCTATTCACGTGAAAGAACTAGAGGTCCGTGATCCCATCCCTATTGTACAAAAATGGGTGGATCAATTGCGGTCAGAAGTGGATCTGATCGTAGTCTTAACGCATCAGAACAAATCCGCGCCCATGCAATCGGATAAAGAGGTAGACCCTAGCGCACAAAGAGGGTTTGACGAAGATTATGCCATGGCC
>CAJXPD010000233.1 GCA_913057785.1 uncultured Lewinella sp. | reverse complement strand
CGTGTCTTTCCGCTATCGCTTGAGTCCACAGGCCTCGATTAAAGGTGGGTATAGTCGAACAGCCCAGTTCATCAATTTAATAGCCAATACCAATACACCTACCCCGAGCAGTCAATGGCAATTGAGTAATAAGAATATCCGGCCATTACGGTCTCACAACTTCTCGGTTGGGTATTTCCTTAATTCTCGAAACAACAATTGGGAATTCTCCACCGAAACCTACCTGCGCTATATCGATGATCTATTTGATTACCGAGACTTCGCAGAGTTAACCGCCAATGAATTCCTTGAAACGCAGTTACTTACAGGCATCGGAAGAGCTTATGGACTGGAGTTAAGTGCCAAGAAAAAACAAGGGCGCTGGGACGGATATCTGAGCTATACCCTGTCCAGAACCGAAAAACAGGTTGAAGGTATCAATCAAAAAAATTGGTTCCCCAGTAATTTTGATAAACCCCATGATGTAAGCCTGGTCTTTAATTTTCACGTCAATCGACGAAATACCTTAAGCTTTAATTTCATTTACGGGACAGGAAGGCCGACTACCGCACCAATCGGCTCTTATGTGGAAAGTAATGGTCTGGTTGTTCCCATCTACTCTGATCGCAATCAATTGCGGGTACCAGATTACCATCGCTTGGACCTAGCCTATACCCTGGGCAAAGGATACAATCTTACTCGAAAAATCAAGACCAGTTGGACCATATCCTTATACAATCTCTATAGTCGGCAAAATGCATTTTCCGTCTTCTTTACCCAACGTCCCTTCCAAGCCCCAGTGGCCAATAAGCTAGCCATCCTTGGAAATATCTTCCCAGCGCTCACCTTTAATTTTGAAACCTTATGATCCGGATCAAACAGTTCCAAGTGTACTTGGCCTCAGCCCTACTACTGGGCCTTTGGGGATGTCTAAGTGAAATTGACTTGCCTGCCCCTCCTTCTGACGCAGAGAATGTAGCTATTACAGCTACCTTGCGAAAAGACGAACCATCAGTGCTTGATGTACGAGTGGTACAGGTCGACAATTTCAGTGGCTTTAGTGCTCCAGTCCCCATTGATAACGCCATCATTTTTCTAAAGGACGACCAAGGGAATGAATCCTTCGTCCCTTTAAGGTTCTCTGGCCAATACCAACGTGTTTTAGAGGAAGGCGAAAGTGAGGTCGTTGTGGAGCCGGGGAGATCCTACCAGTTAGAAGTCAATCTTGGTCAAGGCCGCGTCTACACCTCCGAGTTAGAACAGCTCAGTGCTGTACCTGAGGCAACGGCTATAAACTACTCCGTAGAAACCCGCGAAGCTATTAATGAGACTGGGAATATAGTGGATCAGAACTTTGTGCGTTTCTTCATAGATACCCCCCTGCGCGTTAACGGGTCCAATTCGAAGGCGGTCCTCAAATGGGATATGGAAGGTGTGCATAAGATCGTGGAAAGCGTACCAGCAGATGTCCAAGTCCCCAACCAGCGGACCTGCTATGTATTCGAAGATCTTCAGTTGGAACGGCCTGTGGTCTTTAATGGCAATGAAAGTGGTAAAGAGGTCCTGCAAAGACAATTCATTATTGAAGAAAGAATCGATAGTCGATTTGCTCAAGGTTTTTACCTCGTGGTACGACAGCAGTCCATTACCGAAGGAGCCTTTGATTATTGGGAAAGCATCCGGAAGGTAGTGGATCGTTCCGGGAACTTCTTTGATGAGCCTCCTGGAAAGATCAGGGGAAACTTTTCAAACTTGGAAAATCCGGCTGAAGATGTCTTTGGGTATTTTAGTGCGGTTCAGGAAGATACGATCAGGTTATACATTCCGCCTTCCGCCTTAGGTTTGACGATTTTTCCGGAGTGTCCATCGACAATTCCAGCGGGACAAGACCCACCTCGTGCCTTCTGCTTTGATTGCCTGCTATTGAGGAATAGTACCACCCAAAAACCCGATTTCTGGATCGAATAGCCCTAAAGCACCGTAACTATGTCAACTAGATATTTTTCGCCTATACTATTGTTGTGTTTGTTTCTCATGCCCGCTGCAGATTTGCAGGCTGAGCAGCTACTGATCCAATTAGATAAGCCGTTTTACACAGCAGGAGATCCCATGGCTTACCAGCTATTTTTCCCAAAGAGTTTTCAAGGAAAAAATCTGGCGCTAAAAGTGGCTTTGTATCATCCTGATGGCCAAGTGGTCACCGAACATTTCCTCAAAACAGATGGCAAACTAGGAGCAAATGGACATTTGAAGATCCCGTATGATCTACCTTCTCAGGCTTATCACTGGTTACTGCTTGGCACGCAGAAGGACGGTAAAGAGCGTGTTAAATTAGGAGAATTATTGCTGCCGATTTACAATGACTTGTCTACTGCACCCGCTCCTACTCAACTACCTACACTCGCACCCAATGGGAAACCATCAAGTCAATTATCTGTGGACTTGAAACTCTTAAACCGAGAAACGAATCGTGGAGATAAGGTTCAGGCCATGATCGCCGTACAAGATCAGGCTGGCCAAGGGGTCGATGGTACACTTTCTATCACGGTTAAAGATGCATCACTATTGTCTATGGGTACCGATAGAGAACTTTCAACCTATCATCTGTCGATGCCAGACGGTGTTGCTGAGCTATTATCCGAAGAGATACATATACTGGGACAAAGCTTTGAGCTAGATGGGCAGACCTTCCAGTCCGCTATACTTTGCGCTTATATCCGAGAAGAGAATCAATTCTTTTGCACTAATTCTGAATCAGATGGCCGCTTCAGTTTAGTACTCCCAGAAATCCAGGGCATGCGTCATATTCAATTTATGGACTATCAAAGAAGCGATTTAAAAGTAAAGCTGTCCGATAATATTAGCCTTAATTCTGGAGTCCGAACTGACACCAAGCCTTCCCTGGCGACCTACCTCAATTGGAGTAGGCTTCGAAAAAAAATCTATCAGTTTTACGGAACAATTGAGTCCCCCATAAATGCCATTCCTGGCAAGCTTAAGGCAGAAATATTCAAACCTGACCAAAGGTTTGTAATGGCCGAATATACACCTTTTGAAGACTTAACTATCTTCTTCAATGAGATCGTTACTCCCTTCAAACTGAGGGAAAAGGGCAAACGCGGCTACGTGGCCAGAATGTTCAATCCCACTCAACAAATTAGGCAGTTCTACAAGGGAAGCCCAGTCTTCATAGTGGACGGTCATTTGACAAAAGATGCTAGTTTTATCTATCGCATCCCCATCGAGAAGATTGACACGATTGATCTCTACTTCTATCCACAATCTCTACAACCAAAATTTGGCCCGATTTCCAACAGTGGCATGGTTATCATAAAGACGAGCTTGAATCAACTAGATCTACCGACCACTGACGCCAATAACATCTTTACCGTGTCTTTACTGAAGGAATCATTCGCACGCTCAGAGATGGCCGCTGAAGCCCAGGAGCAAGTTAAAATCGGTCCTAATCTATTGTGGTTAGCCGATCAAGTTATCTCTCCTGCGGGTACCTATCAATTGGATTTTCAGCATGGGGATGACCTTGGGACCTTCCTCATTGAAATTGCCGTTCAATCGAAGGAGGGACAAACGGCTACCTATACCCAGTATTATGAGGTGGCTAAATAACCTCCCCCTATGATTTGATGATCTTACGTAGTTCAAAAGCACCTCGGTCATTTTGGAGCTTGAGCAAATAGTAACCAGTTGGCAGACCGGAAAGGTCTATTTCTGCTCTACCTTGAAAATTTCCTTGCCTTAGTGTCCTTCCAAATGCATCGCGCAGTTGAAAGGATAAGGAAGCCGGATAATCACTGCGGAGAAAAATATTGCCGCTGGTCGGATTGGGGAATACCTTCACGGGAAAGCTTCCTTCTCTTTGTTCCAATGAATTCACCAGCGTCGGATCAACATCAGTTATCTGAATATTATCAAACCATAGGCGTGCCCCTCCTAAAGCTCCTTGCTCCGCCACAATTTCTAAGAGGTCAATCCGCGACCAATCGAAAGCTCCAATTGGATTGTGCCAGGTGCCATCCCAAGCCCCGTGTTCTACAAAATCACTAAGCTTCAAATGCAGATGCTGCCAAGTATTATCCCAGTTGACTTCATCGTCAATGGTCATGCGGATGCGCCAAGGAAGATCGTCAGGCCCTTCAGAGTCCGTATCGATAAAGCGAATATCAAAGGAAGTACCCGGTGTATCTCCTTTGATGTAGAAATCCAGCGCAAAGTCTTGACTGACGAGATAAGATAAATCTCGATTGGGCTGGAAATCAAAGCTGATGGATTGATATTGATTGGCTCCGGTCCAGAATAGACTGTAATCGTCGTTATGGGCAGCTAGCTGATTGTAGAAATCTATTTCTCCTCCGCTATGACCAGCTGAAACGATCCGTTCACCGATAAAGTCGGAATACACGAAGAAGCCCACGGAATCAGGCTTTATTTCGAAAGGTGTTTGTTCTGGTACATTCATTCCCAGGGCTCCAACTAAATCCGTATTGAGATCATGCTCAAATAGTCCGCTTCCTCCTGATTCAAATAGTCCGAAACCACCATGGTAATCCCAGATCGTCCAAGCGATGTTTTTTTCTTCAAGGTATTGCCGAACCTGCTCATACCAAAAAACACGATCTGGCTGGCTACTATTCGGAATATACACTCCAAATTCACCGCAATAGATCGGGACGTTTCTAGCTTGTTGGAAATCAACAGCAATATCAATCAACTCCTTGACCTTACTAATGGTACCATCAGCATTATAATTATTAAAGGCCGACTGAATCCAACTCCCGTTCAGGGAAGCAGGGAAAGCCGGCATGTTTTGGGCGTCAAAAGGAAAAGGCACATCGGCTAGTGGGACCATTGATGGACTAACCCAGCTTGCTCCCTGGTGCGTGAATACAAAAGGATCGTAAAAGTGAAAGGTATAAAGCAAATTATCGTCCTCGTAAATGGGCATTACAGACAGATTGTTGTAGCTATTCCAGGAAGCAGGACCAACCACGATGGTATGCTTGTCATCTACGGTACGGATTACCTCCACTACCTCTTGTTGAATGCTATTCCACAGTTGATCAGATATTCCGTGTGGCTCGTTTAATACCTCGTACATCACGAAATCGGAGCGATCTTTAAAGTGAGTGGCCATTTGTTCCCATACCTTAATCAAAACATCTCCAATATTTGGGTCCGTATTCTCTGCAGGATCGAAGGTATGGTTATCCAAAATGAGATACATCTCCAGCTCCTCTGCCCAATCAACAGCCTGGTCCAAAAAATTCAAGAAGAGCGGATCCAAGGTATAGTTTGGTGCTCCATCTGTCATGAAATGGAGGTTTATCGGAAGTCGGATAACGTCACAGCCAAGTGACTGAATATTTTCAAAATCTTGCTTGTTGTATTTGGTTAGCTGAATTTGCTTAGCAGAGCCGACTTGAAACCAGTTGGTAAGATTTACCCCTTTGGTGAAGGGAGCGGTTTGCCCAAAGCCCGAAAGGCCGTAGATCAGCAAGATGGACAGGAATGTAATTCGCATAGATGAGTTTTAAGGTAGAATTTATCGGAGATACCGTAGACAGGTCGCCATGGCTTAATGGGACCTGCCTGGATAACATTGCCTAAATTAAGATATTAGGATAAACTCAGGCTAGCTAGGGTTCTTTTTTTTGGCCCAGCTTTCTTGTGGAGCTACTCTTTGCGCACCAGAATAGCCCAATCCGAACCTTCAGATGCCGGTGCTAATCCTAGGGAAACCATACCACCCCCTTCTACAGTTTGGATACTGCCCTTTTGTAAATCTCCTCCAGATCTCGGGTTGTACCAATCTATTTGAAAAGTGCCGGTTTGCTCGCGCAGATCCAAATTAACAGCCCCACCAAAAGGTAAATACACGGCGTAGATTTGCCCATCCTGTCCCAGGCAGTAATTCTGATCTCCCTGAGCCAGGGATGGTTTAGGCTCCATCTCCCCTATGTCTAAATGCGTGTTGAAGAAATGAAGAGCGTGTCTTGTAAAATCCCAAACTCTATCTCGGGATCTCCAATCTTCACACTGTAGATCATTATTGTGGTTGCGCCAGCCAAAGTACCAGTCTACTCCACCGCCTCCAGCCATCAGATTGCCCCAAAGTACTTCGGCCCTTACACTATCCTGATTATTGTCGAGGCGATCATCAGGATCTACTCCTCGGGAATGGTGTCCAATCTCATCAATGGTGATTATCCAAGGCTTTTCGGTTTGGGCAGATTTAGCCAGCCAATTCCTCGTATCCATATAGGAAGTCGACCGGTTGGCAATTTGCATAGACATGCCATCTAGGTATGGGAATCCCAACAAGGGATCAAAGAGTTCATCCTTTTCATGTTGTTGCGAGTGAGTATGAATGACAAGATAGTTCTGATAAGGATCGTGTGTCTTAAGATATTTTGCCATCGCCTTTCGCTGTTCATTGCTTTGTCCATTGGGAGTCCAAGGCGCAGGGCCGTTTTCTTCTCCTAAATTCCAGGTTACCTTCATATGATGAGCAAAGCGTGCGATTAACTCCCGATAATATAGCTTACGCTCTAATTTGGTATCGCCATCATCTAGGAGCTTCTCATTCTCTGTCTCCTGGGTAACCATATGGATCATCAAGCCCAGTTGATCCATATGATCGAATATGATTTCCCATTGATCCAGCTTACTGCAATCAAATCGATATCGTTCATCATACCCGGTGTATGGCCAAACATCCTTACCATCCCCTCCGATATTCATGGTCAGAAAATACACCGCATTCATACCCTTATCAGCCAGGTAATTCAGTGCACCAATCATACCCTTACCTTTATCTGCCTGCCAAGTTGGATCTCCGTCCTTCCAGTCTTGAACATGCGGCGCATAGGTATGTAGACCATCCTTAGCAGTCGCTTCGCCGTCCCGCTCTTCGGGCAATTCTCCCCTTTCTGTACCATCGAAGTCTCGAAAGGCCAAGAAGTTTTCGGGACTCCCTGCCCCTCCCTTGAGAAAGATTCGCTTGGAATCGTGATATTGTAGATATTGATCCTCTCCGACTATCAGCCTTCCTTCCTCTCCTGCCTTTGGGCTGCTGACCTGCACAATACCTTCTGCCCCATCAAAGGCAAGGGGTTCGCCAGCATCGGGGTCATCAGAAATCGCAATTTCATTCCCTTTTCTAAAGGAAGCTTTATAACGCCATTCCCCCTCCTCATCCGGCCGAAAGCGCACTTGCCAGATGTTTCCAGATGTACTGCTGGATTCAGCTGCATCACCATCGGCAGCATAGAAACCGGAGAGCACAATACTCCGATCATCCTTCGTAAAGGTTACTTGGAGACGATAATTTAAGAATGGATTATCCGCTGCATCTTCACTTGTTTCCGGTCCCTCAAAAGAAAGGGTAAGTTTGTCCCACTTCTGCAGCTCGAAATGTTCAGTATTTCCGTTCGGATTGCAGGAAAGCAGCAGTGTAATTATAGCAAGAAGCCAGAAGCTTGGGCTAAAGAGGGTTTCTTCTTTCATTGGTCAGTTTTTGTTTTGGCGCGATTACCTCGTCAATGAAAGATATACAACCATTTCCAGATAGACAATACTTCGGGCACTGCTAATTTTACTCTCGTTGTCTTATTAAATGGAGTCGAAATTTAATCTGTGATAATCAGTACCAGCTGGCTGCTCCATTTGGATCAATCCCAAATAGCAAGTTGGCTCGAAAATGAACATGCTAAACGCGCTGATTTAAAGACAGGCTTGAGAATCGCAGGCCAAACTAGGCGGTCTGGCCGCCATCAATGGCTAAGCTTTGGCCCGTTACAAAGCTTGATTTTTCGTCACACAACCAAAAGATTCCGTTGACAATATCTTCTACCTGGCCAAACCGGCGCATGGGGATAGTTTTAACCAATTTATCAGCCAAATCTTTTTGCTCACCTACCAGTGCCGCTACCATGGGTGTTTCGGTGAAAACCGGGCAAACCGCATTAACGCGAATACCATAGCGAGCATATTCTAAGGCCGCCGTTTTCGTCATTCCAATCACGGCGTGCTTACTCGCCGTATAGGCAATCGTCATGGGCAGCGCTCGCATTCCAGCAATGGAAGAGACATTGACTATGCAGCCTGATCCTTGCTTGCTCATGATCTTCAATTCCTCTCGCATGCAATAGAACACACCGGTCTGATTGATCGCAATGACCTGATCCCATTCGGAGATGTCGTAATTGGAAGTAGGAACGCGATTCCCCCCGATACCGGCATTATTCAAGGCGATATCCAAGCGACCGAACTGAGAAACCGTTTCATCCACCAATTCTACCACAGCTCGATAGTTGGCCACATTGCATTTCTTGAAAAAGGCGGTTCCACCGGCACGTTTGATCTCTTCCACAGTGCCCCTGCCCCCATCTTCATTGATATCCGACACGGCAATCTTTGCTCCAGCTTCCGCAAATGCTAATGCTGCAGCTTTTCCGATTCCAGAGCCCGCTCCGGTGATCAAAACACTCTTATCTTTAAAGCTCATACCTTGTTTTTTAACTGATCTGTATCACGATTTTACCTTTCACTTTCCTATCCATCATATCCTGTAGGGCCTGCGGAACATCGGCCAAGGGATAGACCTTGTCTATGTGAGGCTTGATTGTCCCAGCCAAATACCATTGAATTAGCTGCTGTGTGTTCGCTAGATTATCTGCTGGGAACTTCATCGCGAAATTACCCCAAAACACCCCTACAATTTGACAACCTTTTAAAAGCGGCAAATTCAATGGTATTCGCGGAATATCTCCAGCAGCAAAGCCGACTACAAGAAATCGTCCTTCCCAAGCCATACCTCGCAAAGCTGCTTCAGAGTAGGATCCGCCAACCGGATCATACACTACGTCTACCCCCTTCCCTTCGGTCAGTTCCTTGATTCTTTGCTTTACGTCCTCCTTACTATAGTTGATTACTTCATCTGCCCCGTAGGACTGACACAAGGCGAGTTTTTCATCTGTAGAAGCCGCGGCAATTACTTTTGCGCCCATCAACTTACCCAGCTCAACAGCGGTAAGGCCAACCCCTCCTGCTGCCCCTAGAACCAAGAGCGTCTCTCCCTCCTTGAGTTTTGCTCGATCTTTCAAGGCATGATAGGAGGTTCCATAGGCCATCATAAAGGAAGCTGCCATCGGAAAGTCCATGCCGGGCAATTTGGGAAAACATAGTTTTTCAGAAGCAGCTACCTCCTCGGCATATCCTCCCCATGGAATCATTCCAAATACTTCGTCCCCTACTTTGAATCGTTTCGCGCCTTCTCCTACCGCCTTCACAACCCCAGCAATGTCACTGCCCGGCGAAAAGGGCATTGGTGGCTTAAACTGGTACTTTCCTTGGATAATTAAAGTATCAGGGAAGTTCACACCACAAGCTTTGATCTCTACAATGATCTCCCCCTTTTTAGGAGTGGGTGAAGGCACCTCTTCTAAAGAAAGGCTTTCTGGTGGACCGTATTCTTTGCACAATATTGCTTTCATAATCTGGTTTTAATCCGCGTATAAACTGTTGATTTCGTTGGCATATTTCTTTCTGATTACTCGTCTTTTCAGCTTCATGGTGGGCGTGAGTTCAGCCTCTGCCCCATCAGGATGAACGGGGAGCCACTCCTTCGGTACTAACTTGAACTTCTTGATCTGCTCAATATGGCTAAAGTTAGGATTAATCTGATGAACAATAGTTTGGTAGTGTTCAAGCACCTTAGGGTTCGTTACCACTTCTTCTATGTTACTCCAGGCAATGTTCTCGCGCTGACACCAATTTTGCAGGGCTTCCGGAGCAGGCACAATCAGGGCAGAAACGAACTTCTTTTGCTCTCCTACCACCATCATCTGCTCGATCAAGAATTCTTCCTTGAAGCGGTTTTCTATTGGGGCCGGTGCTACATATTTGCCTCCAGATGTTTTCAAGAGCTCTTTCTTTCGGTCCGTGATCTTAAGAAATTCTTCGCCTGATGGACCTTTCACGAACTTCCCAATATCCCCCGTTTTAAACCAGCGGACTCCCTCTATCTCTTTAAATACTTCAGCGGTTTTCTCGGGCTTATTGTAGTATCCCATCATCACATTTGGGCCGTTGGCTAGGATTTCGCCTTCGCCAGCACGGTATTCCCCTTCTGTATCATCAATAATCACTTTGATACCGGGCAGGATCGGTCCAATACAACCAATTTTTGCTCCTCCTTCACGAAAACGCCCGAAGCATAGACCAGGCGAGGTCTCCGTAAGACCGTAGCCTTCCCGGATTGGGATACCAGCGGCAGAGAAAACGCGGGCAATCTTTGGGGGAAGCGGCGCGGCGCCAGAAAGAATACCTTTCACGTTGCCCCCTAAAGCCTCTCTCCACTTACTGAAGACTAGTTTATCAGCAAGGTTGCGTTGCATGCCAGCTAATCCACCATACTTCTTATCATAATCGAAATCATCCGTTAGGGATAATGCCCAGAAAAAGATTCTGCGTTTCATTCCCGTTAAGCCATCGCCAGTGGAATAAATCTTTTCATAGACTTTTTCTAGTAGGCGAGGTACCGTATTAAAGAAGTGTGGTTTCACTGCTTGAATATCTCCATCCGGTCCACCTAGATTATCTGTTCCGGTGTAGTAAACATTGATCCCAGCATAGGTCTGCAAATAGGTAGCTGTGCGTTCAAATATGTGGCAGAGCGGTAGGAAACTCAGAACGCGATCACCAGTTGTATACGGGATATCGCCAATTGCGCAAAGCGTGTTGCTAACGATATTTCGATGAGAAAGCATCACACCTTTTGGTTTACCGGTCGTACCAGAGGTATAAATTAAGGTAGCCAATTCGTTCGGGTCTACCGCTGCCTTCAATCGATCCACCTCTTCTTGGCCTTCCTCTGAAAAGAAATCCTTCCAATAGGGCTTTTGTGGATCTTGATCAAAAGTATATACCTCTTTTAGACTGGGAACGCTCGGTTGGGCAGCTCGCACCTTGTCGTAAAGATCTCCGATTCCAACTACCGCAAACTTGACTTCAGCATCATTGAAGATATACTCGTAGTCATCTGGGCTGATGGTCGGGTATACCGGTACATTGATGGCTCCAATTTGGGCGATCCCGATATCGAGAAATACCCATTCTGGTCGGTTTTTGTAGATGGCGGTGGCAATCTTGTCTCCTGGCTTTACACCGAGTTTTAGCAAACCTCTACTTACTTGGTTACCAATCTCGATCGCATCATCGGTACTATAACTAACCCAATTCCCATGCTCATCCCTGGCATTATAGGCCTTTGCCTGTGGATGATTTGCTTTCTGGTAATAAATAAAATCAAATAATCTAGTGGGTTCCATATGGAGTTGAAGGCTTTACTTGGACCTAATCCCTGCACAACTTGTTGGGAAAAGTGCCAAAAAATTATTTGTTGAAAGGGTAATCGAATCCAATTTTCACGGCACGAAAGATATCTAATTCGGTTTGATTTTTTGGCGTTTCCTACAGGTGTATTCCAGAAATTTACACACAAAAACACCTCAATCGATATAGCGCAACTCTTCTATGCCTAGGCGAAGAAAAAAGGCAGCCAGTCTGTCCCAATTGGAACAAATCTAGCCGCCTTTGTTTTTTGTAAATGGCAGGTAAAACAAGTGTGCTGCCATGGACTTATATCATAAAAACTGATCGTTGTCTTAGGCTATCAATTCTTTCTCCTTCAGAATCGTTAGCATATCCCCACTCATTAGAATGTCAGCCAAACCAGTCGTTCTGGATAATTCATACTTATAGAAAAACTTCATCGTATGAATATTGCTTTCGTAGAAATCGGTGGTGTAGCTACCCTGACCAGTTACCAAGGCTTCTTTGGCTACAGTTGCCAACTTGAGCCACTGCCAAGCAATCACGATGGTTCCCATGAACTCCATGAAGATGGTAGCATCCGCCAAGAATTCCTGATACTGACCTTTCATCGCATAGCCCAAAAGATGAGTTAGCACTTGCTGACTAAGCTGCATCTTATTTCCTAAGGCAGTAGCATATGGCTTCAACTCATCGTAGGTCATTGCTGCCTCGATGGCCTCTTGCATTTCAGCCACCAACAGCTGCAATGCACGACCATTATTCATGGTGATTTTTCTAGCTAAAAGGTCTAAAGATTGAATACCTGTAGTACCTTCATACAAAGAGAAAATGCGAATATCTCGGTAGTACTGTTGCAGTACAAAATCTGTACAGAAGCCATATCCACCCAGAATCTGTAAACCGTTATCAATGGACTTCCGGCCTTTCTCTGAAGGATAGGTCTTAGTGATTGGCGTTAACAGTTCCAGCAGCAAGTGATACTTTTCTTTCTCCTCACCCTCAGTCACTCGTGAAAGATCATGATATAGGGCAGATTGTAAAGTGAGACTTAATGCACCCTCATAAATGGCTTTCTGAGAAAGCAACATACGACGAACGTCTGGGTGATTAATAATCAAGGTCTGCTCAGCATCTACATTCTTCTTGCCATCGTTTTCGATCTTGCGGCCTTGTGGACGCTCGTTGGCATATTGCAAACTAGCGTGGTAAGCTGCACTAGCAATCGCTACAGCACCTCGTCCAACGCCGATCCTAGCCTCGTTCATCATCTTGAACATATAGGTAAGTCCCCGATGCTCTTCTCCTACTAGCCAAGCTTTGCAATCATCTTGCTCGCCGAAAACCAAATGCGTAGTACAATATCCTTTCTGTCCCATTTTCTGGAAGTCCCCGGCAGTTTGTACGTCATTGCCCTCTAGTCCACCCTCCGTGATACGGTTTTTGGGTACGACGAAAAGAGAAATCCCCTTGGTTCCTGATGGTGCTCCTTCGATACGAGCTAGAAGTAGGTGAATTACATTTTCACAGTATTCATGATCTCCACCAGAAATAAAGATCTTCTGACCTTTAATCTTGTAGCTTCCGTCCTCTTGTGGATAAGCAGTAGTGGTGATATCAGATAAGGAACTACCAGCCTGTGGCTCCGTCAAACACATGGTACCACCCCATTTTCCGTCAAACATCTTCGGGGTGTAAGTATCCTTAAGCTCCTGGCTTCCATAAGCCAAGATCAAACCAGCAGCACCGGTAGTTAAGCCGATGTACCCTGGCAAGTGATTGTTGGCAGCTTCCATGATATAATTGGCAGCCTGGAAAGCCAAACCTGGAATCTGCATCCCGCCATTATCATAGTCAAACACCCCACCGATCATGCCAAGCTCTCCTCCCTTCTCCATCATAGTTTTCACCTGTGGATGCACTATAATCTTACCATCCTCATATCGAGCTGGTTGTTCATCCATTTCTCTGAAGCAGCTGAATAATTCTTGGTCAGAGAAGTCCTTGATAGAATCCAAGAAGATGTTTACTGATTCCTTATCAAAATCTTGGTAATGCTCATATTCCAGCAGTTCTTCTAGTTTAAGCACATCAAAGAGCTGAAAGCGGAGCGTGTCCATATTCATGTACTTTTCCATAATCTTGTATTTCTTTTATAATTAGAACACGTTCTATTTTCCAGCTAATTTATAGAAAAAAGAATTATTCTTCAAAAAACTAGAACATGTTCTAAATAAAAAGTAATATTAGGTTGCAAATTGTAGGGTATGAAGCGCAAAGTGCACGAAAAAGAAGTCAGGAAGAAGATTATTAAGACGGCTCGTCAGTTGTTCTTGGAACAGGGGTTTCATCAGACGACGATTCGACAGATCACTCAGAAATCAGGTATCAGTACAGGTACCCTATACCATTTTTACCAAGATAAAGAGGATATCTTTTTTCACATTGCTGACGAGACTTTTTTGAAGGTTATCGAAAAGTCGGAAGAGATGGTGCCAGATCACCGAATCTTTCTCAGACTGGTCTGTGAGGTGGCTGTACACATCCAAGCCTTTATTAGCGGTAAGAACATGGCAGAGTTGTACACCATTGCCTATGGTTCCTATAGCATTTCGGAGGAAGTGATGCGAAAGCAACACATTCGCATTGCTAACATTTTAGAATCTAGAGGATTGAAAGATCAAGCTGATGTGGAGTTCATTTCCTTAACCCTAAAAGGTTTTCTTCACGCCTTAGCGCTCAAATCAATGCATGGAGAGGAGTTGGACCCTCAAGTGATCATCCCTCAAGCAGCGCGCCTCCTACTTACCTTATTTAAGATCGATGACAATCAGCAAAAGGAGATTCTCATGAGCTTGGAGGCTTTGCCGATTTATATCAATGTCATGTAGCCCAAAAAGGATTGAGATCTTACATCATTTACTCCTTGGCACCATCTAGATTTCAAAAAGAATCCCTTTCTGTGCCAATGACTGGTATTTATCACGGTCGAATTTATACAGAAAGGCTCCTTTCTTTGATCCTAACTTATCCTTCTCATCCAATTTCTCCAGAATATTCATACTCAGGATCTTTCTGCGAAAATTACGCTTATCCAAGGGGCGTTGATAAATACACTCATAAAGAATCTGCAGTTGCGGAATAGTAAATTTCTCGGGTAAGAGTTCAAAGCCGAGGGGCTGATATTTGGCCTTTCGGCGCAGCTTTTGAATGGCGATATCTACCATTTCATTATGATCCAATACTAAGGCGGGAATCTGATCATAATCGAACCACTTTGCCCCGTGTCGCTCTACCAAGTCAACATCATATTCGCCAATTCGGATCAGGGCTGAGTAAGCGATCGAGAGTACTCTGGCTCCTGGATCACGCCCTACTTCTCCAAAACATCCCAGCTCCTCCATATACACATTCTCTAAACCTGTATATTCTTCCAATACCCTGGCAGCAGCGTGATTTGCCCCCTCCTCCTCTCGCACAAAGCTTCCAATCAGAGACCATTCACCAGCCAACGGATCTACCTTCCGTTTAAATAGAAGCAACTTAATTGTATTATCGTCAAAACCGAAAATAATGCAGTCCGTTGCTACTAAAAGCTTTTCCTGCCCATCATAAAAAGTATGACTCATAGTCTCAATTGATAGAAAAAAGGTCCGAATAATTTCCTAATCTCCAAAATAAGTGTTTTTTTTACACTTATAAAAGGATTCAAAGTTTACGTTTCATACATATCGATTGAAAGGGCAATTACCTCCAGTAATTGCTTTTTTTTGAATGCCTAAACCACCATTCTATGCAAGCCTTACAGTTTGACGAGGATCCTCACCATAGACTCAATATTTTGACTGGCGACTGGGTATTGGTTTCGCCGCACCGGACCAAACGTCCCTGGCAAGGGAAAATGGAGAAACCAGCACAAGGAGAACGGTTGGAATACGATCCCAACTGCTATTTATGTCCGGGGAACACTAGGGCGGGCAACATCACCAACCCGGACTACAAAGATGTATTCATATTTACCAATGATTTTGCCGCTTTGTTGCCCCATACTTCTTCAGCTAGCTACCAGAATGGACTTTTACAAGCTAAGGGAGAGCGAGGGATCTGCCGCGTCATGTGCTTCTCCCCTAATCATGCCTTAACGCTACCCGAGATGGAACTCAGCGCCATTCGTAAGGTAGTTGATCTTTGGCAAAAAGAGTATTTAGATCTTGGTAGTAAAGATTTCATTCAACATGTGCAGATTTTTGAGAATAAAGGCGCCATCATGGGGTGTAGTAATCCACATCCACATGGACAAATCTGGGCACAGGGAAGCATTCCTCAGGAGGTAAGGAAGAAAACAGATCGGCAATTGGAGTATTGGCAAACGCATGGGCAAAGCCTACTGGGAGATTACTTGAAACAAGAATTGGAAGCAGGGGAAAGAATTGTATTGGAGAATGAGGATTTTGTAGGTTTAGTACCCTTCTGGGCGGTTTGGCCCTATGAATTGATGATCGTACCGAAAAGACACATCCAACATATTGGGGAGATGACAACAACTGAAAAGGACAATTTTTCAGCCATGCTAAAGGGCTTGACCATTCGTATGGACAATCTCTTCGAAACATCCTTCCCCTATTCTTCTGGTATGCATCAGAGCCCGACAGATGGCGAGGATCATCCGGAATGGCACTTTCACATGAGCTTTTATCCTCCTTTGCTACGCTCAGCTACCGTTAAGAAATTTATGGTAGGATACGAGATGTTTGCTACCCCACAACGAGATATCACCGCCGAACAAGCTGCAGAAAAATTCAGGAGCCTGCCGGCTGTCCATTTCCGTGAGGCTACCATGCAAGTATAAGCAGCCATAAAAGACTAAGAAAAAAACGGGGGGCATGATAATCATCATGCCCCCTTTATCTTTCTTATGGAAATTTTCTCTGTTTATCCTAAACCACTATCCCTCAAACCCCTGCACACCGTTCACCGTAGTGTATTTAAAGCTCAACTTTTGGTCAGGATAAATGTATTTGAATGCGGATTGTACCATCAAGGTGCCCTCATGGAAGCCGCATAAGATCAACTTCAGTTTACCAGGATAGGTATTGATATCGCCAATCGCATAAATCCCTTCAACATTAGTACTGTAGTCTCGAGTATCTACCTCAATCGCATTCTTGGTAATGTTCAATCCCCAATTAGCGATCGGACCTAATTTAGGTGATAAACCAAATAAGGGAATGAAATGATCGGTGGGTTTCACAATCTGTCCCTGCTTCGAATGCTTAATAACCACATCGGTTAGTTTACCATTCCCATTCAGTCCAATGGCTTGCGAATCGGTCATTAAGGAAATACGACCAGATTCCGCCAATTCTACCACTTTCTCAACAGAGTCTGGCGCTCCTCGGAAAGACTGGCGTCGGTGAATCAAGGTAACTTCTTCCGCTACATCAGCCAAGAAAATGGTCCAATCCAAGGCAGAATCTCCTCCACCGGCAACCACTACCCTCTTATCACGGTATACCTCAGGATCCTTGATAATGTACTCAACCCCTTTGTCTTCGAAACGAGCCAGGTTATCAATCGGTGGCTTACGAGGTTCGAAGCAGCCTAAGCCTGCCGCGATGCTGATTACTGGCGCTTTGATCTTAGTCCCTCTATTCGTAGTAAGGATAAAGTCTCCGTCTTCTGCCTTTTCGATTTCTTCCGCTCTCTCTCCCAAGGTAAAACCCGGCTTAAATGGCTCGATCTGCTCCATTAAGCGATCTACCAATTCTCCAGCTAGGATGGAAGGATAACCAGGAATATCATAAATCGGTTTCTTTGGATAAATTTCAGACAACTGCCCTCCTGGTTGAGGTAAGGCATCCACCAAGTGGCATCTGAGTTTTACTAGGCCAGCTTCAAAAACCGTAAACAAGCCCACTGGGCCGGCACCAATAATTAATATATCCGTCTGGATCATTTTACTTAGATTTTCGTTGATGAAAACAATCCCAAGTTTTCAAACCTGCTCCGATTAAAAAATGACTTTTGACAGTCTACGATCTGATCCTTGCCACCAAGTTCCAAATACATGCAGGTTTCCGGAACTGCTTAATTGCTAAAAGATTACAAAATTATAGATTAAATGGTTGACCAACCTCCTCAGATTGTCATAATCCCAAACTGGAGGAGTGTCGATTATTGCTCTTTCTTCACAAAGTAAGATGGATGTAAGCCACATTCTTTTTGGCTAGATCCTTTCCAGCGGCCGTCTCTACCACTGCCTTTTTGCGTACAATGCGTGCAGCCAATAGAACCAAAACCTTCTTGCTCAAGCGGGTGTCTTGGTAAGTCAAATAGGTCCATGTAGTACAAGAACTCTCCTTCGTTGATATCCACTATTGGGTGGAACTTAATGATATCACCTTGTTGCTCGAACACATTCAGATGAGATCGGAATTCAGTCTGATAAGACATCAGGCCAGATACCCAGATTTCATGTTGTGCCTTAATAGGCTCTAGGGGAGCTACTTTGTTAATGCTGCAACACATACGACGATGCTCAACCCACCATTCTTCCTCTCTGGTGAGCATATTCTGCTCGATATCGGGAAAAATATCAATGACTTTCAGGTCAAGTCGCTCGGTGAGTTGCTTTTTGTAAGCAATCGTCTCTTTGAAGTGATAGGTAGTGTCAAGAAAATGGACTACCTGAGCTGGTCTAATTTGGCTAAACCAGTGCAGTAAAAAGACTGATTTAGTACCAAAAGATGAAGTCAGCAAAACATCTTCCTCCGCGAAATACTCATAGAGTTTTTCAATCCTTTCTTGAAAGGTCAAAGGAGTGAAAATGTCATTCAGTTCATTAATGCTCAAGGCTGGCAACTGGCGCGTTTGCTGACTGGTGTTGTGATAGGTAGTCATTCTGATCTGTTGTTTTAATAGATTTTTTATCTTGATACCCCCAGCTGGTCTTGGTCCAGAGGCGCTCATTGATGTAGTAAATGAGGAATTTGATCACGAAATCAAGTACACCGATCTGGCCGGCAATCTCTAAGCTCCCCGTGAATGCATAGGCCAATGTGAAGGTGGCTACAGTAGCGGAAGTGCGATAAGTGATTGCTTTAATCACGCTTCTTTTTTTGCCTTCGCGTACAGTTTTTTTCGACATGGTTCCGAATTCATTTTTTGCTTGAAACATAGATTTCTCAGGGCGACTCAAGGTTCG
>CAJXPD010000232.1 GCA_913057785.1 uncultured Lewinella sp. | reverse complement strand
GGCCGATGGATATCCATCGGCCTTTTTTATTTACAGCTTCTTGAGCAACAATAGCGACTTATCTCACCTGCTCTTTCTGTAGTCTGACAAAGTGTTCGACGTCATTCCAGTCCACTACTCCCAGTAATTCCTCCCCTTCATAGACTGGTAGAATCTCATAATCCTCCTCTTGCATCAATCTGATAACCTTCATCAGATTGTCTTCCTTCGCTACTGATTCATATTCAGAAATAACCAGTGAAGCCACCCTCTCCTCCTCTTCTGAGGGATGATGCTCCATTAGGACTGGAGAAGTAAGCACCCCTTTTAGCTGTTCAGAACGATCAAATACTAAAAAGTTCTTTTCAGATCCCTCTCTCCATTGCTGTACAATTTCACTTAAGTTTTGATCCAGATAAATCCGCGTAAAACGTGGTCGCAAAATATCTTGTACGCTGAAGGAATGTAAACGACTATCCAACTTCACATATCTGTATTCCATACTTGCGCTGATGAAAATGAAGAGCCCGATGACCCCCATTAACCAATTGTATTGTGATACACTAAAAAGGACGATTAGTGCCGCAAAACCTTGTCCTAGAAAAGTGGCAATCCTGGTAGCTCCAAGCTTATTCATACGCATACTCAGCAAGGCCCGTAGTATTCGCCCTCCATCCAAGGGGAAGGCAGGTATGAGGTTGAACAGCGCTACCAAGAAATTTAGTAAGACAAAACCAATGATGAAGCGCTCATCCATATCTAAACGGAGGAAGGTATTACCATTGGGATTGCCAAAAAACTGCGGTAAGTGGGCCAATTTTTCAGCCGGAACCCAATATAAAAATGGTAAAGCACAGACTGCTAGGATTACATTGACGATTGGACCTGCCAGAGCCACAAACAATTCCTTCCTCGGTTGCTTCGGCATTCTTTCTAAAATGGCTTGTCCTCCGATCGGTGATAGCATAATCTGTAAAGTCTGCACGCCATATCGTCGAGCCATAAAAGCATGTCCCAATTCATGCAAAAGAATACAAATGAAGACCGCTAAAACAGAGATGAACATCCAGATCGCTCGTTGCCCACGAAAGTACTGCCAATCTGGAATTCCCAGATATACTAGCCAGCCAATGACCAACACGAAGGTCCAATGTAGGCGGATGGGAATACCCCAGATCTTAGCAATTTGGATGGATGTATGCATATATCTTATAAAGATGCAAAAAACATAAAAAAAGGCGTTATGGGATGGTATAAAGGATTTTCAAGCCGGTACACTTTTAACCCTTACAACTTCTCCCTCACGCCTTGTTTTAACGAAAAATCGTAAACTTTGGATGAGTACTTTGGATAATTTTTATTTTTCTTAACGAACTAGCCGTTCCTTTTATATCAGAACAGAAACTAGTTCCCAGCTTTTGTCTCTACACATGTACACCGGGACCTGTCACCGGAATGTACAATTGTCCTTTCAATAAGTTTCTTGACATAACGATGCGCTGAACCTCAGAGGTTCCCTCGCTCTACGTGATATTCCTTTACGAAACCATATCCACCATGCACCTGAACCGCTTCAACAGTATGCTTCATAGCGGCTTCTGAGGCGAAGAGTTTAGCCATGGAGCTAGCCGAACTATAGTCCATCCCTTGATCCTTCAACCAGGCTGAGCGGTACACCAACATCTTGGCAGCCTCGATATCTTTAAACATATCAGCTAGTTTGAAAGCAATAGCCTGATGTCTAGCAATTGGCTTTCCAAAAGCTTCTCTTTCCTTGGCGTAAGCCACCGACAGCTCATAAGCACCTCCCGCGATCCCGAGCGCCTGAGCCGCGATCCCAATACGTCCACCAGTCAAGGTCTTCATGGCAAACTTGAAGCCAAATCCGTTTTCGCCGATTCGATTCTCTTTAGGTACTTTCACATCGGAATACATGATTGTGTGAGTATCCGATGATCTAATACCCAACTTATCCTCTTTTGCGCCGACGCTCACTCCTTCCCAGTCTGATTCTACTATGAATACATTGATGCCTTTATGTCCTAGATCTGCATCTGTTTGAGCAATAACCAAATGTACCTTGGAACTTCCTCCATTGGTAATCCAATTCTTAGTACCATTTAACAAGTAATGATCTCCCATGTCCACTGCTGTAGTCCGTTGACTGGTGGCATCACTTCCTGCTTCAGGTTCGGACAAGCAAAAAGCACCAATCCACTCTCCAGTGGCCAGCTTAGTCAAGTACTTGGCTTTTTGAGCCTCCGTTCCATAAGTTTCTAGCCCCCAGCAAACTAAGGAGTTGTTGACCGACATGATTACGGAACAGGAATTATCAATCTTGGATATTTCTTCCATGGCCAGTACATAGGAAATCGTGTCCATTCCTCCGCCACCATACTCTGGTGATACCATCATTCCCATAAACCCTAATTCTCCCATCATACGTACCTGCTCCGTAGGGTATGCCATAGTGCTATCACGTTCAATGACGCCAGGCTTTAGTTCTTTCTGCGCAAACTCTCTTGCCGCCTCCTGCACGGCTAGTTGCTCTTCATTTAGGGCAAAAAACATATTGAGGGATTTTATTGGTTAAAAGGCATCAGTGCTACACATTTATCTAAACCAGTATCTATCGTGAATCCTATCTACGCAGCTGAAAACCTAAAACAGTTTATAAAAAATTAAATTTGAATTTAGCGAATTTACGCTAAGATACGTTTTTTTTACTTGCCTTGCCATCCACAATTGTCAATTTGGCGCAGGAAAGTCAGCATTAAGGAGACATATCCACGGCTTAAGGACATGTTTACAGAAGCATGACATTGATACATATGTGACCACTTATATTTGTAACTGTCACGGACCGCCTATTTTCGGAATCAAAGGAATCATGTTATCACATCTAAAAATTTTGACCGTCACGCATAAACGTACCAACCTCAATGAGATTGGTAATTTCGTGATAAAGTCAAACAACTCTGAAGAGTTGAAATCCAGGTTAGAAAAGTTGAAGCAACAATTCGAATTAGATGAATTGTTGTACGTATCTACCTGTAACAGGGTGATGTACATGTTTACAACTGGCCGAGACATTGACTCCACCTTCACCAGTCATTTCTTCCAATCCGTTAATTCAGACCTGTCTCTATCCACTATTGAAAAGATCGATGAAATTGTTTTCAGCCTAGAAGGAGAAGAAGCTATGGAACACCTCTTGGATGTTGCGGCTTCTATTGATTCATTGGTAATTGGAGAGCGTCAGATATTAGGTCAAATGCGAGAAGCCTATGAGCTATCTCGCCAGTGGGGTTTATCTGGTGATTTAATTAGAATAATTTTTCAGCAAGCTGTTCAGGCGGCAAAATCAGTGTACGCAAATACAAGGATTGGTGATAAACCCGTTTCCATTGTCAGCTTAGCGATACAGAAGTTGTTGAAAAGTAATCTGCCAAAGGAAGCTCGTATTCTATTGATTGGCGCGGGGCAAACCAATGCATTGGCTGCCAAATTTTTAGCCAAACATAACTACCATAATGTGGTTGTCTTCAATCGGAGCTTGGACAAAGCGCAAAAGATTGCGAAGAATTTAGGAGGGAAGGCGCTACCACTGCAAGACCTAAGCAGCTACAAGGATGGCTTCGATGCCATGATCGTTTGTACTGGGGCGACAGAAGCCATTATTCAAGAAGATCTATACAGAAGTCTACTAGCTGGTGAGACTGACGAAAAGGTAGTTATTGACTTGGCTATTCCGAACAATGTTGCCAAGGACGTAGTAGAAACATTCCAGATCAACTATATCGAGATAGAAGGTCTTAGACAACTTGCCAAAGAAAACTTAGCTTTCCGGGAACAGGAAATTGTCAAAGCCAAGAAACTTCTAGTGCAATTTCAGCAGGATATGCCAAGTCTGATTCAACAGCGAAAGCTGGAATTGGCCATGCGACAAGTGCCTGAGGCGATCAAGGCTGTCAAGAGTAAAGCCTTAAATGAAGTCTTCCAAAAGGAAGTCGAAACGCTAGATGATTCCACTCGTGAGCTCCTTGAGAGAATGTTAACCTACATGGAAAAGAAATGCATTGGCATTCCCATGAAAGCAGCTCGAGAACTTACGCTCCAACAGTAGATTTCCCTACAACATTACAGCAAGTAGATAAACTAACAATAGGCCACCGATTCTTAGAATCAATGGCCTACCTCAAATTTTAGCGTTTTTTCATACTAGAACTAAGTGTGATAATATATACTTAACTGATGGCTTTCTTGACGCCAAGCGGAATACTCTCCTCAGCCAGTTGTACTCTTCCTCTTCTGCTTTTCACCTTACCCATTACAAAAGAGACAATACTAAACCCTATCAAGCCAGCTCCCACGATAAACAAATAGGTCGGGTTGGCAAAGAAGTTGCCAAAGGAGCAAATTATCAAGATCATGGTAGTAGAATACGGCAATGAAAACGCTAGAATATTCAGTGCCAAATCCAGATTAAAGGTGCGCTGAGGCATATCCTTTTCTAGGGTTTCTATAGCGGTCATATGAGCAAATGGCCAAAAACTACAAGCGCTTTGTGGGAATACCACTGCAACCAGAACCAAGCCAATTGGCACTGCTGCAGGGATAAATAGGAGCATAATGCCGCTCAGTACAAAGGCGAAGCCTGACCGCGCCATGAGCAATTGCAAAATATTGATCATTTCCTTTCGCCTGACCTTTACCGCTAAACCAATAAATATTAAAACGAGCGGTGTCATTAGGACACTCATTCTCGTGATGGCATCCTGCATAAAAGTAGGCAAGGCAGAAAGGTTCTGACCAAAGCACAATAAGATAATGGCGACTAACATCACCATATTTACTGGCTCCCTACCCAATGAGATCAAAAGGCTTTTCACCCTACTCTCTCCTTGAGTTTCCAATTTCCCTTGTCGCTTTTTCAAGAGTTGATAATACCAGTGCATTGCCAACAGGTACAGCAGAATCAAAACGAAGACTTTATTACCCACATCTGCTAAAGCCGCATGAGCTAAACTTTCTTCTCCCCAGTATTCTGCTAAGAATGGAAAGCAGGATAAGCCCGGTGCAAAAGATGCCAGTAGCAAGGCCAATGTCCGGAATTCAGGGGAATCCTTGTCAAAACGAAAGAAAGGCAGCACCAAACGGGCTGCCCCTAACATCACGACATTCACAAAAAGAGCTATAATAGGTAAAAAAATCAAAGCCGGTTTAATATCAATCTTCAACAACGCTATGAAAATGGTGGCCGGCAGTGCTACACTAAGGATGACTGCTTTGATGCCACCTAATTGTTCTTTACTAGTGATTTTTCGTTTTAATAGAAATCCGAGTAAAATCAGTAGAAGAAATGCTAATGTTTTATGAATAGCTAGGCCCATTTCTTTCATCTATTTCAAGGGCAGGGACAAGCAATTTTCATCCATCGCAACTCGATTTGTCCTCTACCCATTAGTAAATTGGACTACAGTCACGTTCATCATGAACAGGAGGGAGGAAGGCCAAAATCCTAATACGCTTTTGCACTTGAATATGACCTAGCCCTCCTTCATCCGTAACTATTTCTGTCTAAATAACTTACCTCATTTATGCGCTTTTACTAGACGAGGACCTGCTTTAAGGTCTCAACGAATAGTTTCATTTCGTTCATTTTACCCATGCTCACTCGGCAATAAGGTTTATCAAAAACTTCAAAGGCTCTTACTCCAACACCTTTGCCGAACATTTTTTCCAAGAACGGTTTACCTTCCATCTCAATTTGGAACAAGACGAAGCTGGTGTAAGAAGGTACTGGCTCAAAACCGAGCTTTTTCAATTCTTCGCAGACATACTCACGGGTTTCTTTATTCCACTTCTGTGAGTTCTCCTGGAACTTCAAATCCTCCATACTTGCCATAGCTCCCTTCAAGGAAGTAATACTCATCCCCATGTTTCCTCTTACCATAGAACTGATCTTTTCCAATGTTTCAGGAAGACCAACTATGTAGCCTACTCGAAGTCCAGCCATCGCGTGAATCTTAGAAAAGGTACGAGCGATAATCACATTCTTTCCTTTCTTCACCAAACCCACCATACTTGCGCTTTCAGGTTTGTCTAAAAACTCCAGATAGGCTTCATCCACAAAAATGGGTGCCTTATCTGCTACCTTTTCGCAAAAACTCCACAAAGCTTTACTTTCCGTGATACTTCCGGTAGGGTTATTGGGATTACAGACATATACCAGTTTGGTGTCTTTATCTACTGCAGCTTCCATAGCAGGCAAATCATGAGCCCACTCTTTAGTTAAAGGCACACTTTTCCATTCCGCCTTGAAGGCCATCGCCGTTTTGATCAAAGACATATAGGCTGGATCAGCAGATACAATGTTACCCCCATCAATGAAGTGAGTAATCGCCGTCTTCTCCAACATATCTGTGGAACCAGGTCCTAACATGATATGCTCAGGTGTAACTCCTTCCTTTTCAGCGATCATATCGATCAATTTAGCGGCAGCAGTATGTCCATAACGGTTGCCAATTCCTGCAGACTCCATGATAGCTAAGCGGACCTTGTCAGACGGGCCATATGGATTTTCGTTTGCTAATAATCGTGCTTTGAGTTTTGTAATGTCAGGCCGAGCCGCGTAGCTACGTTCCCAATCCCAGGCCTTGAAATTTGGTGCAGCTGAAGCCTCATGCATAGCAAAGGCTTTCAAACTAGGCGTAAGGGCAAAACTACTTGTTACTAGTGCGGTGGATCTTAACCAGCTCCTTCTGTCGATTTTCTTTGTCATGATCATTATTTAAAAGCGATTAAAAGACCGAAGTCTAGGGTGTAATGATTTTCTAAAAGTGGGGACGAGCAAAGCAAGCCCCCGTCCTATTGTCAGAAATTGTGAAAAATCCTAAAATCTATATCGTCGTATTTACCAACCCACTCTAGGCGACTAGCCCCAGTTAGATTGGAAAATGGAACATCAAATACTACCTCGCCATTGCTATCTGTGGTAAGTGTCTCCACTAGCTGATTAGCGAGAATAAATACAGAGATCTCTAGATTAGCTACGGGGGTCGAGTCAATCCCAACTGCATTATCTAAAATCCCACTCTTGTCCAAGTCATAGAAAGTGGCCTTCACCGTCAGGTTGTTCGCCCCATCACCCATGTCCTCAAAAACGGCTAAGACAGGAGATTCAATGACATCAAACGCTAAGTCATCCTTGGTACAAGAAGAGAAAAGCAGTCCGACCAAAAGGCTCAGTGCCACACTATATCTTAATTTTTTCATGTCTTCAATTTTTAGGTTAGGCGAGAGAAAGGGGGATTGAGGGTTACCCCTCTCTCGCCAATCTGATCACGAGAAATCTACTTTTATTGATTCTTATTCAACCCACCAAAGTGGAGTAAGCTTATCATCTGGTCCACCATTCAAGCCAGTGGCTATATCTAGATTAGCCGCATTCAATGAATACTCTAATTCTGGATATCGTAGTCTCGTAGGGACTTGGCCGTTATTCTCAAAAATGGCACGATTATCCGCTTCTGGAAGCAACGGGAAGCCCGTACGACGATACTCCGTCCAAGCTTCAATACCTTGACTGAACAGGGCCTTCCATTTTTCTGTCATGATCGTTTCCTTATCTGCCACTAGGCTTTCGATGTAGCCATCAGGTGCAGTTAGGCCATATTGGTCAAAGCTGGCTTCAACCGCCATATCCAGATATTCCTTTGCGGTTAATCCGGCAGTGTAATCCCCATCAAGTGTCGCTTCTGCTAGTACAAAGAGAAGTTCGCTGTAGGTCATAATGAAGAAGGGGGCTGATTCTCGAGTAAACCACTTACCAGGCCGAGATGCCGTGTTAATAAAAACACTGGCAATAGCTTCAGGAAGCCCATTCACGGCTCCTGCTAGTTTCCCAGCCATCTCCCCAGCTGCTGCTGGTTCAGCATAAACAGTAATACGAGGATCAGTGGGGTTCCCTTCACCATCTGTCATTGCATCGATCAAGGTGTTACTAATAGACCAATCTTCTCTGCCATCTACCACCATGATCTCATTCCACGCATTGTTATTGTTATCATTTAGTCGAGACTCATGGTTTAGCAAGGCATAATCGTCATTGCTGGTGAAGATGGGGTAGGTAGATGGGCTGCCCAAAATCTCCCCAAAGACTTTGGATGCTTCAGCCGGTTTTTTAGCGGCTTGTCGATTGGCTAATCTTAATCTTAATGAATTGGCAAACTTCTGCCAGCGAACAATATCACCATTGAATAGAATATCTCCTTTGATCGGATCTCCGCTTGGATCTAACAGGTCCGCGGCTAGCTTCAAGTTTTCCAGCATACTGGCATAAATAGCTTCCTGACTATCATAGGCAGGTACCAGATTGCCAGTTTTAGATCCATTGAGAGCTTCAGAGTAGGGGATAGCTCCCCAAGTATCCGTGACCACGGAAAAGACGTATTCCCTCATGATAATTCCTGCCGCCTGAAAGTTTTCATTGAATTGCGCATTTTCAGGATCGCCAGTAATATCGATTACTGTCTGTAGGTTGATCAAAGATTCGTTGTAAAAACCTTTCCAATTGTTGTTACGCATGGAAGCATCAGGATTGTAGGTGTCTCCCTCGTTGGTGTACTGATTGCGAGCAAAATATTGAACCCACAGCATTCCGCCGTCAAGGCCTAAGCGCTCCAAGCGGGTACGGTGTCCATGGATTCGGTCGATGGCCTCCCGAACGCCATATGGGAATACCACATCAGCCGGTACGGCTACGGGATCATTTGGATTGGTATTTAATTCTTCAAAACCGTCGGTACATGCACCTGCTCCTATCAATAAGCAGATCAGCATCCAGGCTTTTGTTTTTATATTGAAAGTCATTACTGTCAGTTTTGATTAAGAAGCTGGTTTAGAAAATCAAGTTTAGATTGAGACCTACGCTGCGCGTCGAAGGAAGACTTACATAGAAGAGGGCTCCTTGAAGGTTACCTCCGTAAATGTTTAATTCCGGATCAATTTGTGAATGCGTGTTGTATAGCATCGCTACATTACGGCCTACTAAAGAGAGTCTGGCCCCCTTGATAAACTTGGATGCTGAAAGCAACTTCGTAGGAAGCGCGTAAGAAAGGCTTACCTCTCTTAGTTTCACATAGCTAGCTTCGAAAACTGCACCTTCGTTGACTGAACGAACGCTCAGCATTCTGGTAACTGATTTGGTAGGAGCCACCACATCATTAGGTACATATTCAGGGTTTTCTGCCGAACCAATGTTCTTCACGCCAACACCAATCACGCCCTCTTCACGCCCAAGTGCTGTGATCGGATAAATACCTGTTTGCATTCCTGTTGAGGAACTTTCATCGGCAATATCTCCGCCAATTTTAGCATCGATATGGAAGCTGAGTGAAAATCCTTTGTAGCTGAAATTCGAAGTGAATCCGCCAAGCCAGTCAGGGGTTACATTACCAATTTGTTGAAGGGTACTTTCTTTCTGTGCAATACCATCTTTGAAGATGATTTGGCCAGCATATTCGCCATCAGGTACTCGTGCATAAGCACTTCCAAACATGGTTCCATAGGGTTGTCCTACTCTCGCCTCCAAACTCAAACCTCTTCTCGAGTGTAGTACGATCGTTTCCAATTCATTGCCATTGGCATCGGTAAATAGTTCTACCACTTCACTTCTATTCTGTGCAAAGTTGAAGGCCACATCCCAATTTAGACCACTGTTAGACTTCAATACTGTTCCGTAGATAGAGGCTTCAAAGCCTTTATTATTCATCTCGCCCGCATTGATCAAAACCTCAGGGTATCCTGTGGTAGGAGAAACGGCCAATGGGATGATCTGATCTGTAGTAGTCTGGTTGTAGTAAGAGAAGTCCGCTCCGATACGGCCGTTGAAGAATCTCATCTCAGCACCAAATTCGTAACTAGACGTTTGCTGTGGTCGTAAATTGCTATTGGCAATCACAGAATTCTGAGAGAATACGGGTGTGGAGGCGTTCCATGGATCTTGCGGTGTAAATACTTGCTGCAACTGATAAGGATCTGTAGCACTTCCCACCTCTGCGAAACTCGCTCTGACTTTAGCATAAGAAAGGATTTTACTCTCGATATTGAAGGCTTCGGTCAACACAGAACTTAGAGAAACAGAAGGATAGAAGTAGGAGTTGTTACTAACTGGCAATGTAGAAGACCAGTCATTTCTCGCAGTAACATCCAAGTATAAGAAGCTCTTATAGCCTAAACTTACTGAACCAAAGACACTCTGCGTCTCATATTCACCAATGGCACTACGGTTAGTGTTGATAGAAGCATTGTTGGCGACATTGTAGAGACCATTAATGGTTACGTCATTTACGCCAATATAATTCTGTTTGAAATAGTTACTTCGGTAAGCGCCCCCTGCGAAGGCGGTCAAAGATAGGTCCTCATTCAAGTATTTATCAAAAGTCAGAATCGCATCAAAGTTGGTTTCTTGCCTTCTGACTACGTTTTCATTGTAAGCTTGCGTTCTAGCCGCTCCACTTTTTACTCTTTCATTTCGCGTTACCGATATTCTTGTATCTGTCCAAACATCGGTTCCCCCTCGTACAAGAAGATCAAGGTCAGGTGTAATGTCATAGGTCAAAGACACATTCCCTACGAAGCGATCCTTGTCATTGGCACGGGTTAACACTTTTTGCTCATAAAAGCGGTTCATGGCAAAAGAGTGCTGCCAGTTGGCATATGGGTACTCATCGTCAGGGCGAGTGATATGAACATCCATAAACTCTTCATATCGCTTCAATAAGCCCCAATCATCATGGCGATGGTGCCAAGTCTGTGGTTCCCAGAAAACAGGTTGCTGACGGTTATCAGAGCCTGACTTAATATACTCGGTACTTACCTTCATCCGAACCTTATCTGCCAGTTGATGGTTGATGTTCACTCGGAAGTTCGTACGGCGAAAATCATTGTTGTATAAGATTCCTTTTTGGTCTAGTCTACCCAGTGAAAGGCGGATATTCCCGGTACCGTAGTTGCTGGAAACAGCTAAGTTGTGGGTTTTAGTGCTACCCGTTTCCCAGAAATTCTCCCAGCTATCTGGAACAGGAACCAAAGGTGCTACTTCTTCACCTGACCACCAATGTCTAACCAGGCGTCCATCCCTTGGCGCACCC
The DNA here is from genome assembly GCA_913057785.1 of uncultured Lewinella sp. Taxonomy (GTDB): domain Bacteria; phylum Bacteroidota; class Bacteroidia; order Chitinophagales; family Saprospiraceae; genus DT-111. The sequence continues at coordinate 7,411 of CAJXPD010000232.1, read as the reverse complement.
CAACTTTCATCCACACCTGCCGTACCATTTAAGGGGTAACTAGTGCCGTAAGCTGCTTGGAACTGCTCAATGGCCAATGGGTCAGTGACTCCTCCATTTCGACCATCTGCGTACCAAGTCACGTATCCATTACCACCGCCATAAATATCCTGGAATTCAGGAACTACGAAAGGTTGCTCGTAGGTAAGGTTTGCATTGTATTCTACTTGCAAGCCCTCTACTCCGCTACCGTCTTTAGTAGTAACCAGAATTACTCCATTACTACCTCTTTCTCCGTAGAGGGCAGCAGCATTGGGTCCTTTTAAGACGGTGATAGAAGCAATGTTATCTGGACTAATCTCCGAAATACCACCACCATAAACGTTGTTTTCTGAAGCCCCCGCAATTGGAGCAGCAAAATCACCTTCCATAGGCACTCCATCAATTACATACAGTGGCTGATTGTTTCCTAGAATAGAACTGTTACCTCGGATCGTCACCTGTGAACCGCCACCGGGTACGTTAGCAGCAGCAATTTGTACTCCCGCCACACGACCTGATAAACTATTGACGACATTTGTAGATCTAGCCTCTACCAATTCTGCCGCATCTACATCCTGAACCGCATAACCTAAGGCCTTTTTTGCCCGTTCAATGCCGAAGGAAGTTACCACAACCTCATCCAGTACAATATTGCTAGCCGATAATGTGATTTCAAAAAAGGTGGTGGTCCCGATCTCCATCTCCAGAGGAGTGTAACCCGTGTAGGAGATTACCAATACTTCCGCATCCTCGGGAATACCTGATAATTCGAACTTTCCGTCAATGTCAGTAATAGTACCTTTTGCAGTACCCTTAACAGCAATTGTCGCCCCAATCAAGGGCTCGCCATCACCGTAGACAACGCCAGAAATAGCTTTGTCTGCAGTAGTTCCATTCGCCATTAGACTGACCAACATTAGATGGAGAAAAAACGCACTCAATCGTAATCGTAAGGCCATAATCTAGTGAGTTTTAAAGTGTTAATAAATGCTAATGTTTTCCCACCAAGGCATAGGAATGGCTGTCAGACCGAGGGTCTTTTCCTAAATCCTTGTGCCAATTTGGCGGGGGTGTTCTTTTGGCTCTAGCTTCTCCTAAACAGGAAACTCAAGGTATTTTTAAACCTTATTGTTTGATGACTGTCTTAAAGTTAGTTCTATTCGATCCACCTCTCACAACCGATTTTTCCTTAAATTGACATAGCCAACAATCACACAGCAACAAGGCTTGAAAGGGTTCTCCAAATTTAATTTCAAGTGAACTAACCCTAATCAAATTAAATAAAGCAGGCAGCAGTAGCTAGAGAATTTATTGTTCTACGTCATAAGGACCTGATAAGCTATTTTGCTATGCCCATCTCAAAATCAGAATTATTAAATCGACTCATTTTATCTCTGACCAAAGCGGAAAAGAGGAATTTTCGGCTTTATGCTCGAAAAATTCAACAGGAAGGAGAGTTGAAGTTCTTATCACTTTTTGACCTACTGGAGAAGAATGGGGATATTGACGAAAACAGCTTGTTAAACAAGCTAGAGGTAAAAACACAAAGTCAATATTCAAGCCTTAAGCGCCATCTATATCAACACTTACTGACCAGTCTCCGCCTTTTGTACAATCAACGTTCACTAGATATCCGAATTAGGGAGTTAACAGACTTTGCTACCATTCTCTACCAGAAAAACCTATATCTCGAAGCGCTACAGCTTCTCAACAAGAGTAAACAGCTCGCCAGAAAGAGCCATAAAGATCATCTCCACCTGGAAATCGTAGAATTCGAAAAGCGAATTGAATCTAGACATATCACCAGAGCTAGTACTGAACGAATTCTAGACCTCATAGAAGAAGCCCAATCCAGAAAACAAGTCATTAATAGCGTAACAGAACTATCTAATCTCAAATTGGGATTACAAAGACACTTTATCAACGAAGGGCCGGCTCAGAATGACGAGGACAAGGAAGAGATTCAACAGTTCTTCCAGGAGCTAGCGCCTCCGCTGAACGAACAGTATTTGACTTTTTTTGAAAAGGTTTACCTCAACCAATCTTACTTCTGGCTGTACTATTGTAGGCTTGATTTTGAGTCATGTCTAAGGTATGCCAATGAATGGGTACAGCTTTTTCAGGCTGAACCTGCCATGATCAATAAAGACCTCGAAATATATCTAAAGGGCTTACATTACCGTAGCCTAATTTCATTTTGCCTTAGGGATGGGGGTACGTTTTTAGATGCGCATACTACCTTGCACGCCTGTGCTGATGCCGCTGATATCATCTGGTCCGAAATTGCTTCTATTCAACATCGTCTCTTCTTGATCAATGGCCAAGTCAACCGACTTCTGCTCTTCCCCTTAATAGAGGATGTGGAGCAACAAGTACATCAGATACTAGAAAAACTAGCAGGGATTCAAGATCGCTTAGATCCACATAAGGTGATGATCATACAATATAAAATAGCCCACCTCTATCTGCGGGATGGTCTGATCGACAAAGGAATAGACTATCTAAATCAGATCTTGAACCATCCAGGCAAGCATCTACGGGCGGATCTCCAAATCTATACTCGCCTCTCACTTCTAATGGCACACCACGACCAACACAATGACATTGTTACAGATTACCTACTTAATACCACGCAACGCTTCTTCCAGAAAACACAGAAAATCAGCTCCACTCCCCTACGAATTCTGCAGCTTTTCAAGAAGATCACCAAACTTGACCCTCGGAGAGCCAAGGAAGAAATGCAACATTGTCTTGAAGACCTTAATGAATTAGCAGAGAAGCCGTATGAACGTCGCGCCTTTGTGTTCTTAGATATCCGCCCTTGGTTATTGAGTCATTTGGAGCAGCAATCTATCAAGGAGGCCATCTTGCAACTCACACCTTCGGGCAGCAATTGACCTTTTCTCCTTTCTAAAGAATAATTTTTGTCAAAGTGGTTTGACCCTTTGCGACCTATATTTTGCTACTTTTAATTCGAAAACCAACTTTCTGGGTCAATCATGACTATTGACTATCCTTCCTTCAATTTTCTTATCATGCGAAAATCCATCAACCTACTATTAGCTTTAGCACTCCTTTTCTTCCTGGCAAATTGCCAATCAAACCAATCTGAAGGCCAAGAACAGGCAGAAGAAACCACCCCTACTTACGAAAGCACAGGACAGATTGAGAAAATCGAAGATCAATTGGATCAATTCATTGCTCCTGGAACGCTGCCGCAAATCATTGCAGAAGGTTTCGACTGGTCTGAAGGTCCATTGTGGGTGGCTGATCAAAAAATGTTATTGTTCTCCGATATTCCGCCAAATAGCATATACAGCTGGACTGAAAAGAAAGGTAAAAAACTATATCTCAAACCTTCTGGCTACACCGGTGAAAAGGAACGTACCGGGGAGCCAGGTTCCAATGGTTTGTTATTGAATAAAGAAGGGCAACTCGTCCTCTGTCAGCACGGCGATCGCCGCCTCGCCCTGATGAATGCTCCACTTGAAGCACCTGCTGCAGAGTTTACCTCCCTGACAGATTCTTACGATGGGAAACGATTCAATAGTCCCAACGATGCCACATACAATAGTAAAGGAGAGTTATTTTTCACGGATCCTCCTTATGGTTTGGAGGGTAAGATGGATGACCCTAGCAAAGAAATACCTTTTCAAGGTGTTTACAAACTAGGGTTGGATGGGAAAACTGTTCTACTCACCGATGAGATGACTCGCCCAAACGGTATTGCCCTTTCTCCAGATGAAAAGACACTTTATGTGGCCAACTCTGATCCCCAAAAAGCAATTTGGATGGCCTTTGACTTAACCGAAAATGGCGTTGAAAATGGCCGTATCCTATTCGATGCGACTAATATGGTTGGATCTGAACGAAAAGGACTCCCGGATGGCCTCAAGGTACACCGCAATGGAACGCTCTTTGCCACCGGCCCGGGAGGAGTGTTGATAATCAGCCCTAGTGGACAACACTTAGGAACTATCTTGACGGGACAAGCCACATCCAACTGTGCATTTAATGAGGATCAATCCCAACTGTTTATGACAGCGGATATGTATGTAATGCGAATAGATATTTTATAGAATTGTCTTGGCGCTGATCAGTCATCCTCCCCTGTATGCTCATTATCCAAAGGATGCTTTCGCCTATCCTTAAGTATTACAAATAATAGTGCTAAGGTAATAGCAATTAAGAAGGGTAAGACCATCCAAAGATCGAGTCTTACGGTACCCTCTGGTGCATCTTGCAGCAGTTCTCGATTGGCCGTTTGCCAAAAACCATACGCTGCCCAGATGACAATTAAAATGCCAACCAGAATGCGATTCTGTCCGCTCATATTTAAATTAATGTTCGACTAGGCTTTATCCAAAAAAATCATTACCCGTTCATGGAATAACTAGAAGGCTTGGTTTCGATAAGCGAAACAAGCACCTCAGAAATGCTTTTTGTTTGTTTGGCGGGTTAGCAGATGTGATTGTGCATAGTAGATCAGAGGGTCGATCCAAGTAGAGATGTCTAATATACAAAACAAATGGTGTATTTAGCTCATTTTCATTGCCTTTACTCTTTGAACTGGCTTGAAACTCCTATCGAAAATATGACCATAGACTTGGTACTAGGGACAATCATGTTTTTAGACATGATCTCATTTCCCCAGATAAGGCATCAATGTAACCAAAATTTCAGCCGATTGTTGTGGTCAACTACTTATTTAGCAATGGGTCAGCCCTGAGGTTTAACCAGCCAGTTGTTTTGTGTTTTTTGGAAATCAGATTTACTTGATACCTCCCGGGATGGGCCATTATTGGTTGTAGTTTCTCTCCAAAAAAGGGCCTACCAGCGGCATATCCTGAGAATTGCTCTACCAAAAGTCCTCTAATCTCATTTAGCTCTGTTGCTGTTGTAGCATTCGATAGGTCTATCTTAACTTGCGCTAGCAATTCTTTATGTCCTGAACTAGTTAATACTCCTTCTAGGTGTTGTACTACATTGGTAAGCTGACTTTTGAGCGCCACAGTAGATGCTGTTGAAGTAGGAAAACGATAAGACCAGTACTTTCGATTAAGTCCAGGCTGAACTGCTGTTCTCCAACTTACCTCCTGCTCCGAAAATGGATCTCGTATCATGATTGAGATGCTATCGATAGAGGAATCTCCGATCCAGAATTGAATGGGTGCACCGTACCTTGGGTTCTGGCCTCTAAACTCAAAAGTGGGTTGTTTTCGGCCCGTATTAATTCTTCTCCATTGAGTGGCCGGCTTCCCAGCAAAAAGGTGTATTGGCTGGGTAAGGATGCTATCATGAAGTTGCCGCAAAGGGCTAATATCGTCCAATATCCAAATGCTTCGGCCATGTGTTCCTGCGATCAGATCACCTTCTCTTGGATGTACGATTAGGTCGTGGATCGCTACCGTAGGCATTTTGGCCATCAGTGGAACCCAGTCCTTGCCCCTTTTATAGGAAAAATGGACTGCTTCTTCCGTTCCAATGAAGAGTAAATTAGGATTTTCCGGATCCTCTTTAATCACATAGGTGCTGAAGTCTTCTGGTAGGTTTCCAGTAATATTCTCCCAGTTTTTTCCAAAATCCTCTGTTACGAACACATACGGCTTCATATCATCATAGCGATGATTATCCAGCGTCACATAACAGCGTCCTTCAACGAAGGCAGAAGGCGTGACGCGGCTTACCCAAATCCTATTGTCGATGCCCGGGAGGTTCTTTCCTACCTCTTCCCAATTCGTACCCCCATCCTGCGTGACATGGATAAAACCATCATCGGTTCCTACCCAGACGACTGCCTCGTTTACCGGGGATTCTCCGGCAGTTATAATGGTAAAATGATTTTCCCCACCGGTCACACTGTTGGTGAGATATCCGCTTTTACTCGGGTTTCGCCACTTAGGGTCATTAGCTGTGAGGTCGGGACTTATGATACGCCACTTTTTACCTTGATCAACCGATTTAAAAAGATAATTCCCGCCGAAATAAAGCGTATTGGGGTTATTGGGAGACAGAACCAAAGGGCTACTCCAATTGAAGCGGAATTGCGGTGGCAGTAAGGGGCGTTCCAGGTTTTCGTAAAAGAACCACTGTTCACCCGGATTAATGGTATACTCGATGGCCGTTTCTTCAAAATCAGGATCAAAATGATCGGCAAAATTCAGTGTAGTCTCAGGGGTAGGGGTAATGTATTCATGTTCTCGTGTTTCTAGATTAAGGCGCGTGGCGAAGCCGACGTGATTAACGAGATATAGGGTACGCCAATCGGTAGGATCTATTTGAGCATGGAATCCATCTCCTTCGCCAACCCAAGTGTTGTGCATATTCAGAATCCCTCTAACTTCTCGGCTATTACTTGGTCCAATCCATAGGCCATTATCCTGTAACCCTCCAACCACCCAATAAGGATCACGCATATCTGTTCCGATAGCATAATATTGGCCGATAGCCATGTTATTGAAAGAGAGAAAAGACTTACAACCATCCACGGTCAATCTCAATCCTTGGTCCGTGCAATGGTACATAATTTTGCTATCATGGGGGGCGATCCAAAGGTCGTGGTCGTCGCCACCATCCCGAGCCCATCGGGGCCGGGAAAAGGTTTCGCCACCATCCGTAGAGTAATGGAAATCTCGAGAAACGACATAGATGTTTTGTGGATCATTGGGGTCTATTTCTATTTGGCCATGATAGAATGGGCGGACGGCATGCTTTAGCAGAAAGTTCCAGCTTTCCCCACCGTCATCTGAGCGATAAACGCCTGACCCTGGCACTCCTTCCGGTAGATTCTCATCTGCTTCGACGGCGGCAACCATGATATCTGGGAACTTCTGACAAATAGAAATATCAATCATCCCCGTTTCCCCAGTAGGTAATCCCTTTTCCAGTTTAGTCCAGCTCTCTCCCCCATCCGTGCTCTTAAACATTCCGCCTTTTTCGCCGCCACTTGTGTACCAATAAGGTTGTCTTAACCGATGGTAGAAACCGGCAAATAATATGTTTGGATTTTCTGGGTGAATGATAATTTCGGTGCAGCCCGTCTTACCATCATCCGGCAGGCCCTTGCCTAATTTACGCCAGTTCTTACCTCCGTCAACGGATTTATATAGTCCTCTGTCTCCTTTGTAGCCCCAAAGGTGCCCTACCGCAGCTACATAAATAACATCGGAGTTTTCAGGGTCTATGGCTATTTCGGCAATATGATGGGTACTCTTGAGTCCCATATGCGTAAAGCTCTCCCCTCCATCGACTGACTTATACACTCCATCTCCCCAACCACTACTGTTACGGTTTGCGGCCTCCCCCGTACCTACCCAAATGATATCTGGTTGTTGCTGATCCAAACTAACTGCTCCAATGGAGCCCGTCCCGTAGCGATCAAAAATAGGCT
>CAJXPD010000231.1 GCA_913057785.1 uncultured Lewinella sp. | reverse complement strand
GTGCATACGGTAGGTCTTAAAGACTTCGGAAGTGTCCAAAACAAAAAAAGGAGTAAACCGCTAAGGCTTACTCCTTTTTCTCTTGCAGCTATCCCAATCTTGAATCCCCTCTGAGAGACTGACAAGTACTGGTCCTAGATACAATTTCTGTGTTTTGTTGGGTCTTTAACAACTATGAACGAAGTTGTCTGTACTTTCCCAGTTAGGATTTCTTTACCCCTTCCAGGCGCAGTTCGTTTAATCTTCCGGCGACTTGGGAGATCGTGCTTAGGCGACCTTGATTAAGTGTGTAGTAAGTTGCCGTAGTTTTCTTCTTAGTTTTCAATGCACCGGCCGCGATGAGCTGTTTTAGTTGTCTCTCTAGGTCTTGCGCATTGATCTTCAAGCTTAGTAAAATGTCGTGAAAGGTGCCTCCCCCTCTTTTTCGCATAAATTCTAAGATGGGAATACTTTCATCTTTGCTTACGGTCTCAAGTAACTGAATGGCTAAAGTGACCTTGTCGTCACTGGTTCGCGAAATAGTGTTCCATGCGTGCATAAGAGTAGGTTTATGTGAAAATAGCTTAGTTGGCGTGCTCAACTGTTTTACAACGGTAGAGCCAGGCCATGCTTCGGTGATTTATGTCTTGTAAACTTATCTTACTCTTTGATATATAATAAACGAAGGTATTGAGGTAGAGTTTCATGTGTATTAGTATTTTTCTACTTCATTGCCCGTCCCCAGAAAGTACTATACATTAGTACTGAGTCTAATTTGTAGGAGGTTTGTTAGGAAGTGGTCGTAAATCCATGGTCAACGGAAGATTTTATGGCCCTTGCTAAGCGCTTTTCACGAAATCAAAGACCAAAAATTATTGGAATACCTTTAAATTTAGGCATGGATGAAGCCAAAGGTGTGTCTTTTTCAAGATGAGAACGTCAGAAAAATGCAAACGGCCGCCAGTCTCGTCCGTGGTCAATTATACCTTATACAACCATACAAAAATTGAACTATGCCTGTAAGAATGGAAAAGGATCCCGATAATAATCGGAGAAACAATAACCCTACCGGCCCAAGAAACAACCCGGGAGGTGGAGGCGGAATGATCCGCAAATTACTCCCCTTCTTAATCATGTTCTTATTCAAACGTCCCAAACTAATCCTTCCCGTACTTATCATCGGAGGGCTGTGGTACTTCTTCTTCGGAGGCCAAGCCATGCTCAGTGGTGGCCCTACCGCGGAGGATAGCTTCCAAGACGCCAGCTTTTCTCTCGGTGCGTCCCTAAGTGAGGAAATGTTTGATCAAGCCAAAGTATTTGAGCCGCTAACTTATGGGTATGGTGGTGCAGGACTTCCTCCGAGAGTATCCTTACAAAACTATGCTCCTAGAAGACTCCATCAAGGTCAGCAGGGCTCTTGCGTAGGCTGGGCAAGTGCCTATGCAGCACGTACCATCTTACATTCTCGTGCCACAGGACAAGATCCAAACTCAGTGGCCTTTAGTCCATCCTATCTCTATAACCAAATCCACCTCGATGGCTGCCAAGGAGCTTATATGCTAGATGCGATGAAGGCGATGTCACAAAATGGCGGCGTTCCCTTTAGCGACTTCCGTTACAATGAACGTAGCTGTTCGGCACAGCCCAATAATACACTCCTTAGTAAAGGACGCCAATTTAGAATTAAGGGGTATAACCGCTTGACGCTTGGCGCCAACAACTATAAAGTAGATCTTCAGGGAATGAAACAGAACCTTGCACAAGGTGCACCTGTGGTCGTCGGAATGATGGTAGGAGGTTCTTTCATGAGTCGCATGCTTGGACAAGACTCTTGGGTTCCTTCTCAGCGAGACTATTCCATGAGAGGCTTCGGGGGACATGCCATGTGTGTAATTGGCTATGACGACAACAAAAATGGTGGCTCTTTCCAGGTCATGAATAGTTGGGGAGAAGACTGGGGGAATCGTGGTAATTTCTGGGTGACTTATCGCGACTTTGAGCATTTTACCAAAGAAGCTTATGGACTCCACCCCATGGGTAGTACAGAACAGTACGATCCAAACAAACTACAGGTTAAATTTGGTTTAGCAGACCTAGCCACACAGAGTACGATAGCCATGCAACAGGTGTCTGATATCGAGTTCCGCACAGCCCGCCCCCTCAATAAGGGAGATAAGTTCAAGATTTTGGTTGCTAATAGTATCGAATGCTACGTGTATGTGTTCGGGCAAGAGACAGATGGCTCCAGCTACGTCCTTTTCCCCTATACACAAAAGCATTCGGCCTACTGTGGAATTACCGGAACACGTTTGTTCCCTCGCGATTACTCTATGAAAGCTGATGAAATCGGAAACACAGACTACATCGCAGTAGTGGTATCCAAAAAAGAACTTGACTTCGACGCCTTCAATCGCCGGATTTCCCAAAGTCGCCAGACTACTTATGCAGGCAAGCTGAAAGAAGCCATGGCCAATGAGCGCATTACTAATGTAAAGTTTGAAGCCGGTCAAACGGTAGCTTTTGATGCTACGACCAATGGTAAGAATATAGTTGGTACAGTGCTGGCGCTGGATAAACGCTAGGCGCTTAGCCGCATTGCTAGCCGCACTCAGAGGGTGAGTGAATTCACCCTCTGAATGGCGGCTAGCCAAAGAAAAAGTCCGGACCACGTAGTGCGTCCGGACTCTGACTATCATAAATTACCCGACTATATTAACGTTTAGAATTTTATACCGACACTCGCTGTCAGCATATTGTTTCGACCTTCCGCATTCTGGAAATAGTCCTTTAGACCAATTTCATAGGTCACATCTACGGTTAGGAAGGCCAGATCGATGCCCACGCCAAGATTAGCGCCATAGTTGAATCGGTTAAGATCCTTGACATCGAAATCGAAATTTGCTTTCTCATTCACACCGATGACATAGGATGGCGTAATACCACCTTTGGCATGAATTCCCAAAAGTCCATTATCTCCTGTAAGACGGAAGCCGATATTCAAAGGCAATCGTACACTTTGGATGGTAGTTTCATCTTTCAACTTAATGTCCTCAGGATTGTCAATCTCATTTTCTTTCAAAAGGCGAGCAGTGTAGCTGTAGTAATGAACACCAGGGTTCAAGAAGAAGATTCCATCTCCTACTCTCAAGTCAAAACCTGCGTTCCAGCCAGCGCGGACTTCAGCGTCCAAATCTTGCAATTTGGCGTCAAGTGCGGAGACGTTTAAGCCGACCTTAGGATTTACGGTGACCTGTGCGAAAGAGGGGGTAATCATTAATAACAGTGCTAATGCTGCCAACAACTTCATAGATTGTTTCATGATGGCTTTGGTTTGTGATGATTGAATCAAATTACGCCACTAAAACGATCCTAATTCGCAGAATAATGTGAAGGAATTCACAAAGTCTGTTAAGGAAAATATAAAGGAAATTTACCCTATATCTCCTCCTCTGCTCGGTTTTTTGCTATTTTTGGATATGTAGTCAGAACCCATAAATACCTGGTATTCTTAGGTTTTGACTCCTATATTGGCTGTGTTTTTTAAGAAGGCTAAACACCTATTCACCAGGGCAGTTTTTCTATTTAAACAGTTTTCAAAAAAAATGCAGTATTGGTCAAAAAAACACTCAACACACAAACCCAACGACTGTTATGTGGCTAAAACAATTGAAATACGCCTTTCTCCATCTTCGTAAAAACAAAGAATTTACCATCCTCAACATCTTGGGCTTAGCGCTTGGAATGGCTAGTTGTTTTCTCGCCGTTCTATATTGCTGGCACGAATTCAATTACGATGGCTTTCACTCAGAAGTAGACCATATCTATCGCATTGAATATAGTATGGATGGTCCTTCAGGAGAAAAAAGAGGACGTATCCCTCCTGCAGTGGGCCCAGCTCTACAAGCTTATTTCCCAGAAATCGCAGCGGTCAGCCGCTTCTATCCAAGAGATCTCAGTGTAGCGGTGGTAGAACAACAACGACAGCAAGAGGTAAAGCACGTCTACTTTGTGGATACAGGAGTGACGGAAGTATTCACTTTCGATTTTCTTCAAGGAAATCCCAAAACCGCTTTTCAGAACCCCAATGGCGTGGTGCTAACGGACAAAATAGCACAACAGCTATTCGGTAAGGTGGACGTACTGGGCAGCTCGTTGCGTCTAGCGGGAGAAGACGGTTTCTCAGTAACGGGGGTGATCAAGGGATGGCCCGATCAAACGCATTTACCCATTAATATACTGCTCCCCTTTGAGGCCATGATTACCGTGGAGCCCGAACATGCACGGGAACGCACTAAGGGTTTCACTCAATACAATTGGAGTGCCACGCATTCCTATACTTATGTCAAGTTAAATCCTCAGCAAAGCCAAGAAGAGGTGAATCAAAGACTGGTCTCTTTTGTCAATGAACAAGGAGATGAGCGACTGAAGGATAGACAGCATTTGAGTCTAATCCCGGTCCAGGATATTCATTTGTATGCAGATCGGGGTGGGCCTAAGCCACTTGGCAACGAGCGCTACCTCTATCTCTTTTTGATAGCTGGCTTGCTCACCCTAGGTGTTGCCGCCATCAACTTCATAAACCTTTCTACTGCTGATGCGATGCGCCGAGCTAAGGAAGTGGGCACGCGAAAAGTACTGGGTGCTAGAAGAGCTAGCCTAATTTTTCAATTTTTAGGGGAATCTATACTGCTGAGTTGTATTGCATTTCTAGTAGCGTTGGGGTTGACAAGTCTACTGTTGCCCTATCTCAATCAAGTAACAGGTAGCCAAATCCCAATCTCTGCCTTATACACCCCTCTACTATTCTTTAGTTTTTTGGGGCTTGCCGGACTTAGTGGTTTTCTAGCGGGAATCTACCCTGCCTTCTTTCTAAGTCAATTTCAAGCCATCGCCATCCTGAAAGGAAGCTTGGCATCCAACGAAAAACCTTGGAATGCTTGGATGAGAAAAGGCTTGATTACGATACAATTCCTGGTAGCTATGGTTTTCATTACAGCAGCAGGAACAGTATATCTACAATTGAAACACCTTCAACAACAGCCTCTGGGATTTCAACAAGATCTTATGCTCAGCGTACCACTCAATAGTCAAAACAACCTCAATGCTTTGCTTCGTCCCGGTGATCCACAGATCCGGCAGCGCATGAATACCCTGGACGAACGGCTATTGAGCCATCCACAGATCACAGCCGTAACTCAGTGTTCTGCCTTGCCAGGTCTTGGTACGGTGGCTCGTACTATTGCCACGGAAGAGATTAGTCCAGAAGAACACCTGACAGCTCCAATCCTTGCGGTAGACTATGACTTTAGCGAGACCTTTGGATTAGAACTCCTGGCTGGACGTGACTTTGATGCCGCCTTTGGAGTTGATCATTTAAGTTCCTTTCTAATTAATGAGCAAATGTTGAATCTGCTTTCCTGGGATAGTCCCGAAAGTGCCATTGGGAAACAATTGACGGTGGGTCGAAAAGAAGGGACTGTAGTCGGAGTGGTCAAGGATTTTCACATAGAAAGTCTACATGAAAGTATCCAACCCATGGCCATGGAAGTCAGTCCTGGAAGCTTTGGCTATTTTGCGCTTAAGGTAGCCGGACAATCTATTCCAGAAACCCTAAGCTTCATAGAAGAGGAGTGGAAAACTGCCTTCCCCGAAAAAGTCTTTGAATACAGCTTCTTGAATGAGGAATTGGATCAAGCTTACCAAGTAGAACGTAAGTTAGGCCAAGTGATTGGCTATGCAGCTTTCCTGGCCATCTGTATTGCCCTCTTTGGACTTTTGGGTTTAGCGGCTAGATTGACCCAGCGACGTTTTAAGGAAATTGGTATCAGGAAGGTGCTTGGCGCCTCATCCTCGCAAATCTTAGGGCTAATCTCTAAAGATTTTATCCTATTGGTGGTATTGGCCATTTTGCTTGCGCTTCCTTTGAGTTGGTATAGTCTGGATCTTTGGCTGTCCGATTTTCCATTTAGAATTAGATTTCCGTGGTGGCTGGGCCTGCTTAGTGGGTTGGGCGTAACAGTGATCGCATTGATTACAATTGGCACACAATCGCTTAGAGCCGCCCTGAGTAATCCAGTTGAAGCCATACGTGATGAATAGGGTTTTGGTACAAGTCACTATTTGAGTCTAAGGTATCTAGGAACTGTTCCGCACCATTAGTCAATAGAAGTATCTTCTTTATGAGGCTTGCCAAACAGGCAACATTATGCGAAGGCTGATTGCCCCATCTGTACCCAGCACCCCTGGCCTACCCGTCTATTGCTATATAAGTATTTCTGCTGCTCAGCAATACGTTTGTGCGTAGGAACAGCAAGATATCTATCCATCCTCCCTCCTACAAACCCTGTCGGAGAACTTGACTATCTGGAATAATATTTAGATATTTATCTAAATACCTAAATGAAATGAACTCCATATTTAAGGCACTGAATGACCCTACGAGGCGGCAAATTCTAGATATGTTAAAGGAGAAGGACTTAAATGCAGGAGAAATTGCCGAGAATTTCAACATGTCAAAACCCAGTATTTCTCATCATTTGGACATCTTGAAAAGGGCTGACCTAGTGACCAGCGAGAAGAAGGGACAATTCATAGAATACTCGCTGAACACGACCATATTGGAAGATCTGCTCAACTGGATCATCTCTTTAAAATCCTAAGTTTCTCCGGCAGCATCACACAACTTGTTGGGGTAAAAAACACCTTCTTCGACTTATCTCGTTTTAAGATTGTCCACGAGATGAGTCGAAGAACCAAAAGATAGTAACATGAACCAAAGATTAAAGAAAGAACTACCATTGATCGCCATCGCTTTGATTCCTTCTGTCTATCTAGCCATTATTTGGAATAGACTTCCCGACCAGGTTCCTGTACATTGGAATCTGAATGGAGAAATTGATCGATACGGAAATAAAACAGAACTCCTTGTTCTTGCCATCCTACTTCCGCTCCTCGTTTACGGTCTCTTCTTGATCATCCCCAATATTGATCCAAAAAACAAGTTGAAGCAAATGGGGAGTAAGTACCATTCTATCAAAGTGACATTGACTACTTTTATGTCTGGATTGGCCGTATTCATTATCTATTCTGCAGAGAAAGAGACTTTGACCAACCCGAACTACATCCTCATATTGATCGGGCTCCTGTATATCATTCTTGGCAATTACTTTCAGACCATCAAGGCCAATTACTTCATCGGCATTAGAACCCCCTGGACGCTTGAAAATGAAACGGTGTGGAAAGAAACACACAAATTAGGCGGGAAAATGTGGTTTGCAGGCGGGATTGCTGTCATTTTATGCAGTCTAATTTTAAGCAAAGGCACGAATTTCACCTTATTTTTAATCATTACAGGGATCATCACCATAATCCCACTCGTTTATTCTTATTTGAAATTCAAGAGTCTGACAAAGGAATAGTCTTATCTAAGTGATGCTGAATGGCCAATGTTGGTTTTCTACTAATATTTGTGTTTTGAGCAGTCCCTTAGTTAAGGTTTGACTCCTTTAAACTGCCAAAACCATGAAATTCACCCTTCGCATCCTCAAATGGATATCCTTAGGCCTATTGGGGCTTATTCTATTGCTTTTCCTGTTCCTACTCTTAGACCGCGGAGCCATTGAAAGACCAGCCCCTCCCCCACCCTCGGAAATAAAAGCACCTCCGGTTTATAGCGCAGATGTGGATCTCAATCTATATAATACACTGCTTGAGCAGTTTGGAAAGCATAAAAGCCTTGCAGAAGGCTATGAACTACAGTGCCTGCTCGCCTTATCTCACTATCCAGAATTGAAAGAGGTGCCCATCGATTTTGTTATTCAAGAAACCTTCATCCCCTTAGCTTCCAGGCCAGCTCCTATCAGCGTCCTTTTCCCCTGGGTTAAACGAAAATACCTAGTAGTCATAAGCAGTAAATCTGCCGATTTCTTTGAAGGCATTTTGATGCACAATCTACCCTTTAATGAACAGGTAGGCGTACTTGGGCATGAATTAGCGCATTCTCTCTTCTATCTAGACAAAAACTCTTTCCAACTCGCCTGGATCGCTTATCAGTATGAGAAAAACGGCGATTTTCACGATCGTTTTGAACAGGACACCGATAAACGAGCCGTAGCACATGGTTTAGGCTATCAGCTGTATGATTATGCTTTTTTCGTACGGAAGTCATTCGGGAATACCCAAGAAGAAATTGCCAATGAGGAAGGAGGGACTTATTTAAGTCCAAAAGAGCTGGCAGCGGAGATGGAGCAATACCCTTTCTACCGAGATACACTCCGATCCCCGGACACATACTTTGTTGATTAGTGCTAAAAGGAAGCTAATATCAACGCTTTAGTGTGACTATACCATTAAAGCTTTCTTCAAAACCCAAAGCATTTTGTAGTCGCACGATGTAAACATATGGTCCTTTCTCGGCAGGCTCGCCCTGGAAAAGTCCATCCCATTTTAGCTTACTACTCTTGGAGGAGAAATTAGTCGCTGTGTACACCTGCTCGCCCCAGCGATTGTAGATGGAGAATTCGCGAAATACCTTCACCTTCTTAACTAATTTAGGTTGGAAAACATCATTAACACCGTCCCCATTTGGGGTAAATCCATCTGGAAAAAGTAAGGTGGGATCATTGGCAGTAAGTTCAGTATCCTGTGCTTCAGCAGGGAAAACTAGCGTTTGATAAAACATATGACCTAGAATCAAGGCCAGCACAATATTGCCAAGAATCAAGGCTTTTCGCCAAACCATACTCGTACCGGAGATAATATTGGGCAGATCAACCGTGATACGCTCGAACCATGATGGCGTCTTAGTGAGTTTTGGTCCGACGACTAAGGGCTGTTGCAAAAAGCTTTCTAATGATTGATCTAGCATATGCTTGATATTTTGGCTACTATCCTCCAATAGGAGGTTTTGTAAATGAATAATCGTTTCCTGTACTAATGGATCCTGGGCTGCTATTGCCCGCACCTGCGCTGCCTCTGCCTCTCCCAGGCTCCCTTCGCAGTAAGCCATAAGTTGCTCGAAAGGCACATAAACTGATTTGGGTGTCTGCATATCCGCTTCGTTAAGGCTTTAGCAATTGATGAATGAGCTGTCGGTGCTGTCGAAGCTTTTGATTGCCCCGATCAATTCTCCCTCGTACCTGGCCTTGTTTTAGGCCAATTTTTTTAGCTATTTCTTGGTAGGAATACCCTTCTAAATACAGTCGGTAAACGGTGCGTTGACTCTCTGGCAGGTAAGACAAGACATGGCGAATAGCGTCCTCTCTCACGAAGCTTTCAGCACCATTAGGTTCCATCTTCGTAGCTCCCCAGCTACTCTCAGCCTTGATCTTGGTATGATATAGGCTATTAGCTCGCCGTTGTTCGTTGACATTATTTTTCAAGGAGGTCAACAGATAAGCTGAAAATTGCTGGCTTATCTCTTGGAGTTTGCCAGGGTTCTTCTGATATAAGCTCGGAAGTCGACGCGCTAATCGCTCAAAAAAGACCTGCGTAGCGGTTTCTGCCTGCTCCTTATTTCCCTTGCAATAGGCTAGCCCCAATACCATGGCATGATGATAGTACTTCCGAACAAAGACGGCAGCAGCACCTTGGTCGCCGCCAGCCCAGGCCACCAGTAAACTATAGTCTGATTGAGATGGATCCCACGGCATTATCGTTTCCTGTTTACTGTATTAATGCGGGGCAGGAATAAAACTTCACGGTTAGGATAGAAAAAAGAAGGGGAAAAACCAATTAGAATGAGAAATGATGCAGCAAGACACAATGGTCTTACTACATCATTTCTAAGGATGAAAAGTATCTCGTAATCAGCACCGAGCCTAAATGTGTAGGGCTAGTACCGGCGTATTGGCATGGTAGGCCATCATTTTAGTCTTACTGTAGTTGAATAGCTCTTGTACAAAGCTGCGCTTACGCGTGAGCATCGCAATGATATCTACCTTTTCCGTTTCCAGAAAATCGGTCAGCGCCTTCTTCATGTCGGTAGCATCCAAAACTTTATAACTAATCGGAAGCTCAATTTGCCCTACCTGACCTTCAAACTGATCCATCTGCTGGGTAATCGGTTCTGTATGAGCTAGGTCTACATTAACACAATGTAGTTGTGGATTGAAACTTCCAAATAGTTCCGTCAGGCGCTTGATCGCCGCCACATCCTCGTCTTTATAAGAGGTAGCATAAGCTATATGGTCTATTGTACCATCAAACTCTGCCTTAGCAGGAACTGCCAGTACTGGACAAGCAGCATTCTCTAGCACCTCACCGGCCACACTCCCTAGGAAAATCTCCTTCAATCCTCTCGCACCAGTGGTCCCCAAGACAATCAAATCAGCTTCTTCCTTTTTTGCTGCTTCTAAAATTGTCTCAACCACTTCACCCTCCTCCAACATATGTCTCACTTCGACATGTTCGTATCCCTTTTCTCGAGCTAATTCAACTAGAGTCGGTATAGAATCCCGGTAATTCTCGAAAGAATAAAGATCCATGCTCTGATAAAAATTGTATAAGCTTCCGGGTAGATGAATATCTCCGATCTGCATTTCTTGATATACGTGAATCGTAGTTATACTGGCGTTCCACTTATCTGCCAATTGCAAGGCGTAGATAAAGGCGTGATTGGCTGCATCAGAAAGATCAGTTGGAAATAAGATCTTTTTCATGGTATTAGTTTTTGATCGTGGGGTGGATGGTGATTTTACTCACTATCAACCATTTCATATCCAATATTAATGAAAATGCCCTACCTGCCCTAATGACTTTGGTCACCAAATGAAAAAAATAACAATGACTTAACTCATTGATGGGTGCATTGGGATTCATCCTTTTAGATCATACCTTTTTCTCGGATCCTGGCCAGAAATCCCTCTTTCATTCGTTTGCTAACAAGTAAGCGATACTCATCCAGGTATACCTCATTACCATCAATTTCTCGGATATGTCCCAAGTTAACGATATGAGACCGATGAATACGGACGAAGTCCGAGGAGGGTAACATTTCCTCCATGAAGGACGTCGTTTGCAAAGCCAGAATGATATCGTCTTTGGTGTACAGCTTTACGTACTCCCCATAACTTTCCACAAAAAGCAAATCAGCATAGTTCAATCGTAAAATCTTGCGGTTCGTTTTCACGAAAAAATAATCCGGTGTCACCTCCGTTGTTGCTGCCCCTGGCGTTTTTTGCTCGTTGCCAGGGTTAGGCAAGTTTTTGTAGTCAATGAGTTCTTTGGCTTTATCTATAGCTTGGCAGAAACGTTGGAACGAGATCGGTTTAACGAGGTAATCCACCACGTCTAGCGCATATCCTTCCAGTGCGTATTCTGAGTAGGCAGTGGTAAATATAGTGGTGGGTGGATGCTTTAGTACCTGAAGTAGTTCAATACCTGTTAGATCATCCATTTGAATATCGGTAAGTAATATATCTACCTTCTCTTGGCTCAGTACTTTTTTGGCAGCTATGGCGCTGGACAAAGTATCCAACACCTCCAGTTCCTCTAGCTTTTCTGCATAGATCCGCAATAGATCCCTGGCAGGTTCTTCATCGTCTACGATCAGTACTTTGTATTTCATGTTCTATATTTTGACACTTAAAGGGTCCATTTGCAGCTCGTTCTTCAGCTACTGCTTACGGGTCAAAGGGATTTCTAAATTTACCTCGTAGCGATTCCCCTGCTGCTGTTGCTCCAATTTGAAATTAGAACCATATTGTAGTTGCAAGCGCTTCATCATATTCTCCATCCCAAGTCCTCCGTACTCCTGCTTGAGGCTTTTCCTTTTCCCTACCGAGTTGGCAATTTTCAAAATACAAAGGTCTCCCTCCTTCACCTCTACCTCCACCTTGATAAACCCGTCAAGATTGCTAATCACATCACTATGCTTACAGGCATTTTCCACGAAATTAACAATGATCAATGGAGCAATCAGGTGGTATCCTTTTACCCCCTTGCTGTGTAGTACGATATTCGATTGCCTAGAGTTCTTCATTTTATTAATCTCCAGCAGGTTTTCTACCGCTTCCAATTCCTGTTGCAAACGCACCAAATCTGAACTCCCCTCATATACCATGAAGCGCAGAATAGATGACAATCGCTCTAGCATCGTTCCGGCCCGTTCATTGCCGGTCTGCACGTAGGAGTAGATATTGTTTAAGGTATTAAATAGAAAATGGGGATTGATCTGCGACTTCAAGAAATTCAGTTCCGCTTCCAATTTTTGCTGACGAAGTTGGAAGGACCGTTCTTGGTTTGTCTGCCAAATCTCTATGAAATAATACAGGCTTGAAACAGCCGTTATGAGGCCTACTAGTAAAAAATAGTAAAAGACATTGCCCCAAAAATCCAAGTCTTGGTCATAATCGTAGTCATAGTCAAAGGGAAAAATCTGATCCACTAGTACTGATAAGCTAGCTGTGAAGAACAGAAGTACGAAGATTAGGATAGCATACAGCCAGGTACGCCCTTTTTGCAGCATGGGGAGTAGCCCGTAGTAGTGGGGATATACCGCCAATGGCCAGACCAAGGTTTTGCAGAAACCATAGGCCAAAGAAACCCCAACATCACTATAGTCCATTTCCTCTATACTGAAAATCAACAGTAGGATGGTCCATCCTCCTAATTGACCAAGGATACTGTATAACCTAAAGGCAGAAGCTCGGATCATGTGGTAAGTTTAGTAATAATAGTGTTGATTCAAAACTGTTTCCCTCGAAAAGCCCTTTGTAGCTCATCAGCGTCAGGGTTTCTCCCATGAGCGGAGATCATTGACTAAATGGCCGTTCATAGGCCACAAGCTCCCACTCAAAGCGTAAATATCCCCACCCTTTGAAAAAAGCAGCAAGCCTAGGATTAATCACCTAATCTTGTAGTAACCATTTACTCTAAAGCACCTAGCATGTTACGTAGCCGAACAATCTTATCCATAATCTTGAGTCTAGCAATACTCCCATTGACGGCTCAATCTACTTCACCGGGAAAGAGTCTTGAGGTAGCCTATTTTGGACAATTTCTTATCCAACCTGGACTAAGCATTAGTAGCTCGATTGATGTTCAATCTCTGGCAGCACCAGGGCAAGCTAGTACTCGATCCCTATTTCTTCGCCCGCAAGTAGGCTACTATTCACAAGTTAACTCGCACCAATCCTACCTCGCCGCCCTTGACTTTGGGTATTCCATCCAAAAGCAAAAAAAACGAGGCTGGGCTTACCGATCAGTGAGTCTCGGAATTGGCTATCAATTGAAATCCACACAAGAAGGCTTTTCGGTGAGTCTGGCTGATGGTGGTCGATCAAGCCAAAAGCGGGTCAACACCACGGGCTGGTTACCTACGGTCAGCTATACCCAAGGGATTCCCATTCAGCCTCAACTAAGCGGATACTACCGTATACTACTCTGTCAACTCTTTGAAAATACAGAACGCAGTTCCGTCACTCTATTCACGGAAATTGGCTTGCGCTTTTACCTCAAATAAAAATAAATCTACAGATATGAATCGAAGCGAATTTTTGAAGCATTCCCTCACCATGGGACTAGGTCTCCCCTTCTTATCCTCCCTGCTCACGGCTTGCGATAATCAAAGCCTCTTTGGGACTGATTTTCAGCCAACATTCAAGGGGAAAGTACTCATCATCGGCGCTGGAGCGGCAGGCATAACCGCGGGCTACATTTTACAAAAGCACAATATAGACTTCCAAATCCTGGAAGCCAATAGTGATTTTGGTGGTAGGGTAAAGCGATTAGAGGGATTGGCTGACTTCCCTATCGACCTAGGCGGAGAATGGATTCATACCGATCCCGCTATTCTTTCGGATTTAATTGCCGATCCCGCTATGCAGGCCAATATAGATATTATCAATTATCGACCGAAGACCATTTCCATCTGGCGCAACAACAAACTACGCCGGATGAATTTCGCTAGTCATTTCTACCGAGAATATAAATTCAAGAGCACCACTTGGTATGGTTTTTTTGAGCAGTTCATGGTGCCTTCTATTGCAGACAAAATGGAGTTTGAGCAAGTAGTCACCAACATTGACTATAGCGGAGATCAAGTGCAAGTCACCACAGCGGCAGGCGGAACCTACCAAGCTGATAGAGTCCTAGTGACTGTTCCCATTAAGATTCTACAGGGAGAAATGATCAATTTTGAACCAGCTTGGCCACAGGAAAAGAGAGAAGCGCTGGATACGATCGATATGCCTGCTGGACTAAAAGTTTTCTTGTCCTTTTCAGAACGATTCTACCCTGATATAGTAATGGAGAGTTTGACCACCGGTACGGAAAAGACCTTCTATGATGCAGCATTTGGAAAAGACACCAATGATGCTGTCCTTGGGCTTTTCACCGTAGGTGAATCCGCTAGGCGTTATACGAACTTAGGCTCGGATGAAAAGATTGTAGAGGAAGTTTTAAATGAGCTAGACACGATATTTGACGGCAAAGCTTCAAGGTTCCTACAAGAGGCGGTAGTCCAGAACTGGTCAGCCGAACCCTATATCCAAGGTTCCTATTCGCACTATGGAAGCAATTTCGATTCGACCATGCAAATCCTCTTGGAACCCTTAGCCAATAAGGTCTATTTTGCGGGTGAAGCTTTAAATGAGGGCGGAAACACCTCCACTGTGCATGGAGCAGCTGAATCGGCTTACAGAGTACTTGACAGACTGCTAAAAGTCTAAGGATTTAAGTAGGCGGGGTGGTCATTAAAAATGAAAATGCCACTCCGCTTTGAGCTACTTTCAATGCTTCTTAAGACTTAGCATCTGGTAGGGCGTTATAGACCTATGACCTGAATCCTGATCAACAAAGGTATAGCTAAGGTTAGTGTTATGAATCTCTTCTAGCCATTTAAACTTCGAAACTACGGAGTGCAGGACTTCCAGTTTATCTCCTGTATCTTGGATGCAAATGGTAATGATGGCATGCTGTTTCGACTCCTCGAAAATTCTTTGTAATAATCCCATCTCCTTGGCGCGCTCGGGCTTTCGGAAATGGAACATACTATCCATCAGGATGTAATCATACAAACCAAAATCTCCATACGCATAGATATCACCAACTACTCCCCTGAGCGTCAAATGCTCGTTCCGAGCCACCGCATTCAATTGGTCAATTCCCACTTTGGAGCTATCAATACCAGTCACTTCATATCCCAGTTTGGCCAAGGCTACCGCATCTCGACCTTGCCCACAGCCTAGGTCTAATAGCCTACCCTTCACTGGCCTAGACTGGAAGAACTCGATCAACTCAGGATAGGGTTCACCAAAAAGATTCTCCGTTTGATAGTATTTATTGTAAGTTTCGCTCATTCCTGGTATTTTGGTATAAGCAAAGCTACGGGGAGGGATTGGTTTTGTCTAAGATCTAGGATTGTATTTCATTCATTGCGCTTCCACTTCATCCGTCAGGATAAATCCGCTTCCATAAACATTAGTAATCTTGATATTCTCATCTTTTCCAAGGTACTTACGTAGCCGGGAGATGAATACGTCCATGCTCCGACGAGTGAAATAATCGTTGTTATTCCAGATATCTTTCAGAACGTGGCGGCGGGCCAGGAGCCGGCCTTTGTGCTGGCAAAGCAAGCGGAGGAGTTGAGCTTCTCGCTCGGTGAGCAGTTGTTCCTGATCCTGATAGGTCAGTTTCTGATTAGAGAAGTCAAATTGATAGGCTCCAATCTGGTAGGAAATGGGTTGATCAATAGAATTCACGGATCGGCGAAGTACGGCTTTAATCCGCGCTACCAATTCTTCCTCGTCTACTGGTTTGACAATGTAATCATCGGCACCAAGGTTGAAGCCTTTCAGTTTATCTACCTTCAAGGATTTAGCCGTGAGGAATATAATGGGGACTCTTGGATCCAGATGCCGCAGTTCTTCCGCTAAAGTGAACCCATCCATTTCTGGCATCATGACATCTAGGATACATAGATCAAAAGACTCTTTTCGAAAGGTGTTGAGTCCGGCACGGCCATCCTTTGCTAAACTTAGTTGATAGCCCTTCATCTCCAGATACTCCCGCAATACATAACCTAATGTATCATTGTCTTCTACCAGTAACAGATGGGGTCTTCGCATTTGATGATATTTAAGCGTTAATGGTCTGTCTCTTAAGTTGTTCCTTTCTAACAGAAGGCAAAACGATCCTAAATGTACTCCCTTGCCCCGGAGAACTTTCCAGCTCTATCTCCCCGCCATGGGCCTCAATGATATGTTTCACGTAGCTTAGGCCTAAGCCAAAACCTTTGACATTGTGTAGATTGCCTGTAGGTACTCGATAGAATTTTTCAAAAATCTTCTTCTGGTGCTCTACTGCAATTCCAACGCCATCATCTGCCAATTCCAAATGCAATTGTGCTTCGGTATTATAGGTACGAATCCGGAGCTGCAAAGGCGCGGGGTTGTACTTGATGGCGTTTTCTATAATATTCTGCAAGGCATTCTGTAAATGTACACGATCTACTTGAGCATGGCTTTCATCTGCACTAAGATCCAGCAGTAACCTACCTCCTTGTTCCTCTAGTTGCAAATGGTAACGTTCCGTCAAGTGCTCGACCAGGGAATGAACATCCTGCAATTGTTGATCCAACTGGTATTTTCCGCTTTCCAAAGAGGCCAGTTCCAATACCTTTTCGATATGCCCCTTCATGAGTTCGTTTTCTTTTTCCATCAGTTGGAGATACTCCTGGATCTTAGAGGGCTGATCCTGAAGACGTTGCCTCAACAGTCTAAGCAGGAGTGAGCTAGAAAAAACGGGGGTCTTCAATTCGTGGGTCAGGTTATTGATAAAGTCATTCTTCACTTCATCCAGGCGCCTCTGTCGATTCAGGTTACGGATTAGCCAAGCCAAGCAGAATACCAACAACAGTAAGAACAAGATCGACGGTACGATGAGTATGGCTAATCGCCCTAAGAGATAGTTGAACAAGTGATCTACATGCAAATGCAGCTCAGGCTGACACGCGCAGGTATTCGTAACCTGTCCAATCAATCTTCGCCGATATTCCTCGTATCGAGCGTTGACTGCATCAAATTCCACAGTTGTCAACAAGGTATCCTTCTGATAAGGCGCCAACAAGCCTAGCTCATACTCTAGTACAATTCCTCGTCGAGCTAGAGCCTGGTCAACAAATAATTGCAAGCTGTCTTCTAAGCGGTGAGGGATCAACAATTCGGGGCTAGCCAAGGCGCGCTCCCGCTCCTGATGTAGCCGTTGCAACATCAGTTGGGTTTCGAAAGACTGATTGATGGCTAAATTGACATCTGCCAAAGCTGCTCGCATGCCTTGGTCAATCTTGCCTTTTTCCAATAAAAGGCCAGTGCGCAACAATTGGTATTGCACCAACACTAGCCCCATCAATGATAGAGCAACCAATCCTACTACAAGCCTTTTACTCACTTCTACAATTTAAACATTTTAAGTCTTGTCGGCTACCCCATTAACGCTTAATTGGAGTCATTAACCTTTCGTTTGCATTGCTAATGAGGTAAGCATCCGACAATTCCTATTTTGTAGGGACCAACTGTAGGCTAACCAAATAGGCACAGTGATCAGAAGCAATGGTATCTTGAATAACTGTACGCTCGAGAACCTTCCAACGTTGCCCAGGACTAAACAACACGTAGTCTATCTTAACCCTTGGCTTGTCGGAAGGGTAGGTAGGCTTGGGCCTTCCCGTCCCATAACTAGTAGACCAATGTTGCTGTAAGATTCGAATCGGTTCACTTTCAGGAGTGGCATTGAGATCACCCACAAGGATCGTAGGATATCTATTTTGAGCAAACGCCTCATTGATCTTCTCCGCTTGTAATACTCTCCCTGCTTCTTCCTCATGCGCCAAATGCGTTCCCACAAAAGCAATGGTATCTCCTGAGGGAAGAACTGTCACAATCTCCAAGGCTGCCCGAGGTTCCTGGTTTGGGAGACTCGGCAGTGCTACCACTCGACTCTTTAGGATAGAAAAACGGGACAAAACAGCCTCTCCATATTCTCCTCCATCAAAGTCCATGGCCTTACCAAATAAGGGTACCATATGTGTTCTCCATCCTATTTCAGTAGCCAAATCATACCGTTTGGAGCGATTGGCTTTAAAATCGACTTCTTGCATACCCACTAGATCGGGATCATACTTCTTAATGAGATTAGCTAGGACATCTAGATTAAAATCTCCTTTGGTGGTTCTACCGTGTAAGATATTAAAGGACAAGACTTTGACGATCCTACTGCTGTCTAGCTGAGCTTGGCTCCATACTGGGACAAAAGTAGATAGAGAAAGCAGCAATACCAGCAAGCAGCATTTCAGTGGATGATTCATTTTGTAATTGTTTGATTTTAAGTTTGTTTTGAAATAAAAGATGCTGTCTGGATCAAAAATAAAAGGAATTCTCAATTGCTATGCATTTGTCTCTTCTTTACCTAGCAATTCCTGACAAGGGGTTTCAAGTACCCAAGTTTTTTTGTTGCTTTGCAATCCAAATTTGAATCATATCCAAATTACCGAAAATGAAAAAAAGGATTCCCTTATTGCTTACCGGCCTACTCCTACAGGTGCTGGTATTCGCTCAACTAACCTTAAGAGTCACTGCTCTCCCACAAAACACGCCTTCCGATGCTGACATATACGTAGCGGGCACTTTCAATAACTGGGCCCCGGACAATGCTGACTTCATTCTTCAAAAACAAGAGGATGG
>CAJXPD010000230.1 GCA_913057785.1 uncultured Lewinella sp. | reverse complement strand
CTGGTGGGAGAGTAGGTCGCTGCCAATTTTTTTTACAGCCCAATTGTTGTTCACAACAATTGGGCTGTTCTGTTTATACCAATCACTCGATTTTTTACAACTATCTAGAAATCAGTCCTTTCCCTTTACTTAAATAGATTGGTCCCACCCGGACACCCCGTTTGACTTGCCGAAGGAAACGCCGGCCAGCTCAACTTTTTTATTAGATATATGTATCTTTTCGAAAAAATTGCGTCATAAGGAGATACACGATCATTTTCCATTGGCGCAAGGGACCATAAGTGTACCACCAATAATTCTGAATTTTGGAAAATACGTGTAATAAGGGAATGAAAGACGATGAGGTAATTCATAGTTACCTCAGAAGTCAGGCCACGGGTTGTTTCAACTTGTTGTACGATCGCTATGCTAGTAAGATCTATAGCAAGTGCATTTCTCTATTGAAAGATGAAAGCCTGGCCAAAGATGCTACGCAGGAGATATTTACCAAGATTTTTCTCAACCTTTCCAAGTTTGGGCAAAAGTCGAAGTTCTCTACCTGGGTGTATTCCATTACCTACAATTACTGCATTGACTTCTTGCGACGCAAGAAGAAACAAGATCTATTCTCCGATGAGATGGAGAAGGCACCAGATTTGGCAGAAGAAGTCCCTGATCAGGCCTTATACGAAATGAATGTAAGGCAGCTGAAAGAAGTTTTGGGACAAATGTCAGATGGTGACCGTGCGATTCTTTTGATGAAGTACCAATCAGAACTTTCCATCAAGGAAATTGCTGAGGTATTAGGCAAAACGGAAAGTGCGGTAAAAATGCAGATTAAACGAGCTAAAGAGAAAGCACAGAAACTTAAAGGCGAATTATTTGTGGAATACTTGTAAGCCGATTTCGTATGAATAATTTTCAACAGCTGCTCAATGAGGAGGAGGAAAACTACCAAAACCAGGATCTTCATAATGAGATCCGCAACAACTTGGAAAACACTTTTGGTTTTTTCCGATTCTTCGGACAAATAGTTGAAGTCTATCTCCCCCAGATGGTAGATGTACTGGTAATGGCTTCTGGAGCGGAAGAGCCACCTCCTTTGCCGCCTCATTTCGAACCACCCTCCTCTGGAGGAACGCCGGATTTCCCTGGCCGCAAAGGACCGGATAGTCCTGATGAAATAATACCTAGAACTTAATACACATAAGAAATGGACTCCCTAAATACATTGGAGAAGTTATTTACTGACCTTGTTGGGTTCCTCCCTAACCTGTTGGCCGCTCTCATGATCCTTTTCATTGGTTGGATCATTGCAAGAATCATTGCCAAGGTTTTACAAAGGGTTTTGAAAGCGATAAAGATAGACCGCTTGGCAGAGAAGCTTAATGATATAGAGATGGTCGCCAACTCAGATATCGATATCAAACCCAGTATATTTCTATCTAAGCTGATCTACTATGTTTTAATGTTCATCTTTTTCATCGCCGCTACAGATGCATTGGGCATGGAGGCGGTTTCGGAATTGATGAGCAATATCCTCAATAACTTCCTACCGAATGCATTGGCTGCACTCATCGTGTTTGTGATTGGGATCATCGCCGCTGACTTTCTGAAGAAGTTGGTGAAGACGGCTTGTGATTCCTTGGCCATCCCCGCCGCTAGTCTCATCGCCAATGTAGTTTTTTACTTCATCTTTCTCAATATCTTGATCGTCACCCTTGCCCAATTAGGGATCGATACGGGTTTTATGGAAACCAATCTATCGGTAATCCTAGCTGGGATCGTTTTGGCCTTTTCCATCGGCTATGGTATGGCTTCTAGACCCGTAATGTCGAACTATCTTGCTTCTTTTTACAGTAAGGGAAGAGTCAAAGTAGGTGCACGACTTCGGATTAATGGAATGGAAGGAAAAGTCATTGCTATTGACAATGCCTCTATCGTAGTCAAGACCGAGGATTCCAAGGTAATCGTGCCATTGAGCCGTTTGAATACGGAAACTTTTGAGATTGTTGAAGACTAATTGAGACAGATAAAATTCATTGTTTTCCTAGATCTTTAAGGCTAGTTTCGCTTGCATGCTAGAATTTGCAAGTAAAGTGTTGACTTTGGTGGATATCCGCAGGGAAAGCTGGTGTATTTGCATCACTAAATAACCATTTCTCCCTATCTTTCCGGAAATTAAATCCACCCTATGTCTGAAAAGAAACTGTTCTTGCTAGATGGCCACGCCCTAGTCTATCGCGCACACTTTGCCTTCATTACTCGCCCCCTCATCAACTCCAAAGGCGTTAACACCTCAGCCATGACTGGCTTCACCCGAACTTTGTGGGATTTGATGAAAAATGAAAAGCCTACTCACCTGGCAGTCGCCTTTGATCCTTCCGGCCCAACCTTCAGACATGAGATGTACGAACCGTACAAAGCCAACCGTGAAGAACAACCAGATGATATTCGTATCGCCTTCCCTTACATTGAACGAATTGTGAAAGGGTTTAAGATTCCCATTGTGAGCCTCCCCGGCTATGAGGCGGATGATGCCATTGGGACCCTAGCTAAGCAAGCAGAAAAGGAAGGCTACACAGTATACATGGTTACGCCGGATAAAGATTACGCTCAGTTGGTTTCAGAGAATATTTTTATGTACAAACCTTCCCGACAAGGGAATGGGGTAGATATTCTAGGAGAGAAGGAGGTGCTAGAGAGCTGGAACATCGAAAAAGTGGACCAGGTAGTGGATATGCTGGGTCTAATGGGGGATAGCGTGGATAATATTCCGGGTATCCCAGGCATTGGCCCAAAAACGGCAGCCAAATTATTGGCCGCCTATGGTTCAGTGGAAGGCTTGATCGAGAATGCTGATCAGCTGAAAGGAAAACAAAAGGAGCGTGTAATTGAATTTGCGGAGCAAGGATTGTTGTCTAAGACCTTAGCAAAGATAAATATCGAGGTGCCGATTCAATTCGATGCTAAAGCTTTTGAATTGGAGCCATTTGATCGGGATGCACTTTCAGAAGTGTTCAAGGAATTGGAATTCCGTACTTTGGCAAAGCAGATACTGGGCGAAAGCGCTGGCGGTGGCCAAGCTGCAGCTGTTGCTGGGACTCAAGGCTCTCTATTCGGAGATGTACCAGCCGTGGCTCCCGTATCGGTTTCCTCTTCTTTACCCAAACACGCCATTGCGGAAAAGAACATTGAGAACACACCTCATACCTACCATCTGGTGGATAGCGCTGAAGGCCGGGCTGAATTAATCAAAGCTTTGGCTGCGCAAAAGAGCTTCTGCTTCGATACAGAAACTACAGGCATTGATGCGAATGAAGCAGAGATTGTCGGGATGTCCTTCGCTTATCAGAGTGGAGAAGCCTATTATATTCCATTCTCAGCAGATTGGGATGAGGCGGTGGCATTGATGGCTGAATTTAAGGACGTTTTCGAAAATGAGAATATCGTCAAGGTAGGGCAAAACATAAAATACGACGCCACGATTCTGAAGTGGTATGGAGTCGAACTAAAAGGGCACTATTTCGACACCATGGTCGTGCATTACTTGATCGAACCCGGTCTTCGCCACAATATGGATTACCTGGCTGAAACCTACTTACAGTATAAGCCGGTTTCCATTACCACACTGATTGGCAAGAAGGGAAAGAACCAATTAACGATGCGGGATGTGCCCGTGGAGAAAGTGACGGAGTACGCCTCAGAGGATGCGGACATTACCTGGCAGCTGAAAGAATTCTTGGAGCCACATTTGGAAAAGGAAGGTTTGCAAGATCTGTATGAAGAAATGGAGGCGCCCTTGATTAAGGTGCTAGTGGATTTAGAATACGAGGGGGTTAAGATCAATTCTAGCTTTTTGGAGGCTTATTCTGAAGAATTGGCTAAAGATATCAGTGCCTTGGAAAAAGAGGTCTATGAAACGGCAGGTGTACAGTTCAATATGGCATCTCCGAAACAGGTGGGACAAGTACTATTCGAAAAGATGGAAATTCCTTACCGCTGGCGTAAAACCAAAACTGGCCAGTATTCTACGAATGAAGAGAAACTGACCGAATTAGCCAAAGAGCATCCAATTGTAGAGAAAATCCTTAAACACCGCGGGCTGTCAAAACTCAAGTCTACCTATGTAGATGCGCTGCCTAGAATGGTTAATCCACGAACAGGAAGGATACATAGCTCATTTAACCAGGCTTTAGCTGCTACTGGCCGACTGAGTTCTCAAAATCCGAACCTCCAGAACATTCCTATCCGTACACCTCAAGGAGCAAAAGTGCGAGAGGCTTTTATCCCACGCGATGAGAACTACCTGCTAATGGCAGCGGATTACTCTCAGGTCGAATTAAGGATTATAGCGGAGATCAGCAAGGACGATGCCATGTTAGAGGCTTTCCAGGCGGACCAAGATATCCACCGGGCTACAGCAGCTAGAGTATTTGATGTAGACTACGAAGAGGTGACTCGAGAGCAAAGATACCGAGCCAAAACGGTGAATTTTAGTATTGTTTACGGGGCCGGAGCCACTAACTTGTCTCAACAATTGGAGATAAAGAGAAAAGAAGCCAAAGAGTTGATCGATAACTATTTCCAAAAGTATCAAGGCCTAAAACGCTACATGGATGAGACAGTAGAGTTTGCCCGTAAAAATGGCTATGTAACTACGCTAAAAGGGCGTAAGCGATATATGCGTGATATTAACTCTAAGAGTTCTCTGGAGCGTAGTAATGCGGAAAGAGTGTCCATTAATACACCTATTCAAGGAACGGCCGCGGATTTGATCAAGCTAGCAATGATCGACATCCATAAAGTCCTGAAAGAGGGCAATTATAAGACAAAGATGATTTTACAGGTGCATGATGAATTGGTCTTTGATGCGCATAAAGACGAGATCGAGGAATTGAAGCCGATTATCGAAGAAAAAATGAAGAATGCACTGAAAGATTTGCAGGTACCTATTGTTGTAGGAATAGGACTTGGTGAAAATTGGCTAGAGGCGCACTAGAGGGCATAGCCCTACAATATTGAGCAAATATTGACAAAACGGTCAAGTAATGAAGTTTTCTACCCCGGTTTCCGTGAAGGAAATTGCAGAGAAGTTTAAGGCAAAATTGATTGGCAGTGAAAGAGTCATCGCCAAGGGAATCAATCAGGTTCATCTTGCCGAGAAAGGAGATGTCATTTTTGTGGACGTCGAGAAATATTATGACAAAGCGCTGAAGTCTAAGGCTTCGGTTATCTTGATAAACAAAAAGGTTAAGGCACCGCGTGGTAAAGCTTTACTATACTGTAAAGATCCATTCGAGGTTTACAACCAAATAGTGCTCGATGAACGCCCAATCGTTCCGCTCACCGATGCCATCAGTCCCACCGCTGAGATTCACCCCACCGCCATCTTGGAGCCCAATGTTGTCATTGGCCACCATGTCACAATTGGCGCTCACTGTTACATTCAAGCTAATGTCACAATCGGAGAACATAGTATTATAGGAGAGCATGTGACGATACAACCCGGTGTGGTGATTGGTTCAGACGCATTCTACTATAGTAAAACCAAGAAGGGCTACCGAAAGTGGAGATCCGGAGGACGAGTCATTATTGAGAATCATGTAGAGATTGGGGCAGCTTGCACCATCAATAAGGGGGTATCTGGCGATACGGTCATTGGTGAAGGAACCAAGTTAGATTGTCAGGTCCAAGTGGGGCACGAAGCGAGAATAGGAAAGCATTGTTTGATTGCTGCGCAAGTTGGTATTAGTGGCAATACCGTAATCGGTAATGAGGTAACGCTCTATGGTCAAGTAGGCGTTGTACAAAACCTTACGATTGGCGATAAGGTCACAGTCCTGGGGCAATCAGGAGTATCTAAAGACCTTGAAAAAGGGAAAACCTACTTTGGCTCTCCTGCTAATGATGCTCGGGCAATGTATAAGGAAATGGCAGCTCTTCGACACCTGCCAGAATTCTTCTCAAACTATTACCGATAGAACGAATTTTTAAATTCGCATGTATTGTGGGTTTGTTTTGTGCAGATTAAATAGGTGGATTTATTGTAAAGTGATTGAAAAAAAAGTGTCCGGCTGGCGCTATTTTGAATAAAAGTGTTATTTTTACAAAAGCCCATATTGTAAAGGCTTGGGGTATACCAGATTTAATTCTGGTTCTTTCCGTCCCCTTCACGGTAATTCCCAGCTTTGCACCTGTTTTGAAAATAAACTGAGACCGATGTGATTTGGTGTTCCAAACATATTTTGGGTCCAGTACCTACTAACTGAAGTGGTCAACCTATTTCCTATCCACTTTAGCTTAGCTATGCCTAAACGAGTAGACGCAAACGCAGTAAAGCAATAGTTTGCGTTATCACCCAAAAAACACCTTTCTGAACAGTTTTCATCTACCCTTTTAGAGGTCAATCACTTTGTCCTCGAAGATTCTGTTGAGATACGCAACCTTTTGTTTGGGATTGTAGTATAGAAGAGGACCTTCTCAGCAGTTTAACCTAATCACAAAAAGAACAACACATCTGTTACCCCCCCCCTTACGGCGAGTATCGCGATGTTCCTTCGTGGCTACTTAGCAACTATTATCACTAATAACATAATCGTTATAAGGTAACCCTGTTACTTTTATTTGACATTTAAGTCAAAAATAACATGATCTCAAAACATAGTAAAACAGACATTATGAGGAAAGTCTTTACTTATCTCGCAGGTCTTTTTCTAGCCCTGTCCTTTTCCTTTCCAAAAATGGCGGCGCAATCTCTTTATCCTGGTGATATCAATAACAATGGTTTGGTTAATGGTGTAGATATGCTGTACTGGGGTATAGCTTATGAACAGACTGGGCCCTTGAGACCCGTTCAATCCGTGTATTGGCAACCTTACCAGTTAGCAGCGCCATGGGAAGGTGCCTTTCCCGGCGGCCCCAATTATAGTTTTGCAGACTGTAATGGTGATGGACGAGTTACGGGTATCGACCTGAATCTTGGTGTTCGCGATAATTACGGAAGAACACACGGCACACCCCAATTGGACGACTATCGTTTTGGGATATATAATGTCGACCCTTTACTGGAGCTTCGACCTAAGAGTACAACTGTTGGCTTGGGAAATAGAGTGGAGTACGAAGTGTTTTTAGGGGAAGAAAGTTTACCAGTTGAAAAATTTCATGGTATTACTTTCATCATTAGCTACGACAAAAGTGTGGTTAAGCACAATGCGGCGACCTTCGAAGCTGTGGATAATCCCTGGTTTGTTCGCTTGAACAATACGAACACCTATGACTATCAATGGGAGTCATTCTGGAAAAACGATAATGATTATGGTTCGGTGGAAGTAGCCTTGTTCAAATATGTCAATGTCAATGCTACTGGCTACGGTAAGGTTGGAGAATTTTCATTGGTGATCAAAGATAATATCAACATCAATGTTCCTTCAGGGTTGGATGTGAAGATCGAAGCGGTAATGATGATTGACAATTCTGTTACGGTACATCCAGTAGCTACAAAAGTGGGTGAGGTAATACTTTCCAATGGAAATGTTGGACCGAACTGCCCTGATATTATTGATCCCGTTTGTGGCAGCAATGGTGTAACCTATATCAATAGTTGCTACGCGGAGGCTGCTGGGATTACTGAGTATACCAGCGGAGTTTGTTTTTCTGATTGCATTGATCCAGCGAAAATTAATCCTGATGCGGTTTGTACTACCGATTATGATCCTGTCTGTGGATGTAATGGAGTGACCTATATGAACGCCTGTGCAGCGGACGCGGCAGGGGTGATTAACTATACTGCAGGACCCTGTAGTGACAACAATGGTTGTTACGATCCGGTATACGTGGTGACCAATTCAGGTACAAATGTCAACTATACAGACGGTGCGATCACGGTTAGTTGTGATGATTATGAGGAGCCGGTCTGTGGATGTAATGGAGTAACCTATATGAACTCTTGCTATGCAGAAGCGAGTGGGATTACCTTTTACACACAGGGAAGCTGTGATGATACTTGTATTGATCCGGCCAATATGAATCCTGATCCGGTTTGCACGCAAGAGTACGACCCCGTTTGTGGATGTAATGGAATTACTTATCCCAATGCCTGTACGGCAGATGCAGCGGGTGTAGTGGATTATAGCGCAGGACCTTGTGGGGATACTTCTCCTTGGTGTCTGGAAGCTACACAAATCCAGTGCGGGGATTTCCTAGCCTATGAAACTACAGAGGGAGCCGGTAATCAAATAGAAAACTATCCCGGTTGCACTCCTCATACTTTTGCCGGAAATGATAAAGTATATGTGCTGCATAAAAGCACAGCAGGGGATCTGCAAATTGGTTTAGAGATCCTTACTCCTGATCTAGATTTGGATCTTTTCCTTTTGAAAGGCAGTTGTGATGAGGTGAGTTGTATTCGTGCTAGTCTTACCGACAACCAGAACACGGAGAATGAAGGGATCATCCTAGAGGATGCCCCTATTGGGACTTACTATATTGTAGTAGATGCACAACATGCCTCAGCTGCGGGAGCTTTCCGTTTGGAAGTAAACTGTGGCTATCTATTCTGCGGCGATGCCGTACCATTGACTTGTGGAGAACCTTATTTTGGTAACAATGGTGATGGCCACGATAATGTTTCCCTATATGGCTGTGATGGCAATGTCTTGAACGTAGAGAATAATGGGCCAGAGCGGGTTCATTCCTTCACGGTCACAGAACCAGGAACGGTAAGCATCTACCTAGGGAATATGAGTGCCAACTTGGAGCTTTTCCTTTTGAGATCTTGTGACAGAGGAGAGTGTATCGATTATAGCCAGCGACCAGGTACCAGCTATGAAGTACTTTCAGCCTATTTACAATCTGGAACTTATTATATAGTTGTGGACGGGTATAATGGAGCAGTTTCGGACTACGCACTAACGGTTCAATGTTCCTCTACCTGTGATTTTGACTTGACCGGTGTGATTGGAACAGGGGCTGGCTGCGGACAGAGCAATGGATCGATTACGATTAATTCGGAAGGAGGAACTCCCGGCTATTTAGTCTTTTATGAAGGCCCGGTATCCGGAAGTTTTAGTACGACCGATAACAATACAACTTTGACGGATGTACCTCCTGGTATCTATGATATTAAGATGGTAGATGCCAACGGATGCTACGATGTTTCAACGGTAGAGGTACCTAGTTCTGGAGGCGAAGGCCTTTCCATTTGGTTAGAAGGAACGGATGTGTCTTGCGGTCAAGCCGGCTCCATCCACGTTACTATCGAAAATGGTACAGGACCTTATGATGTATATGTAAGTGGACCAGAATCCGCTTCGCTAACAACCGATGCCGCTAGCTTTAGCCTAGAAAACCTATGGGCTGGAGAATATACGGTTTATGTGAAGGACGCCTTCGGCTGTACAGATTCGAAAACGATCACCATTGGAGATGGAGGAAGCAACTTTAGCTTCACAGCTACTCCTAACGCTGCTACCTGCGGTGGGTCCGGATCCATCAAGGTTGTCACGGCCAATGGCTCCGCTCCTTATACTATTCATTTGGATGGTCCGGTGAGCGGAAGTACACAAACTTACTTATCCTCCTTTACCTTAGTAGATCTACCAGGAGGAACCTATAAACTGAAAATTGAAGACGGTAACTGGTGCTCTTACGAAGTCGAGGTAACTATAGACAATAGTGAGGAACTGGATATTCACGTAGAAGCAGAAGGAGGCGTATGTGGTAACTCCGGCTCGATTCTGATTACGATGTCAAATGGTTTACCCATGTACGGAATATCTTGGAGTGGACCTGTTAGTGGATCTGCTTCAACCTCTAGTCACTACTACCTATTGGAAGACTTGCCTTCAGGTACTTATTCTATCACCGTCGAAGATAGCAACTGGTGTTCTGAACATGCCACTGTTCAAGTTAGTAACTCAGATGGATCGCTCACGGCAAATATTGTGGGTATTGATGGCCAATGTGGAACGGCAGGTGGGCTATGGATTGATATAGCTAATGGATCAGCGCCCTATCAGATCAACTGGGAAGGACCGAGCAATGGGAGTCTCCTCACCTATGAAACAGCTTTTGATATTCCTGATCTTCCTGGAGGTTCTTATACTGTCAAGATCAAAGATGATAACGACTGTAGTTATACAGAAGTCGTTTATGTGAACGAGACAGCGGATTTGTCGATTGATGTTGAAGTCACAGACGGAACTTGTGGCGAAAACGGATCGCTTTGGGTATCCATTACCGGAGGGGTCGCTGATTTCATTGTTAGTTGGGATGGTCCAGTTGATGGAAGCGCTACTACTGATGAAACGAATTTTGCTATTACCGACCTTCCTGCTGGCACTTATACTGTTCATGTAACAGATGCTGGCAATTGTACGGATTACCAAGTGGTTCACATTTCGTCTTCTGGAGAAACCCTAGAGTTCGATGTGAACAAGGGCAATCCTACCTGTGGAGCTAATAACGGATACTTTTGGGTTGATCTTGCTAATGGAACAGGCCCATTTACGATCAAATGGTCAGGTCCATTGGATGGATCAGTCAGTGATGATGACGGGTATTATCAGATTACTAACCTGGTGGCTGGTGCATATACCATTGTAGTGGAAGATGCCAACGGTTGCTATGGTACCGTGACCAAGACCCTATATGCTGAGGATAGTGATCTTGATGTAGAGTTGATCGCGGAGCAACCCACTTGCGGCGAAGACGGTGAGATTAAGGTAAAGATTAATGGAGGAAGCAAACCGTATCAAATCAAGTACGATGGCCCTGTCAGTGGTACTGTCATCACTAATGCTCAGGTTTATACGATCTCGGGATTAGGAGCAGGCGTTTACACCATAAAAGTAACGGAAGATGATGGATGTTCTTTTGAAGGGGAGGTGACCCTGCATGAGCCGGCTTACTTTGATTTTGGTTTGACGGCCGAGCCAGGTGATTGTGGTCAGCTGGGAGCAATAGAGGTGGAAATTGGTCAAGGACAGAGTCCGTTCCATGTAAGTTGGACTGGGCCAGATTCTGGAGATTTCACGATAGATGAGGAATGGTTCCGAATTGTTGATCTTTCTTCAGGTGATTATACAGTGGAAATCACAGATGGTAATGGATGTTCGAAAACAAGATACATAACCCTGACCAATGCTGATGGCGATGCAGATTTCCTTACCCTCACCGCTTTCCCCGGAGATTGCGGCGCTGAGGGCAAGATAAAGGTTGAAGTCTCAGCGGATGCTGAAAAGCCTTATCAAGTAAGTTGGACCGGCCCTTCCCAAGGATCGGCAACTACTACTGCTTCTAGCTTCTTTATCAGTAATCTAGACAGTGGAACCTATACGGTCAAATTGGTAGATGATAATGGTTGTAGTGATACAGGAGAAGTTACTCTAGATAATGATGGTTCTCCAGTGGATCTTGTGCTTACACTTGTCTACAATGATTGTGAATTGCGCGATATCATTAAAGTGGCCGTAGTTGGTGGGGAAGGCCCTTATACCGTAGGTTGGGATGGACCTGAGTCCGGAGAAAGGACCTTTGATGGAACTAGCTTTGAACTCACAGATCTACCATCCGGAGCCTATGACTTCAAGATTGAAGATGAGAACGGCTGTGGCGATGAAGATGATATCGTAGTTCCTGATGACATTTTAAACTTATTTGAGCTGGCTGCCCTGGATGGAGATTGTGAGGATGACGGAGCCATTAAGGTAGATATGCAGGGAGGAGAACCTGAGTTCAAAGTAACTTGGACTGGGCCAGTTTCTGGAGAGTTGAGCACTGTCGCCACAGAGTTTAGTATTCAAAATGTGCTCTCTGGAGATTATGAGGTTACCATTACCGATGCAAATGGTTGTTCTCAAACCAAAACCATTACCATCGAGAACGCTGGAGGTATTGATGTTGATATTGTAGGGACAGATGGTGATTGTACCGTGAAAGGACAGATCTACATCAAGGTGAACGAGGGACAATCTCCGATCACAATTACTTGGAGCGGAGATGCTTCGGGATCTGATGTATTTACCAGCGGGGAATACTACATTACAGATTTGGCCGCAGGAACCTATACGGTTGAAGTTACCGATGATCGAGGCTGTAGTGTCACAGAAATTGTGAGTATTGCAGGAGTAGAAAACACGCTGGATATTTCAATAGAAGTAACGGATGGTACCTGTACGAGTGAAGGATCCATGTGGGTGGAAATACAAGGCGGTACGGCGCCTTTCGAGATAAGCTGGGAAGGCCCGGTGAGTGGCAGTTTGACTACTGATGGCGGTTCCAATGGCATCAACGATCTTCCTAGTGGAACCTATTCGATCAAGATTACGGATGCCAATGGCTGTACAAAATCTTATACGAGAGAGGTGGGAGGACCAGACAATGATCTCGAGATTTCTCTGGATCTGAAAGAAGACGAGTGTGGAAGTGAAGATATCATTGCTGTCACCATTTCTGGAGGTGAGGCGAATTATACCGTAAGTTGGAATGGCCCTACTGATGGTTCTACCACCATTGATGGCAATTATTTAGAAATTCCTGATCTAGTAGCCGGCACCTATACCGTAGATGTTACGGATGCAAATGGTTGTTCCGCAAGTGCAATCATTAACGTGACGGCTGCCACTGTGCAATTGTTAGACGTTTCCGCACTTCATGGAGAGTGTGAGGAGACTGGAGAAATCAAGCTCGCTATTCTTGGCGGAACGCCTGATTATACGATTGAATGGAGTGGTCCAGATGATGGTTCGATCACAACTACCGAAACTAGCTTTACCCTAGCTGATTTAGCTCCTGGTGATTACACCGTGAAATTGACGGATGCAAATGGTTGTACAGATGAATCTACTGTAACTGTTACGATTACGGAAGGGGTTGGAATTAGGCTAGTAGGTACAGATGGTGATTGTACGGTTAAAGGACACATCTATGTAGATGTAATGGAAGGAACTGGGCCATTTACGATTAAATGGACCGGAGATGCGGAAGGCTCAGATACTTTTGATGGAAATGAATACTTCATAGAAGATCTGCTTGGCGGCACTTACACTGTCGAAGTGTCGAATAGCGAAGGATGTTCCCAAACAGAATCTATTACCATTGAAGGGATAGAAAACACCTTGGATGTCTCCTTGGAGGTTACCAATGGGGTGTGTAGTGGACAAGGTTCCTTCTGGGTAAATATTGGCGGTGGAGTCGCTCCAATTACCTTAAGTTGGGATGGACCGGTTGATGGAAGTGTGGAGGCAGTAGTTGGGTCCAATCCGATTGAAAATCTGCCTAGTGGTACCTATACAATCGTTATTGAGGATGCCAATGGTTGTAAAGAAACCATTGAAAGAGATATCGAAAATCAAGATTCTGATTTATCCGTGACCTTAGACCTTAAGGAAGATGAATGCGGTAGTGAGGATATAATTGCTGTAAGTATTTCTGGCGGTACTGCTAACTATAAAGTCAGTTGGAATGGTCCTACGGAGGGATCCGCGACAATTGGCGGTACCTATGTGGAGATTCCAAACCTTATTGCCGGAACTTATACGGTTGATATCACCGATGCTAACGGTTGCGTTGCCAGTGCAGAGATTCTTGTAACTGCTGGCACTGTGGATCTATTGGATGTAGTTGCACTGAACGGAGATTGCGAGGAAGTTGGAGAATTGAAATTAACGGTCACTGGCGGTACTGCTGATTATACCATCGAATGGAGTGGTCCAGATGACGGTTCTATTACGACCAGTGAAACTTCTATCACGCTGGGTGATCTTCCCGCCGGAGACTATACGATCAAATTAACAGACGCCAACGGATGTACCGATGAAGCTGCTGCTACAATTACGGTCACGGAGGGAGTAGGAATCAGATTGGTAGGAACTGATGGCGATTGTACGGTTGCAGGACACATCTTCGTAGATGTTACCGAAGGTTCAGGACCTTTTACCATCGAATGGTCTGGTGCTGCTGAAGGTTCAGATGCTTTTGATGGAGAGGAGTACTTTATTACCGATCTCTTAGGAGGAACTTACACCGTGAAGGTGACGAATCAAGAAGATTGTTCTCAAACCGAATCTGTAACGATCGAAGCCGTAGAGAACACCCTGGATATTTCATTAGAGGTGACCAATGGAACTTGTACGGACTTGGGCTCCTTCTGGTTGAATATCGGTGGAGGAGTAGCTCCGATTACCGTGAGCTGGGATGGACCAGTTGATGGAAGTTTGGAAGCAGTGATTGGCTCTAATCCGATTGAAAATCTACCAAGTGGAACCTATACGATCGTAATCGAGGATGCCAATGGTTGCAAAGAAACAATTGTTAGAGAAGTCGAGAATGACGAGTCGGATCTAGCGCTCGATGTTTCAGCTTTACCTGGTGTTTGTGAAGGTACAGGTGATCTTGTCCTTTCCATCAGCGGTGGAGGCCCAATGTACAAGATCGAGTGGGATGGTCCTATTGACGGCTCTGCTACAACTAGTGACAATTCCTATGTAATTGATGAAATCCCGAGTGGTGATTATACCATTACCTTAACTGATGCCAACGGCTGTAAGGATGTTGAGCAGTTCACCTTGAATAACGGAGAAGGAGTTCAAATCACAGTCATTGCTACGGATGGAGATTGCTATCAGCAAGGTTCCATATTTGTGGGAATGGATGGTGGCATTAAGCCTTACCGTATCGAATGGGATGGACCTGAAGACGGCAATTTTGAGACCGATGCAGTCGAGTACGTTATCAGCGATTTAGAAGAAGGAATCTACACTATTTCTGTCTTAGATGAAGGAGGATGTATCGACACTAAGGTAGTAACCGTAAATGGATTTGCCACTGACCTCAATGCTACGATTGAAGGTAATAGCGGGGATTGTGGCTCAGTAGGTAGCATTACTGTAGATGTCAGTGGAGGCCAAGGCCCATACATGATCAATTGGTCTGGAACTTCTTCTGGCAACACCGCGGCTGACGCCGGTACGACGACTATTGATGACTTAGACAGTGGTAGTTACACGGTTGCTGTGACAGATGCTAATGGATGTACCATCACTAAAGATGTAGAGATTCATAACGGTACGGGCTTTGCCGTGGACATTGATCCACGCAACGGAGGATGCGGTAGCTTAGGTTCTATCTGGATAGATATTAACGGAGGTACGGCAGAATACCTGATCACCTGGACTGGAGCGCTAAGTGGTGCGGTTTCTGTGACGAATCCTTATTACGATATTGAAGACCTTCCTGCTGGTTCATACGAAGTTAAAGTCACCGATAACTCGGGTTGTACGATAACGAAAACGGTTACCATAGAAACGCCAGTAGATGATTTTGAGGCCACTATTTTGGCCATGGGAGGAGATTGTGGAGAACCGGGTAAGATCCTCATCGATATGACGGGAGGTACGCCTGCCTACACGATTAGTTGGAGCAGTACGAATTCTTCGGGTTCTGTTACGACGAACGGAACGAGCTATGAGATTGATGGCTTGCCTACCGGCATCTACAATGTTACCGTTAAGGACGATAACAACTGTACCGTGACTAAGAGTTTACAGGTACTAAATGCCAACAACTGGATTTCCCTATTTATCTCTACCCAACCTGTAAGTTGTGACGGTCCAGGCTCTATTGGAGTCAGTTTCAACGGAGGTCAAGGTCCATATAAAGTGACTTGGACTGGTCCGCAAGATGGGGAAGTGACGATCGATGAACAACGGTATATCGTCAACGATTTGCCAACGGGTACGTATGAAGTTACTGTTGAAGATGCAGAAGGTTGTAGCAATAATGAAACGGTTTACGTGGGTGTAGCTAATGACGATATAATTGTTGACTTCACCTATGATATGCAGATGCTTAAGGTTGACTTCATCAATAATAGCTCTTCAGGTACCTATCACTGGGACTTTGGAAATGGTATTACCTCTGATGAAAAAGATCCGTGGATCGAATTTGCTGAGCCGGGTACTTATCAGGTTTGCCTATCCGTTACCAATGATTGCGGAACTAAGACACGTTGTGAATATATCGAATTGGTGATTCCTGACGATGCGGTCATTCTGGATGCAGGCGAGAAATTGGGATCTTATGGATCTACCATTTACGTTCCTGTTACGGTTGACAACTGCGACCTGATCGTCTCGCTAGCGGGTAGCCTTGAAATGGAAGATACCGATGTTGCTGAAATCCTTGGAGTGAGTCCTGGAGCGATTGAACCGACATTTAATTCGACCAATAATACCTTTAACTACTATGACAATAATGGTATCGGAGTGACGCTCGATCCAAATGAGGTGCTCTTTAACATTGTAGTTAAGTTGAAAGGTTCGCCTGGGGAGATGTCAGCCATCTTTATCACCGATGATCCATTGATGGTTGAGGTGGGTAGTATTGAAAATGGTCAGCCGATCGTTAAGCCACATGTTACTTTGAGTGGTAAGGTCACCATCACTGAGCACGCCTTGGTCGAAGGTACGGTCAATAACTATAAAGGAATCGGCATTGAAGATGCTCAAGTAAGTATTACTAGCCAGGTTATGGCAGATATGGAAATGACAGATGAGAATGGTTATTTCTCCCTGTCTCAATTAGAGATGGGAGAGGAGTACATCATTTCAGCAGCAAAGGATGATAATCCCGTGAACGGGCTTTCCACCTTTGCTTTGTTTATCGGTCAGCGATTCATCTTAGGAATGGATCCACCACAGATTTCTTCTCCTTATCAGGTGATAGCAGGAGACGCTAACTGTAACGGAGCCTTTACCACCTTAGACTTGTTTATCATCCAGCAGTTGATCATTGGCACAACTAATGGATTCGCGAATTGTCCATCTTGGGTTTTTGTTTCTTCGGAAAATGAAATGCCTGGCGAATTTGATGCTTACAATGTCTTCCCTTATCAGGATAGATATGAGATGACGGTAGATCACGATGTAGTTTCCAACTTCATCGGGGTGAAGGTAGGTGACATCTTGGGCGTAGCGCAGACAACAAATCTGGTATCTGACGAACTAGATGAGCGTGGATATGACGAAGATCTAGTCCTTTCAGCCATAGATCGACCTATTGCTGCGGGTGAAACTGTACAATTGAGGTTGAGTAGTGATAATTTCGCTGAAATGGTAAGTTATCAGTTTGGGGTAGATTTTGATACAAGAAAACTGCGCTATGAATCCTTTGCTGGATCTTCAAATGCTGCCTTGTCTTCTGTGGCAGTCGGAGAAGGAGAAAGCCAAAATGGAGGCCTGAAGGTAAGTTGGTTTAGCATGGATGGTGCTGGTAAAGATCTCTCTGGAGAGGAAGAGTTACTGACTCTAAGCTTTACAGCGCTGGAGGCGATTCCTTCCTTAGCAGAAGTCATCGATATTAGTTCTCGTCAACTGAAGATCGAAGCCGTTAATTCGAGTTTAGATCAATTTGATGTGGTGCTAGATTGGCAGTCTAAATTGACCGATGCTCCAACCCTAGTAGACTATCGATTCAAATTGTATCAAAACAATCCGAACCCATTCCAAGGGAATACTGATATTAGATTTGAGTTACCTTCAACAATGGAGGCGGAGATGATTATTCATGACAACTTAGGTCGTATTATCAAGCGGATAGAGGGTCGTTTCGAAGCCGGTATGAATAAAGTGGAACTTCGGGATCTGCAACTGGAAGGTGGAGTGTACTACTATACCTTAAGAGCAGGACAGGATGTAGCGACTCGGCACATGGTTATTCTAAATTAATTGTAGTGAAGCTGTTCCTTTTTGGTAAAAGCTTCGTCACAAGTATATAGTAAAGCAATGGACAAATGGGAGGAAGTTGCAGGCCTAAGGCCTTGCAACTTCCTTTTTTGAACAAAAAAGAACTGTATTTTTGTAAAGAAGGAGGAAATGTGTCTGTAGTCTAAGTGTTTTGTTGGTTGAATTTTGACCTATACATTGCACTTGGTTCTGTTGCTCGGCAACAGAACTAATAACATCCTCCGTAATTTGTCATTATCCCAAGACGAACTATGAAGAAAACGAAATGGCTGTTGATCATAACTCTATGTCATGTCATAGGGGCATTGACGGGCCAAACACTAGAACTGTCCTTAAGTAAAGAAGGGGCTCAATCCGGAGAAACAGTATTCGTCAAGATGCTTGCTGGCGAGAATTTCAATC
Source organism: uncultured Lewinella sp. (assembly GCA_913057785.1). Taxonomy (GTDB): domain Bacteria; phylum Bacteroidota; class Bacteroidia; order Chitinophagales; family Saprospiraceae; genus DT-111. The sequence continues at coordinate 537 of CAJXPD010000230.1, read as the reverse complement.
GTATTACCACCCTTCAATTTTCCCTCTCCTGGGATCACACCATTATAGAGTACCAAGGGTTTTCAGGGGAAGCACTACAGGGAGTAGCTTTAGGCGACTCGGATGCAGATCAAGGCATTGCTCGTTTATCCTGGTTTGCTGCCCAAGGAGCTGGTATTGACCTGGCTCCAGGTACGGTATTGATGCAGCTGCAGTATACCGCCATAGGTGAAAATGGAGATTCGAGTGCGGTTACCATTACCAACGCCCCATTGAGGATTCAGATCGCACAAGAAACCGATACTACTGGGGTCTTTAATTTGCTTGATCTTGAACAAGATACCGGTTTGGTCAAAATTGGTAATTTCCTGAACTTTACGGCACTGCCTTCAGATGTGAGTTGTACAGGGGATAATGACGGGACGGTTGTACTGAATTTCCCAAATGGGGCAAATGAGTATTCTTTTTCCTGGGAAGGGCCTAATTTTTCTTCCACTGAAAAAGATATTGCTAACTTGGCGCCCGGAAATTATACAGTGACGATCAGCGATCAACAAG
>CAJXPD010000229.1 GCA_913057785.1 uncultured Lewinella sp. | reverse complement strand
GGGTTTAGGGTTTAGGGTTTAGGGTTTAGGGAAGATAGAAATAATCTTTCATCTGTACACTTTTAAACTCCGCAGTTCAAGGCTTATAGTGTTCTTAGCATAGAATTACGCTCTTTTATAAATCGCGCAAAATTGGAAAAAAATGAAACAACACATCTTTGCATTTGAAAAACTGGAGGTCTGGAAGAAATCAAAAGAATTAGTCAAACAAGTCTACAAATTGACAAGAGCAATTCCAGGCGAAGAGAAATTTGGCTTGACCTCTCAGATTCGTAGATCGGCCGTTTCGGTTGTAGCAAACATAGCAGAAGGATCTGGACGCAAAACATCAAAGGATCAAGCTAGATTTACCACAACCTCTTATAGCAGCCTTATAGAATTACTGAATCACCTAATTATTTCCTTCGAGATCGAGTTTATAGATGAATCTTCTTATCTAGATTGTCGTAGAAAAATTACAGATATTTCTTTCATGTTGAGCGCCCTTCACCAAGCTCAGCTTGCAAGGACAAGGGACTAAAAAGTCCCTGTAAACTGTAAACCATCATCCTTAAACTCCACACAACACTATGTCTGACTACTTCACCCACCCAACCGCCATCGTTGATCCAGGAGCTATTATTGGAGCTGGTACTAAGATTTGGCATTTTTGCCATATCATGTCAGGCGCTAAAATCGGGCCACGCTGCAGTTTCGGCCAAAATGTCTTTGTCGCAGATGGTGTGGAACTAGGCAGCAACGTCAAGGTGCAAAACAATGTATCCATATATAAAGGCGTGACATGTGGGAATGATGTATTCCTAGGGCCATCTATGGTTTTCACCAATGTGATCAATCCTCGTTCAGCGGTAAACCGAAAATCGGAGTATATGGCTACGCACGTTGGCGATGGAGCCTCGATTGGGGCTAACGCCACCATTGTTTGTGGTCATGATATTGGGCATCATGCCTTTATCGGAGCGGGAACAGTAGTTACTAAAACGGTACCTCCTTATGCCTTAATGGTAGGTAATCCCGCTAGACAATTGGGGTGGATGAGCGAGCATGGGGAAAGACTGAGTTTTAATACTGATGGAGAAGCTACTTGTATAGCAAGTGGAGATAGATATAGATTGGAAAATGAACAAGTGACGAAAGTGGGAAGTGGGAAGGCAGAAAGCGGAAAGGATGCCTAGGACAAGATTTGAAAAAGTTGGAAGTGGGAAGGCGGAATTTCCCCAAAAAAAATGTGTATTCGTAAATGTTAGATTCTTATCAATTTGAAAGAAGCATATAACCTAGACTTTGATAAGGGCTTGCTTCTCTTGCAAGAACAGGCAAAACCATATAATCTAGACCTACGGTTAAAACAGTTTATAATTGAAGTATTTGAATTTGTTGAGAAACTGCCAAAGAAACCAGCAGCCTACAATATTCACAAACAGCTGGTTAGATCTGCGTCTTCTTGTGGGGCAAATTATCGGGCAGCCAAGCGTGCTAGATCACCAAAAGAATACATTGCCAAACTGGGAATTGTGGAGGAAGAAGCGGATGAATCTTGCTATTGGTTTTAGTTAGTACTTGCCACAGATTGGGATTTAGAAACCAAAGCTCGACCTCTACTTAGGGAAGCCAATGAAATCACAGCTATAATTGTGTCGCTAATTAAAAACGCTAAGAAAAGGCTAAAGCCATGATTTACCACCGTGACCAAATGGAAAGGTGTAAATCGGAAATGAGAAAGCCTTGCCAGTTGTTTCAAACTTCCGAATTCCCACTTCGAAGAGGGCACCAAAATCTTAAAGCCCTGGGGTTCCGATTTCATACTTCCAACTTCGAACTTCCGAATTCCTACTTATGAAGAATTTTGCCTTGATCGGAGCCGCCGGCTACATCGCTCCTCGCCATATGAAGGCGATCAAGGATACCAACAACAACCTAGTGGCAGCGCTAGACAAGAGTGACTCCGTTGGCATCATTGATAGTCATTTCCCGCAGGCAGATTTCTTTGTAGAGTTTGAACGCTTTGATAGACACGTAGAAAAGTTAAAGCGGAGTGGGCAAGGCATTGACTACGTTAGCATTTGTTCTCCCAACTACTTGCATGATGCGCATATCCGATTTGGCTTGCGACATGGCGCAGATGTAATTTGCGAAAAGCCAATCGTTTTGAACCCTTGGAATATCGATGCTTTAGAAGACTTGTCCAATGAAACAGGGCAGAGCATCTATAATATACTGCAATTGCGTTTACACCCGAGTGTCATCGCATTGAAGGAAAAGGTGGACAATGCACCTGAAGGTAAAGTATATGACATAGATCTAGCGTACCTGACTTCGAGAGGCCATTGGTATTATACCAGTTGGAAAGGCGATATCTCAAAATCTGGGGGCATTGCAACTAATATTGGCGTCCATTTCTATGATATGCTGCAATGGATTTTTGGAACCATCAAAGAGAATGTAGTGCATGTACATACCCATGATCGAGCTGCGGGTTACCTGGAGTTTTCGAAAGCCCGAGTGAGATGGTTCCTAAGTATCAACTACGATACCATTCCACAAAGAGTCAGAGAATCTGGAGCTAGGACTTATCGTTCCTTAACCATTGAGGGAGAGGAATTCGAATTTAGTGGTGGTTTTACCGAGCTCCATACAAAGAGTTATCAGCATATTTTGGCAGGAGTTGGATTTGAAATTGGGGAAGCACGTAAAGCCATTGAAATAGTCCATCACATCAGGCATGCCAAGCCGATCGGCTTACAGGGGGAATATCACCCCTTGGCCAAAATACCACTTGATAAACATCCTTTCGAACGCCATAACTGGCTTTAGCGAACAAAACCCATTTTGAAAATTCTTATAACGGGGACGGCAGGTTTTATTGGATATCATCTTGCAAATCGAATGCTGCAAGAAGGGCATGAGGTTGTGGGCCTGGATAGCATCAATAACTACTATGATGTAAGTCTTAAAATTGGCCGATTGGAATCAGCGGGCATTCAACGAAATCAGATTGCTTACAAGGAGCTCTTACAGAGTCGAACGCAGCCAGGATACCAATTCATCCAGATGCGTTTAGAAGATGAAGCCAGTTTAAATCGGTTGTTTAGAGAGCATCAATTTGATATAGTTTGTCATTTAGCCGCTCAAGCTGGAGTTCGGTACAGCCTGAAAAACCCAAAGGCTTATATACAGAGTAATATCGTTGGGTTTGGGCATATCTTAGAAGCTTGTCGGTATAATAAGATCAAACACCTGGTCTATGCCAGTAGCTCAAGTGTATATGGACTCAATAAGAAGACTCCATTTTCTACGCAGGACCATGTAGATCACCCTGTTTCCTTGTATGCTGCCAGTAAGAAAAGTAATGAGTTGATGGCACATACCTATAGTCATCTTTTTGGATTACCTACTACGGGCTTACGGTTTTTTACGGTCTACGGTCCCTGGGGGCGTCCTGATATGGCTATCTTCCTTTTTACCAAAGCCATTCTAAATGATCAACCCATTAAGGTGTTCAATTATGGCGATATGAGACGGGATTTCACCTATGTAGATGATATTGTGGAAGGTTTACATAGAGTAATTGCCAAGGAACCACTGGTGACTGCTGGATGGCAAGGACCAGAAGTAGATGTGGCTAAATCTTCTGCACCTTACCGTGTTTACAATATTGGTAATAATACCTCTGTGAAGCTACTGGATTTTATTGAGGCCATAGAAGAGGCCACCGGCAAGAAAGCGCAGAAAGAAATGCTACCTATTCAGGCAGGAGATGTAGAAGAGACTTACGCCGATGTGTCTTCGCTGATGCGAGACTTTGGCTACCAGCCGAAGATGAACCTAAAAGAAGGGGTAAGTAGATTTGTGGATTGGTATCAGGGGTATTATGGTAATTAGTACAGTGCAGCCACCTAGTCCTTTGAAGGGAAAAGGCGGTGCGCGATTAATCTAAACTCATACTAGGCGGGCGGGCCTCCCCTTCAGGGGACTGAGGGGCAAGCCGAGCAAACACACCTATGTTTTCTTTCTTTAAAAAACAGACTAAACCTAGCATTGATTTCTCGGTACTCAAAACCGATATGCATTCGCATCTCATCCCGGGAATTGATGACGGGGCGCCGGATGTAGACACTGCTGTCAGTTTGATCAAAGAACTGCAAGATTTGGGGTTTCGAAAGCTGATCACTACCCCACACGTTATGGCCGATCTTTATCCAAATACACCAGAGATAATCCAAAAGGGTTTGTTTGAAGTCCGACAGGCGTTAGAAGTTGCTGGTATTGATATCGAGGTTGATGTAGCAGCTGAATATCTAATGGATGAAGCTTTTGGAGAAAAGATCGAACAAGAGAATTTATTGACGCTTCCAGGAAATCGAGTCCTAGTAGAGATGAGCTTTGTTTCCCCTGCTCCAAACCTGGATAATTACATATTTCAGTTGCAATTGAAAGGGTACCAACCCGTAATGGCTCATCCAGAACGCTATGTCTATTTGAAAAGTGACCTAAAAAACTACACTCGTCTTAAAGAACAAGGTTGTAGCTTACAGGTCAACTTGCTTTCACTCTTAGGCTATTATGGATCTCAAGTCAAAGACACCGCGTGGAAACTGTTAAAGCATAAGATGGTAGATTATCTCGGTACAGATCTTCATCACGCGCAACATGCCGCGCAACTGAAAAAGGTACTTGAATTACCAAAGTTGGCCCGTCTGCTTAAAGAATATGAATTTGCCAATGCAACTCTATAATACTACCAAGAATAGAACAAGAATAGATTACGATATGAATGCTTCTAGTCCCGACCTGAAAACACAGGTTTCCCGTTGTCCATTTGCGCTACTTGTCCTATTCCTAGTCTTCTTTTCTTCATGTGTTCGCCATCCGGAACTGATAAATTTCAATACCGCCAATCTTCCAGATAATACACCTGAGCAGATTGTAAATGCAATGAACCTAACCATACAGCCAGAAGACTTGTTGCGGATTCAGGTGCATAGTATTGATGATACGGCAGCCATGCCCTTTAACATGGAGAGAGACAATCAACAAAACATGCAGCTAGCCAACCAGGCTGGAGAAGGCGGTAATTATGCGATTGAACTTTTCCAGGGCTATCTGGTCGATCAAGACGGGTTTATTGAAATTCCAACCTTAGGACGGATCAAGGTGGAAGGAATGACCTTAGAGGAAGCCAAGAAGAAAATATTGGAGTTGGTGAATCCTTACCTAAATGATCCAACGGTCAGCATGCGCTTTTTAAACCTAAAGATTACGGTCTTAGGGGAAGTTAATAGTCCAGGGATTAAACGCCTCTCCAACAAGCGCGTCACATTACTAGAAGCCCTCGGTATGGCCGGTGACCTCAGTCTCTACGCTAACCGGACCAATATACTGATCATCAGGGAAGAAGAAGGTAGGCGTACATACAAGCGTCTTAACCTCCAGTCCGCTGAAATCTTCACTTCTCCCTATTTTTATATGCAGCAGAATGATGTGATATACGTCGAGCCAATTCAGGCTCGGATAGCTACCGTAGCTGATCCTGCACAACGAATTATCACTTATAGTTCTGCAGGTTTATCCATTATAACTTTAATCATTGCCTTAACTCGTTAATACCACCTGAAAGCGCCCAGCGGTACTTTCCAAAACTACTATCTTGTTAGAGAATAATACATCTTCGCTGAATAAAGTTAATGAAGAACAAAACATATTGTTCGAACTAAGGCAGTATGTTCTTCTAGTATTGAGAAATTGGTATTGGCTAGCCATTGGGCTGGCCCTGGCCCTATTAGGAGCCTGGCTCTATCTTCGCTATACCGCTGATATTTACGAAGCCAGAGGAAGGGTCCTCATTAATGAATATGATCAAAGTGCGGGTTTTTCCGAAGAAATGATCGTGCAAGATATTGGCTTCGAGAGTAAAAGCAATGTAGAAAATGATCTACAAATCTTACGATCTACTGCTTTGATGCAACGTGTGGTAGATTCATTGGGTTTAAATATAGTGCTAGAGCAGGTCGGCCGAATTCGAAATACAGAACGTTACGGCAGCAAGGGACGTCCCCTAAAATTGACGATACTAAGCGGCATTGATTCGCTATATGGAGAAGAACTAAGGCTCTCTCCGAATCCACAGCAAAATCAATTCTCCGTTCAGTTAAATGACACGGATAGCCTTATTTACAACTTTGGAGAGGTATTCAGGTTTGGTGGTGCCCGATTGAAAGTAGAGCGAACTGGCAATCTTGGAGATCAATACAAATACATTTTTAGTGCTCCTGAAGTAACAGCCAGATATTATGCTCTAGCACTACGTTTATTAGTAATCGGGAGATCAGGGGTAATTGCTATGTCCTTGCAAGATCGAGAGCCCAAAAAGGCCGTGGATATTCTCGATATGCTCATCCAAGTTTATAATCAAAGTATAATTGATAAGAAGAATAGTTCCGGTCGACAAACCTTGGCATTCATCGATGAACGATTACAATTCATCACCGATGAGCTTTACCAGGTAGAGCGGCAAGTAGAAGGATTTAGATCTAAGAATGATCTATCCGTAGGGCTATCAGAAAGAGCATCAGATTATCTCGCGCAAATAAATGAGACTGAAAGCATTCTAACCGATCTGACCCTACAGAAAGAATTAATTGATCGGATGGAAAACTTCATCCTACAGGATAGTAATCGATTTGAGTCTTTGCCTGTAACCTCTAATGTATTGGAAGGGGTGTTAGCAGGACTCGTAGAGGATTATAATGCTTTGATCTTTCAACGCAAACAACGTCTGGAGGCAGCCACTGAGCTTAATCCGCTAGTGGCCACTTACGATGAGCGTCTGATCTATTTGCGATCTAATATCTTAAGTAACATCAGAACCCTGAAAACTGAGTTATTAGAGCGTCAGAGTATTCTGCAGCAGCGGCTTCGTCCGATTGAAAGGCAACTTTCTTCCATCCCGGCGAATGAAAGACAACTGTTGCAGATCATGAGGCAGCAGCAGATTAAGGAAGAACTCTTCCTATACTTACTCCAAAAAAGAGAAGAAACGGCCCTTGGTATTGCTGCCCAAACGACAAACTCTCGAGTCTTGGATGCCCCCTATAGCAGAGGTCCGGTTTCGCCAAGAGGGAACAGAATCTACATTTTTCTTGGAATACTAGGATTGCTTTTACCAACAGCGATCGTTTTGCTTCGCGATATTTTTGATGATAAGATTTACACACCACGCGATATCGAGCAACTGACTCGAACCCCCTTCCTTGGTGCGATTGGGGCTTCGAGAAAGAAAGAAGCGATAGTAGTAACCAAAAGTAGTCGCTCTGGGGTAGCAGAGATGTTTAGGCTCCTTAGAACTAACCTTCAGTTCATTGGAGGAGGACAAGCACAACAGATGATAATGGTTACTTCTAGTGTTAGTGGGGAAGGAAAGACCTTTATCACAATCAACCTGGGAATGAGTCTTGCCTTAACAGGCAAGAAAGTAATTCTACTTGGATTTGATCTCCGTAAACCCAAACTGAGTAGCTATTTAATAGGAAAGACCTCCGCACAGGGAATAACAAACTATTTGGTGGGAAATTCTAGTGTAGATCAATTGATTCAGCAAGTTCCAGGACAAGAGAATATCGACTTTATTGGAGCAGGTCCAATCCCCCCCAACCCGGCCGAATTGTTGATGGGTCCATCCGCTCAGGAACTCTTTAGTGAGCTAAAACAGAGATACGATTACATACTTATTGATACGGCTCCAGTCGGTCTGGTAACTGATGCTCTAATTCTAGCTGAACAGGCCGATCAATCAATCATGGTCACTCGATCAGGCAAGACCACATCAGGCTTCCTGAAAATGGCTGAGGAATTGTATCAACATCAAAAATTGCCAAAGATGGGTATCGTACTCAATGGAGTGGTTCAAAATCGTGGATATGGGTACGGATATGGGTATGGATATGGATATGGGTATGGGTATGGGTATTATGAGGATGATAATGCTAAAAGAGGTTTTTTTAAGAGAAGGAAAAAGAACTAATCGTTTGAGTAGTAGTCATACACCTTTTACTATTGATAACTATTTGAAAGGGTCTTGTCACTAATATCCCTTAAAGGCGAAGCTAATTATCACTCTGTACACTTGAAAGCTAAAACACTCACAACCCCTTCCCTAAGTTTGGACAGAGCTCTGTACTCTGTTAGGATATAGTAAGTTATTCTCTCTTGGCAAACATCAAAAGAAACGCAGGTAAGCTAGGAATAGCTAATGTAATTAGTTTGGCTTTAAATTTTGTGAGCGGCATTTTGTTAACCAGAATTTTAGGAGCCGAGGGACGAGGAGTTCTAGCTAAAATCGAGGCAGGTGCCGGTTTACTAGGTCAACTAACCACCCTGAAATCCCATATGGGAGTAATCTATTTCATTGCCAATGAAAAGATTGCAAGACAGAAAATAGTCACTTTAGCCCTGCTCATCATCTTATCTAGTCTTTTATTAAGTTGGGGGATAATCATTGGGTTAAACCACTTCGGTTATAGTAGCATAATTCTTCCCATTGGTTACGATAGTGATTTTTTTATTTTATACAGCCTCATCCTTTTTCTTCTCACTCAAGGCCGGACTATCATCTCCGGATTTTTACGAGGGATTAAGAATTTCCATGAAATATATGTCAATCAACTACTTATAGCTGGGACAAAGCTACTATTATTTGCAGGGGTTTTCTATGCCATTTCTCTCAATTCCAAGCAAGTAGATGTCCAAGAAGGATTGCTTCTACATTTATCAGTGGTCGCCCTGGCATTCGCTAGTACTGTATATTTCTTCCTTAAGAATTTCAACTTAAAACTAGATTTTTCGTTACCGCGAGAAACCGTATTATCTCCCTTCTTCGGCTTTGTAGGAGTAAGTGCCTTAGCCCTAATCACTGGATTCTTGAATTTGAAGCTTGACATCTGGTTGGTGGAATACTTTTCAGGGACGGAAAACCTTGGTTTTTATGCAGTAGCAGTCAATTTAGGAGCACTATTACTTATTTTCCCTTCTACCATTCGAGAGGTTCTGATGCCTTACATCTCCAGTGGCAATAAAGAAGAAAACCTAAAGAACCTGGCTTTCTTTTCCCGACTAAATTTTACCGGAATTATTCTAGTTATTACATTTTTGATTATTCTAGCTCCGTACTTCATACCCTTCCTTTATGGCAAAGAGTTTCAACAGTCTGTTGGTCCTTTTCAAATATTAATCCTAGGTATAGCTTTTAGGGGATTTGCTATTGTATTTTCTGCCTATAACTACGGTAGTGGAGCACCAAAATTAAATTTCTACTCTAACTTGATCGGACTGACGTCCACTATTTGCCTTGGATTATTTCTAATCCCCAAATATGGGATCAACGGAGCAGCAATTACATCCTTGGCTTCATATGCCATAAATGCAATGGTCATTTTTGCCTCAGTTATTCTGGTTCACAAAGTTTCCCTGGCTCAATTTAATTTTTTTCTAATCACCGGACATGACTTGGCACCAATCAAAAAATGGATACAAGATAGATTAAACTCCTGATAACAGTCCATTCCATTCAGAAAGCATTACAGATTAGCTACAGACAATAATTCAACGAAGTATGTCTTCCTCTTAACGGGGTGTTTTAAAACCTACATAAGTATGCATGTAATTCCCAATCTCTTTATCGTCGGTGCTCCCAAGTGTGGAACCACCTCTTTGCATTACTACCTCAATCAGCACCCTGACATTTTTCTTTGTGAACCCAAGGAACCAAATTTCTTTAATACTGACATCAAAAGAAGCTCCAGGATATCAAAAGAAGAATACTTTTCACTGTTTGAAGAGGCTAAGGAAAAATACATTGGAGAGGCTACCCCATTATACCTCATGTCAAAAGAAGCTCCTATCAACATTAAAAAAACCTCTCCAGATGCGAAGATTATAATCGCAATTCGAAGGCCCGCCGACTTAATATTTTCGGCATTCCATCAAAACAAATATAACCTGGTCGAAGAAGCAACTACATTGGAAGAAGCATTAGCTGAGGAACCAGAAAGAGCAAAAAACTTGAAAAGCACCAAGACCGGAGAACCGGTCGACCGTTTAATCTACAGCCGATTTGTTGATTTCTCGACACAGATTCAACATTACATAAAAGCATTTGGTCGAGATCAAGTTCACGTCATCATCTTTGACGAACTTAAGCTCAATACTAAAAAAGAAGTCCTTAAGGTATTTGATTTCTTGGGCGTAAGAAAGGACGTGCCTATCAATTATTCCATTCAAAATGCAGCCAAAGCGCATAAAAACTATGTTGTAGCAAGTATTCTTAAATCTCCTCCTGCATTAATTTCTAAAATCGGTCGATTTCTCTTTTCTCCGGAAACACGTAGGAAGTTATACCTTCTTATTAAGAATGTAAATACTGATGACGCCAAAAAGCCCAAACTGAACCCCCAAACAGACAAACTACTAACGGAAAGATATAAACCTGAAATCGAGAAACTGGAATCACTGTTAAATCGAGACCTTTCAGGATGGAAAATAAGTAAACCCTAATCTAAGCAGCTAAAATTTGAATTTTGCGAAACGTACTAAAGACCATTTACAAAAATCTCCCCTTTAAGGCGGACATATTCAAGATTCTACGAATCTTTTGGAGGCCAAGCCCTTCGCTTTATCGCCATTTGGCTTTTAAAGGGATATTCACAGTAAAAGTTTCTGGAAAACCTCTGAAATTAAATCATTTTGGCCATCAGGTCGAAAATGATATATTTTGGAGTGGGATGCCAGGTAATTTTGAAACAATATCTATGGGATTATGGCTAAAATTGGCATCGATTTCAACTGACATTATTGATATCGGAGCAAACACAGGTGTGTATGCACTAACGGCAAAAACCATTAACCCTAGAAGCAAGGTTTATGCTATCGAACCCGTGGAAAGAGTATTCAATAAGTTACAACAAAATGTCAATATTAACTCCTTTGATATTCATGCCGAGCAGAAAGCAGCTTCGAACTATGATGGAACAGCCACCATTTATGACCTTCCTACAGATCACATATATTCCGTTACGGTCAATAAAAATTTACATTCAGACCAAAACGACGTCAAGGAGGTTAGTATATCTACTATGAGGTTAGATACTTTCTTTGAGGAGCAAGGAGTTAACAATATTGACCTCATGAAGATAGATGTTGAAACGCATGAAGCTGAGGTACTAGAAGGCATGGGACAATATCTCGAGAAATGGCAACCTACTATTCTAATCGAGTTATTAAATGATGAAGTGGCCAAAAATGTCGAACAACTTCTTAAGCCCTTTGACTATCTGTATTTTAATATAGATGAAAATAAAACCTTCTATCAAGTTGACCACCTTACTAAAAGTGACTACTTCAATTTTCTGATTTGTAAGTCCGCAATCGCTAAGCGGCTCAATCTTATAGCTTGATGATCGGAAAGGTACTGAGGAAGTTAGTCCAGTTCGGTAGTTTTCTTCGTAGTGAAATCCTAAAGAATTATTACAAGATATCCTATCGAGGAATCCACATCTGTAATAAATCCTACCTATACCCATATGGCACAATTATATCATCAAATGAATCCAACATATGGTGTTTAGACAGCGTGATTGGAAGAGGAACATCCATAATCGCTAATGAAGGAGGAAAAATTAGGATTGAAAAGGCTTTTATTGGGAACCATTGCATGATCGCAGCAAAAAGTCAAATCGAAATACACCCCAACTGCCAAATCGCCGAAATGGTCGTCATTCGCGATCAAAACCACAACTTTGGGGCAGCAGGAAAAACAATCGTGGAACAAGGATTCAGCACAGCTCCAATAATTATCGAAGAGAATGTTTGGTTGGGTGCCAAGGTAACGGTGCTCGCCGGTAGTCATATTGGTAAAAACACAGTAGTGGGAGCCAACTCAGTAGTCCGGGGAAAATTGGAGCCCAACTCTGTTTATGCGGGGATTCCAGCTAAAAAGATAAAATCCTTCTAGCGCGTTGCCAAGCGTACACATCATACTACCAAGCTTGTCCACTGGAGGGGCGGAAAAAGTGGCTTTACTGCTGGCACAGGAATTCAAGGCAAATGGCTATTTAGTGCATTTTGTGATTCGCCAAGGGAAAGATGGTGGATATACTGAAGAGGTGGTAAAGCACTTTCAATTGACTGATCTGAAGGCTCCCAGGGTTCGTCATTTCCCTGCCAAGCTCTACCAGTTTTATCGTCACGAGGAACATCCCGATATCATATTGACGAATCTTTGGCCTCTGACCTCGACATCAGTATTTGTGCTCCGATTAGCCGGGGTCAAGAGTAAAATTGCTTGTATCGAGCACGGCTCCTTGCGCTATCAGGTTTCAAAAAAGTCTCGGTGGCATCATTGGATTTTACGAAATAGTCTCAAATGGTCCATGAGGTTTACGGATAAGATGATCGGGGTTTCAGACGGGCTCAAAGAGGAGTTATCAGAACTGAGTGGATACAAGGGCGCCAAGCTAATTCATATACCCAATCCCATTGAATTGCCGGCTCCAAATCAGTTTTTGACAGGAAATATCCAGCAAACCTTGACCAATTTAACAGATCATACTTTTCTTTTTGTTGGTCGGCTGAAGCGTGTCAAAAATGTCCCCTTATTATTGGAAGCTTTTCAGAAAGTATTGCAAAAGGCAAAAGCAGAATTGATCATTGCTGGGGATGGGGCAGAACGAGCCCAGTTGGAAGGCCTCGCCAACCAACTCCAAATCAGCTCGCATGTCCATTTTCTGGGGTTTGTAGATGCATGCACTCCCCTATATCAGCACGCAGATACTTTTGTTTTGAGTTCTGACTCAGAAGGTTTTGGTAATGTGCTGGTGGAAGCCTTGATGATGGGTTGTACCGTAGTTTCCACAGACTGTCCCTACGGTCCACAAGAAATACTAGATCGAGGGCAATTTGGCTATCTAAGTCCAGTAGGAGATGCCGAGGGATTAGCAGAAGCTATGTTACAAGCAATGGATGCCCCGATCGATTCCGCGAAAGCCAAAGCTCGCGGTCTATCTTATGCCCCACCTGCTATCTTTAAACAATATCAACAAGCATTATCTTAATGGTGCGGAAGCAGATTTTATTTCTTACCCGAAATGGCCTGTTGGAACCACTAGGACAAAGTCAGATCTTAGCCTATTTAGTTCCGCTCTCTAAGGAATTTGATTTTCATATTGTGAGTTTTGAAAAGTCGGATGATTTTTCCGATCGTCAAGCTGTCCAAAGTCTGAGAAATCAGTGTCAGCAACATGGCATTCAATGGACTCCGCTGACTTATCGACGGTTTTCACGGCAGCTAGGCATTTTGCTAGGGTTTGTGGAATTAATAGGAGCAATCTGGCGCATCTGTAATCGTGACAAGGTAGACTGCATTCATGCCCGCTCTTACTATCCAGCCTTCATTGCTTTGTTGTTCAATGGATTAAGAGGAATACCATTTATCTTTGATATGCGAGCCCTCTGGCCAGAAGAACTGGTAGTAGCCGGGCGGCTTCGAGCCGGATCATTGACCTATAAGCTTATCAAGCAGCTTGAAAGCCGTTGTTTAAAGCGGGCAGCGGCCGTTGTTTCATTGACGGAAGCTGCTGCCACCTACTTAAATAAAAAGCACCCAGCCAACAAGCTAGCCAACAAGATGTTTGTGATTCCTACTTGCACAGATATTGAGCGTTTTGAGGTAATCGGAAATTCTGAGCGAGGGGGCAATCGCTGGATCATTAGCTGTATAGGAACTCTCTTAAGCGGATGGTTTAAGCTAGACCTTTTACGCACTAGCGTGCAGTTTATTTTGCAGGAATATCCGCAAGTTGATTTCGAAATTCTCACCAGAGATGACCCGCAGAAAGTGCAAGAAAGTCTAGACCCCAGCAAAAAATGGGAAGCACGTCTACAGATAAGTTCTGTCCCATTTACCGAAATGCCCAAAAGACTGCGCAGACATAAAGGTTCTATCTTTTTCTTCAATGCTGATATTTCCAAATTGGGCTCCTGTCCTACAAGAATGGGTGAATTATTGGCAGCGGGGATTCCCATTTTGGCCAATCCGGGTGTTGGAGATGTTGAGACCATCATTCAGGAACATCAGGTTGGGGTATTAATCGAAGACGAATCAGAAGCAGCTGTTCATGGGGCTTGTCAGGCATTTATTCAACTCCTACAGCGATCGGACATAGCGGAACATTGTAGGAATACTGCCATTGCCCTATTCTCGCTGGAAGGAGGGGTTAGTACCTATCGTCAAGTATATCAGCAAGCATTGTCGATGAAAACTTCAAAAGAGGTGCATGAACAAGAGAAAATTTAAAGTTCTCTTTCTAACTAAATATCCGGAGGAGGGGGCTTCCAGCCGTTACCGGGTTTACCAGTATCTCCCTCACTTTAAACAGATCGAGCACAAAAGCCAGTCATTACTCAGTGAGGCTGGCTTTAAGCTTTTATACCAAAAAGGGAAGCTCCCGCAAAAGATATGGACTAGCTTACGGGATTACCTTCGTCGAACATTCTTTATCCTGCGTAACCTGGATGCCGATCTAATCTACATGCAAAGGGAAGTTTTTGCCTTTGGTCCACTGTGGATTGAACGATTGTTGAAGTTAAAACGGAAGAAACTCGTCTTTGACCTGGATGACGCTTTGTTTATCAACAAGCAAAATCATAACCACCCCCTAAAATGGGATAAGGCCTCACGGGTTAAGAAAATTATCAGAAAGGTTGACCTTGTGGTTGCTGGCAACCCTTGGATCAAGGAAGAATGCCTAAAATTAGGAGCAGCTCGTTCTGAACACATTGATGTAGCTGAACAGATACAGGAACCAATAAAACAAGAAAGTCCTGCAAGGGGTCCGCTGCTAGCACTCTGGCTGGGCTCTCCTACTACTTGCAAATATCTAAGGCTAATCGAAACTGCCCTCAAAACCGCCCAAGATCAATTCCCGCTGGAAATCTACATCGTCGGAGGAGATTCGGGAATGAACTTTTCCTTTGACCATAAATTGATGGAATGGACCAAAGAGCAAGAGCAGCATTATCTGTCCATCTGTGATGTAGGATTGATGCCTTTACCGATGGAGTCCTGGTCGCAGGGAAAATGTGGGGGCAAGGCGCGCACCTATATGGCCTCGGGGGTAGTACCTATCGTAAGTGATATCGGCTACAACCGACATTTAATCAAGGAGGGCGAACGGGGATTTTTGTGCAGGGAAGACTCGGATTGGATAGAAGCCTTAAGCCAACTGCATCATAATCGTGACCTTATAGTACAGATGAGAGCAACTAATTATGATCTAGTCCGCGAGGCCTTCGATCAAGAAAAGATTGCTT
Organism: uncultured Lewinella sp.; assembly: GCA_913057785.1. Taxonomy (GTDB): domain Bacteria; phylum Bacteroidota; class Bacteroidia; order Chitinophagales; family Saprospiraceae; genus DT-111. Next base: position 3,349 of record CAJXPD010000229.1, on the reverse strand, counting down.
TGCAATTAGAAACTACCATTATATCGTGCCTTACTCATGAATAGGAAAGTCATCATATTAGGCCTCTCCGCTACAGCTAAATACGTCGCTAAGGAATGCTATGATGTTGGAATATATTGCGTAGGCATTGATCGGGCCAAAGGAGCGGGCTACTATTCCAAGTATTTTTCCGAAAAACACATCCTGGAGGAATCGGGTTGTCGGGCATTCTTGAAAGACGCCTTGCGGAATTCAGCAATACAACTTCTTGTCTGCCCCACTACTGATGAGTGGATCGAATTTATAGCAGAAGAATCATTGTTTCGGGATGAGGATAGGCTAGTAACCAGCCAAGGATACTTGGATGAATCGCATCGGACTTTAGGAGATAAAAAAGAGCTGCAAATGCTTTGTGAAAAATTAGACATTGCCTATCCAAAATCAGTAATCTGTGTTGGTACTGAACAACCGAATGTAGAGCTTGACTTGACCTTTCCTGTATTTTGCAAACCCACCAACCGTTCCGGGTTAAGCCACATCATGAAAGGAAGTAAAGGATGGGTAATTCAAAATAGGAAAGATCTGTTGGCTTTGCTTGCCCAGAAGGATCTGGCAGGGATTGAACTAATCGTTCAAGAAATTATCACTGGACCAGAATCGAATATTAAAGTATTGGCCACGGTCGCTGGCACTGAAGCCCCTAGCTGGGTTGGGGCAAAGGTGCGGCAGTTTCCACCGGATTTTGGATCAGGATCCCTCGTGGTTAAGGAGGATATTCCTGTTCTATCCCAAATAGCACAGCAGCTGATTCAGGCTACAGCATACCAAGGTTTCTTCGCCTTAGAAGTTAAGCTATGCCCGATTCGAAACCGGTTTTATATCATTGAGGTGAACCCACGCCCTAGTCTTTGGTTTAGTGCGACCACCCATTCTCGAACAGACCTGGTTAAACATTGGTTAAACACACTAATCGAGCGGCCTTACACCACTAGTTCAGTGGATACACAAACCACGATTGTATGGCAATATGCCTACAAGGACCTCGCTGCCCGGTTACTGGCTAGGCGCAAAGGCAAATCTCAGAAGTGGGCGTACAGCAGACCCTTTAAAAAAACCTATGCTGTCTGGGATTGGAGAGATCCCTTACCCTTTATGTACGATCTCTGGACAGGATTATCCAAGTTTATTAAAAGAAGTATCTGATGGCTACCTCCGGTGGACTAATCGTAAGCCTGGATTATGAATTAAACTGGGGCTATCGCAATGAAGCAAGGCCTCTAGATAATTTCGATGTAGAGGGTACTTTAAATAATATTAAGGCCTTGTTGGATCAATATGAAATTCGATCTACCTGGGCAACAGTAGGGCAATTGTTTCAAAATGAGCTTACTCCCTCGGGAGGTTGGTCACCTGATGATCTATATCGACAACGCGGATGGATCGAAGCCAATCTAGTTAATGATCCCAAAGTGGACCTTGGATCGCACTCCTTTGATCATACTTTTTTTCTGGAAACCCCGATGGAAAATAGAAAGCTTGACTTTGATAACATGCAAGGTATCAGCAGGGTATTTAAAAGTATTGTATTTCCAAGAAACCAATACGACACTAGTTTACTAGATTCCGCCAATAACTATAAGCTGGATTGTTATCGAAGTGTACAAGCATCCTGGTACCTTCAAAGCGATAAACTTACCAAAGAAAATCTTTTCTTGAAGCTTTGTAAACGTTTTTGCGAGTTATTACCGTTTGACAGAGCAGTAGAAATCTCAAGAGAACATGAGCTGGTAGCTATCTCTGATAGCCGATTCTTCCGGTTTTTCCCTGGGAACACACTAGGGGACCTACTCACAAGATACTATCGATTCCTAGTACAGAAGGAATTGTTGTGGGCATTAGAACAAGGGAGGTATTATCATATTTGGTTTCATCCGCATAACTTGATCGTTAAACCACAGCGAATGCAAGAACTAGAAAAGTTCTTTCAATTCTTTCATTCCGTAAAGGACCGCTATAATGCCAGATCCCATCATATGATGGATGTAGCAAGTACTTCAGCATGACCCTATACTTTGCTCTATATCTTTTAATATTCTTGTTTTCTTTATTGCGGAAAGGCAGCTTCTCCCATTATCTGATCTATATACCGCTTTTAGTGGTGCTTGCGCTAAAGGGTCAAGTTGGCTGCGATTGGTTCGGATATCTTAATCATTATCTGGGCTATGATCCGACCGAAACAATTTTCACTTTAAGAGGGGAAATCGGCTGGTACTCGATCGAAACCTTGATCAATTACATGGGCTGGGACTATCAATGGTACTATATTTTTTCTGGAATCATTGGAATCCTGTTCCTGCTATTAGCCCAAAGGCATATTGGTTCCTTAGGCTTTTTAATCTTGATCTATCCCATTGTTTTTATACAATTAGGCTTATCAGGAATCCGGCAATTTATTGCGGTCTGTATTGGTGCTTACATCCTTTCTCGCTACTTCTTCCATACTCCTAAAAGTATCTGGCCCTACATACTGTACACCTTATTAGCAGCCACTTTCCATGTATCCGCCTTTTTGTTATTTTTCATCTTACCTTTTCTGGTTCCACTAAAACCGGGGCTGGTATTTGTGCTCATCTGTATGAGTCTGATTGCTTTTACTAGTAGTTTTGCGGATGAAGTATACCAAACCTTTGAATATCGTTATGTAACGGATCGGACAAGAGTAAGTAATGGCGCCTGGATCAGATTCTTTCTTACGAGTGTAATAATTAGCCTGGGGATCTTCTTCAGCGAAAACAAATACATCAAGTTGGGCCTGGCTATCCTGGCATTAGGTGTGGTCATCGGCTTATTTAACAGCATTGCCTTGCACCGGATGAATTACTTTTTTGTCCCGATCGCTGCCTTGATCATCTTAAAGAATGCCAGATATAGTCCGAAGGTGAAGATCGGTTTGAGGGCGGCTTATATTCTAAGTTTCCTATACATGACCTTCTGGTTTTCCTTTTCAACACATAGCCACTGTATTGTCCCCTATAGTTTCTTTTTTACCATCTTTTGACCCGATACGATTTGAAGTCAACACAGAATATAGCCATAGTTACCAATACCGCCTGGAACATCTTCAATTTCCGATCACACCTTATAAAAGGAATGATTGATCAGGGATTTCGGGTAATTGCCATTGCACCACCTGACAAACATGCTCCTGCAGTGGAACGCTTGGGAGCTAGATTCATCCCACTGAGGAATCTGACTCGCAAAGGTTTAAACCCGCTGCGCGAAGCCTTACTGATCAGAGAACTAGCTCAAATTTATAGGCGTGAAAAGGTAGCCTATGCTCTACATTTTACGATTAAACCAGTCATATATG
>CAJXPD010000228.1 GCA_913057785.1 uncultured Lewinella sp. | reverse complement strand
GTGGTGGTGCGGAGCAGGAAGGCACTGGTCCAGTTTGTGCCGGAGGGGAAGAAGGCGGGACTACAGGGAATTTTGGTGGATGTACTTACTCTAGTAACAGACCCACCATATTCGGTGGCTGGGGTTTCGGTGGTGGCGGTAGTGCGGATGAATCCGGTGGTGGTGGCGGCGGCTATTCCGGTGGTGGCGGTGGTGGAGCTGGCGGTCGCGGCGGCGGCGGTGGCAGTTATTTGTCTTCAAGCGCTGAGTTTGGACAAAAGGTACAAGGCGGAACGACCTCAAAACCTAAAGATGGCATTACAACTTACTACTTTTTGGATGTCCCTAGTACGCTGAAGTGTAAGAACGCTATAACTGTAAACATCACATATAATACTGGGGTAACTATTACTCCTGGAGATCTAGATAATGGGAATACACTGGGAGCAGGTGAGTACTTGACGCTCAGTCAAAACTATTTCGATGATCGTCATATCGGAGCCAATACGGCTTACCTTATGCTGATAAAGGATGGGACCATTAGAGATTTTTGTTCTAGTACAGTTCAAGTTAGAGACCAAACTCCACATCTGAATGACAATGGAGAAGTTCAGACTTCCGAAGGAGCCTATACCCGTTCCGCACCAGTTTATAAAATACCTGCAACCACTGCTATGAATGAGGTGACCTTTTCCTCTCGGGGAGCTGATGGAGGGTACTCTTGGTTGAGGTCCAAATTTGGATGCAAAAGCTGTAAAGCTAATGGTGGAGTAGGCGCAACGATTAATGCTACTTTTTCTCTGGGGAATGGAGAAAATCAACTTCCGAAAGGAACCTATATCAAGTTTATTACTGGTGAGAAAGGACAAAGTTTCAAGGACAGAACCTGTACGGGCATAGAAGGAGCTGGCGGCGGCGGCGGTACAGCCGTACTTTTTAGGGTTCCTGGTGATGAAGAGTGGGAGATACTGCTAGCAGCAGGTGGCGGCGGCGGTGCCTATCAAGGTAAGACTTTATTCGGCTGTATCAACGGAAATAACGGTGGCGGTGGCCGGACCCAAGAAAGTGGTGGTGATGGTAATGGTTTTGGTGGAGGGAAAGGAGGTGATAATGGGGAAGGTGGTGATGGGTCTGAACCTGGAGCTGGCGGCGGTGGTGCCTTTACTCAAGGCAAGAAGGTCGATAGCCCTGCTAATGATGCCACCGGCGGACAAAAAGGCATGCAGAATGGTGGAAATGGCGGAAATGGCTCCGGAAATGCGGAGAAAGGCGGATGGGGTTTTGGTGGTGGTGGCTCCGGTTGGGAAGCTGGCGGTGGCGGCGGTGGTTATTCTGGGGGTGGTGCAGGCGGCAACTATCAATCCGGAAAAGGCGGCGGTAGTATTGTTTATTCGTCAGCAATTTCCTCCGAGAAAACCCCTGGTGGAAATACCAGTAATCCGCAGAATGGCTCTACTTCCTACGTCTTTGGACTTAACTGTTCCAGTCCTCCTATCGCACAATGTAAAGAAGTGACGGTTCAACTCAATGACACAGGTTTTGCCAGTATAACTGCTGAAGATCTCGATGCTGGTTCCTATGATGTTTGTGGTGTGTTAACTTATTCAGTGAGCAGGAGCGCTTTTGATTGTACTTATATCGGTGCCAACTCAGTCACCCTGACGGTTTCAAACGCCACGAAAAGCAAGACCTGTATAGGGACCGTAGTAGTAGAAGAGCTAACTCCACCGATATCGGTTTGCCAAGATATCACTGTAACCCTCGACGCCTTATCCTGTGAGGTGACGGTTCCCGCTGGTGATCTAGATGGTGGATCAAGCGATAATTGCAATATGGCCGGTTATAGTCTTATCTATGAAGATTGTAGTGGTGCTGCATGTGTGGAGTTTACTCGGGTTCCTTCGATCATTTTGTCTGGACCAGGTACGCAAGAGGTGCAATTAGTGGTAGAGGATGAAAGTGGAAACGGCAGTATCTGTGATGCTACTATCACGGTAGTGGATCAGGTTGCTCCGGTCGCGGTCTGTCAGGATATTACCGTATTTCTGGATGCTGAAACCTGTGAGGTAATGGTTCTTGCCAGTGATTTGGACGGAGGATCTAGTGATGCTTGCGGTACGCCGGACTTCAAGCTTACCTATACCGAATGTAGTAGCGGCATTTGCGGAGAGGTTTCTCCAATATCATCGACTACCTTTAGCGGACATGGGACGCAAGCAGTAAAGCTGGTCGTTGATGATGGGAATGGAAATAGTAGCAGCTGTAATGCCACCATTAGTCTTGTGGATGAGACCACACCGACTATTAGCTGTCCAAGTGGCTTCACCCTCAATAATGACTTGAATAATTGCGGTGCTTTGTTCACTAATCTCTCAACTCCCGTCTTCAATGACAACTGCATGGCCAGTCTGAGCTATACGTTGAGTGGCGATCCTATTGGAGATTTCTCCGCCTACACCGATGCCGGTCAAGGGGTGCTGGAGGAAGTATTTGTCAAAACGGGTGCTGCGATGGTTACCTACACCGCTACGGATGATGCAGGCAACTTTGCTGCTTGCAGTTTCACACTTACGGTGGAAGACACCGAGGATCCCGTGCTTTCCTGCCCTGCTGATTTTACCGTAAGCACGAGCGAATTGAGCTGTACGGCAGGCGTCTCTTGGCTACATGCAATAGCAAGTGACAATTGTCCAGCATCCCTCGCAGGAAATCCTTTGCCTATGTATTATAGCTTGAATGGCGCTACGACCTCCATGTCGCAAGCTGTCAATAGCCAGGATGGTTCCACCGGAGCAAATGCGACTTTGAACTTGGGTGTCACCACCGTGTCCTATGATTTTGCTGATCTGGCTGGCAACCCCGGTAGCTGTAGCTTTAGGGTGACGGTAGTGGATGATGTTGCTCCCGTAGCTGCGTGTAAGGATCTTAGTATCGATTTTAATGGTCAAGAGGAGATCAGCCTAGACCTAGGGCAGGTCTGGGATGAGGCTGCCAGTTTTGACAACTGTGGATTTGTGGAATTCGTCTCAGCCAATCTCACTATTGCTTGTGAAGAAGTGGGTAATACGGTCGCTATTCCGGTAACAATAAGAGACGAAGCTGATAATGTAGGGGAGTGCATCTCCTTTGTAGAAGTCATTGGACTTCCTTGTGACTGGGTCGAAGGACCGAGCGACGGCAGTCTCAATTGTGATGGCCAAACCACAGCTGGCTACGATGCCGATGAGCAAAGTTTTACCTTGACTTCGGACGGCTGCTGGCAAGGCAATCAAGATCCCGATCGGGCTACTTTTGTCTATCAGTCGCTTTGTGGAGATGGTTCTTTAACCGCCAAGCTATCCAGTGTCAACGCTGGCGGGTATGTTGGGCTAATGGCAAGGGAAACCCTAGATCCTTTGGCAAGGAGAGCAGGCGTTCTAAAGAGTACGTCTACTCGTCGAGTGCGGAGAGAATGGAGGCCTATCTATGACGGTCCAGTAGTTAGAACCTCTTCTAATCGAAGTGGTGTCGAATGGTTACGTATCGTTCGACAGGGGAAAGAAATCAAGTCCTATACAAGTACCAATGGGAGTTCCTGGAGACTATTGTATAAGGTGAGTTTTTCCAATCTAGAAGATTGTATTTACTTTGGCATGATGGCCTATAGTTTGAATGGTAGTGCAGCGGTAGAAGGAGTGTTTGAACAGGTAACCTATTCCGGAAGTGGTGCGGTAGCGAGTAGAATCCTTGATGATTCAACTTTCATCACAGCTGAAGGATTACAGGCTGTGGAGACGACGGGAGAGACTGGAACAGGAATGATCAGTGTATTTCCGAACCCAGCTTCTGATCGGACGCAGCTGGTGTTGGAAGATTTCCAGGATAAACCCGCCCTATTAATGGTGCGGGATGCCTTCGGAAAACTGGTTAAGCAGATCGATCTGGATTCGGCGATGGGGGCAGTGATATCTTTGGAGGTTCATGATCTGACTCCGGGAATGTATATCATCAGTCTCGTTCAGGATAAGCAGATAAAGGGGAGTAAACGATTGATAGTACAGCCTTAAGTGGCCTACAAAATATAGCTAAAGGGTTCATCGGTTTACGGTGAGCCCTTTTTGGTGAATTAGATGGGAAAGAAAAGAAGTGCTCATTAAAAAATACAGTTGTCTTCTCCTTCAATTAGATTGCTGAAAGTAGCTTGATCCACCAAGGGTTTTGAAAAGTCAACTGATTGATCGATAACCGAGGTTTGCTCTAATTTACTTCCCGACCACGAAAAACCCACGATTTGATTTCGATTTTGGGTAGGAACGTAAAAATTGAATTGTCCTGCTTCTTGGGTCAAAACGGAGAGGCAGAGATTTCGCTCTCCAATCGCATGATTGCTATAAAGGCTTGTTTCATCTAGAACGGATAAAGTTCCAGGAGTGAAGGAGGCTACTTTGAGGATGCCTCCAATTTGCGGCGTTTGTATCCAAACGATTTCAACGGTACCATCTTGGTCTAAATCTGCTATGGCCACCGGGTTTAACCAGCGGTTGGCCCGTCCAATTTCTTCTACTCGAGCATATTCTTGTAGTTGATCATTTATGACTTTGTAAATGGCGATGCCAGCGCCATTATTCATATGGGCTCTGATCGTGACGATCTCCAATACACCATCTAGATCCACATCCGCTAAACGTGGCCGAATATCTTCAAAGACATAAGTATCCTCGAGGGTTAAATCATAGAATTCTCCATCTAACACAATGACTAGTTGCCCCGCCTCTATTTGATCGCCTAAGATGCCATGCCGATAGCGTGTAACCGGTCGGCTGTACTGTGCATAGGTTGAACTATCGGTACTGATGGCAATTTGTTCTTCTGGCATCAATGGATAATCTGATCGAAGTCTTTGCAGAATTTGAGTAGCAGACAAGGAGTCGGGTTCTGCGGGTGGGTTATTCTCTTCTGGAGAGCTTATCTCGTTATCCTCTTTTTGACAGCTGAGGATCAGACCAATCGTCAATGTGAGGAGGACTATGGGATTGCCGAGGTAGGGCGTTGATTTCATGAAGGAACTTACAGTTTGGATTACGAGAAAGTGTCAATGGCATAAATCTAATAATCAAATCGGAATCTGGAAATCTCAAGGGGCAAATTGATTTGATGCCTATTTAACAACAGCTTAGATTTCCCAACAACGCCCACATCAAAATGTGGTACAAGCCCATTGCTAAGAAGAATATCTTTAATAATTAAGCTGAGAAGCATCTGTCGCGCTGAAAAGGTATGTTTGTAGAAGGCGGGTAAGCCTCGGCACGGGCCATTTGATAGACAGGAATAAAGCCTAAACAAATGCTAAAATTCTTCCGAAGGATAAGACGGAAATTGTTAGACCAAGGAAACGTGAAAAAGTATCTGATATATGCCTTTGGTGAAATTATCCTAGTTGTAGTGGGTATCCTCATCGCTTTGCAGGTGAACAATTGGAATGAAGCAAGAAAATCTAATGCGAAAGCAAATCAGTTGTCAGCCGTGTTATATGATGAATTATTGAAGGTAAAGGATTATCACGAGCATTTTTTTGCTCCTGCTTTGGAGGATGAGATAAAGAACACAGCGTTTTTCCTACAGAACTGGGAAACGCTGAGTTTGGATACGCTGAAAAAATTTCGCCATGAACAGCTGAAATTTTCTTTGCTAAAGAATTCAGGTGCAATTACCGGCATTATGGGTTTTCAATATTTCCATGATCCAGAATTTCCCTTTTATAAAACAGCAGTCAATGACGGAACGATATCTATTATCAAGAACAAAGAGTTTGTCAATCGACTGAGTTTGATTTATATCCAAGGAAGCGAGCGGATGGACTTTTTTGAACAGGGGATAGTGGGAATAAGTCAAACCGCCGATCAGCATATTCTGCAAAATTATGATGACCTTTTTGCCGATCCAGGTGAAGCAAATGGGGCACCATGGAACGACGAGGCCGTGCAGTTGGTTTTTGAAGCAATAGGAGAGGACAATAAGCTTAGATATCTGGTAGACCAGAGATTGAGTACTATGAAAACGAAAAAATATGTCCTAACCACCCAAATCATGAAGAATATCGATAAGGCTATCGAGAGTTATGGTCTATCAAATCTATAAATTGAACATTTGATCCAGAAAATCGATACTGAACTAAACTAGTTACCCACCATGACGACTTTGACCAAAAAGAAAATGGGTTTCGAAAATTCAGGCTATTACTTCATCGGAGTCTTGTTACTGGTAATAATGGGATTCTGGCCCTCCTATTTTGCCAAATTTATCGATAGAACGGCTGACTTCACGCTCTATTTCCATTTTCATGCCGTGACGGCTACGCTTTGGTTGGCCCTTTTGATTGTACAACCCATTTTAATCCAAAAGAAGAAGCTGCAGCTGCATCGGTTGCTGGGAAAGACTTCCTACGTATTGATTCCCCTGATCTTCCTATCTGTGATACTTCTGGCGCACCATACCAAATCTGGTATCACGGAGAATTTAGGATTGCGGTTATGGGTGCCCTTCAAGGATTTATTTATTCTGGGTGTTGCCTTCTTTATCGCTATTCGTTATCGACGTGTGGCGCCGCTGCATGCAAGGGGTATGATCGCAGCTGGTCTAGTGCTGATCGAGCCGGCACTGGTTCGTTTTATGAGGAATGTGTTCTTTCCCGATGGGGGCCCAGGGTATTTAGTTACCATTGGGTTGTTATATGCTGTCCTTATCGGACTAATCATTATTGAGCGAAAGCAAAAACAAGGGAGATGGATATTTCCACTAATCCTAGGTTTGTACCTATTTGTGCATTCCGTTCTTCTTTTTCGGATCAAGATTGCTCCCTGGGAGGCCTTTGCTCAATGGTTCGCCTCACTACCTTTGACTTAATTAACTATTTTTTAATAACGTAAGTTGGAAATACCACTTGATCAGCCCATAAATCGTTTGATAATTATTTGCAGTAATTGCTGATTTTGCCTTATATTGCTGCCATACATTCTTAGTGTTAATCTCCAAAATAACGAGCCTAAGTCAGCGGCTATAGCAGTTGACTCTCCTGGCTGGTAATATCCTTTAAGTTTCTCTCCAAAATGTATTTCTAGTCCCTACAGTATTGTAAGGGATAATCGTCTGGTGTTTTGATGGTCTATCAATTACACCTCTAACTGTTATGCGCTTGCATGTCTTAGAAGAAGTTCCTTCTTCTGTTGATAGGGTCTGCCATACACAAAAACTAAAATGAAACATGAAGATCAGATTTTGTTCACACTGGGCGCAATGCTCGAGCCCACTAGCCACTTCCGGCATCTTTCCATTACTCTTTGTTTGTTCGGTCTTACTGACCTCCTGTTTATCTGACCCAAATGAAAATATAGAGGGTGTGCATCCACTGATGGGCAATGGATTTGGAATTGTAAGTTCGACCCTGGTCGTAAAGGATTTAGAAAGCACTAGAGATTATTTTTCAGAGAGCTTAGGTTTTGGCAAGGCCAAACCCGATGAATCTGACCAGGGAATATTTGAAGGAACGACTAAGGCTTCCATAAAATTTGCAGATAACTCCGGACTCGACCTGGTGTCATTGGATGATTCCTTACAGCTGAATAGAAAAGATTCCTTTCTGGCACATTTCTTACAACAACAGGAGGGGGTAAGAATGTATACACTCTCTAGTTCTTCTGTGGAAGGTACACACGATTGGCTCAGTTCAAAAGGGTTTGAGGTGGATTCGGTTCGTGACATACGCATGACTCCTGATACCTTGACCGGTTGGGACGCTGATGCTGGTGGGGCACAACTTCAAATGCTAGCTGTTGGTGGGAATAACCCTGTGGCGAAATTGCCTCATTTTGCGCAAAGAGCCAACCTGCCGTATGATAGAGTCGACACAGATTGGATAACCTACTATAACTATCAGCGAAGTTTTATTAAGCATCCCAATGGAGTAGTGGGAACGGCTGCCATCCAAATTGCAGTAGAGGATTTCAAAGCCAGTCGTAAAGCGCTGCGGAAAATGGGGTTAGTAGAATTGGAAGTGAATAAGGAAGAGCAATTTGCTCGTTATCAAATCAAGCGAAATCAGGAATTGCAGCTCAGAGCGCCTCAATCTCAGGAGGATGAGGTGGCTCGCTTCTTGGCGGAACGTGGAGAAGGAGTCTTTGGGCTCATCTTCGAAGTAGAGGATCTGCAAGCCACCCATGATACCTTGAGTGCAAGACTACCCGAAGCGGCACTTCGCATGGATACTTTGACGGATCGAATTACGGTGCTCAGGGATCATGCCTTTGGATTACAGCTGGAGTTTCAGGAAGAACCCGCTGAGCAAGGCCTGATGGCAGAAAAGCTGAATATCAACTTTGCCGGTAAATTGGACAGCACGGCCATAGCGCATGCAGAAGATCTGTACATAAAATACTGTGCCCTCTGTCATGGAGAAGATCGCGAGGGTTATGCAGCCGATTTTGCGCCTTCTCTCCGGTCTCATTCCCTGCTATCTACGTCCATGACCTCCAACTTCATGCGGTATACCGTCCAGTTTGGGCGAGAGGGCACGGCCATGGCCGGCTACTTGAAAGATCAAGGTGGACCACTGGATTACATAGAAATCGAATTGCTGTTGAAATGGCTGAAGGAGACAGCTGGTGTAGAAAAGCCAATCAAACTTTCCAGAGACCCCATCGCCGGGGATGTAGAATTAGGAGCTACGCTGTATGCTAAACACTGTACCGCCTGTCATGGTGTGGATGGAGAGGGTATCACGGCTCCTGCCTTAGGCAATCCTATGCTATTAGCTACAGCTACCGATGATTTTCTGCGGTATGCTATAGCGGAAGGAAGAGATAGTACACCCATGGTTGCTTTTAAAGATAGTCTAAGTACGGTGGAAATAGAAGCTTTAACTGCTTTCCTAAGAAGTCGGGCCTCGGGCTGGGATGTTCCTAAAAATGACACAATCAGCCTACCTACACCCGACGAGTATGTTTTAAACCCCGACAACGAAGGACCTAATTTTGAACTCCGGGATGGTCGTTTTGTATCAGCCGAACAAGTCAAACAGGCGCTTGAGGATAGCTTGCGTTTTGTATTACTGGACGCTCGGTCCAAGGTGGCCTGGCGGCAGACGCATATCCCCGGTGCGGTGCCGGTGCCTTATTATGAGGAACCCAAGGAGTTTATTCAACATATACCTAATGACAGCACCTTCGTCGTGGCTTATTGCGCATGCCCGCATGCAGCCTCTGGAAGAGTTATTAATACCCTCAACCGATACGGCTATAAGAATACGGCGATTCTAGATGAAGGGATTCTGGTGTGGGCTAAAATGGGATATCCCGTTCGTCATGGGCAATGATGGGTGATTAGTAGCGAGGCTTTCGACTCCAATCGATCCGTGGATTGGGAGAATGAAAAGGCAAAGTCGTAGGAGCGTCTCCTGCGACTCTGCTTAGGCCATATCCAGATTATCTAACTTTTGGAACAACTCAAATTGAGGGTACTTCTGCTTGGCTTCTGCTAGGGTTTTGTAAAAGAGCTGATCTTGTCTCAACTGGTAGAAACATAGAATTCTGTTGTAATAGGTGTCTGCTTTAGAGCCAAAGGCATCGATGGAATATTGGAAATAGTCCAAGGCTTCGGTATAGTAACCCAGATCATAAAAAATGCCTCCAAGTTCATAAGCGAGGTCAAGCCTTTCATTGATATCGAAATACATATCCCAAACACAATCCATGGCCTGAGCCAGTCTTCTACGCTCATTGACAGTTATGGTTCTGGAGGTTTGTTTCAACCTGGGTAGTAGTTTAATGAAAAAGGTGGAGTCGTAGGCGCTTAGCCGGTATAGGGCAAGTAATTCTTTTGTGTTTAACTTGGATAGGTTTGAATAGGTCAATTGTTTGATGCTATTGAAATCATCCGGACCAAAAGTGTTGACGAATTGTTGATAGGCTGCATCCGTTTGAGGATAGGTCTCACTTTCATCGAGGAAGAGTAAGCAGCCTATCTCCAAATGAAAATTTGAAGAGGATGGGAATAGAACCTTCCCGCCTTGTCTACTGCAATAGGCGTTTAAGGCATGGTAGTTAACCCATAAGGAAAAACTGCCGTGTGTGATAATCTCCGGCTCTTGTTTACTCTTGAGGTTATGTAATTCATGAAAGCCTTTGTCCATGGTGAGTAAAACTAAGCCAGCACCGGATAGTTCTTTCAAGTGTTGTAGGCACTTCATAGCCAAGCTGGGGAAGAATAAATAAGTTTCAGAAAGCTGATGCCTATAATCTTCCAAGATGTCATTCAGTAGCGATTCTTCATAGATGGGTAGCTTACTCGCTGATCTAGAATAGGTCAATTTCATATTCTTGATCAATCTCTCCGTAGTCATTCCTTTTGGGTCTTCGCTTGCATTGATGGCTACTGAACAGGATGAGACTTCTTTATCCTGAATAAAGAATAATTCGTTTGGAATGGAATCAAAGAAGTAGTTGGCGATAGCAATTATGGGACTTTTTAAGTCCTTGGAATGGATGGTCTTTTGGGCTTTTCTCAGGAATATTTCTTCACTCACAAAAGCATCGAAGTAAGACAGGTCTAATACTCCTTTTTCGAAATAATATTGTAGCTGTGGGTGATCCTGGAAGAAAGATAAGTTACCCTCGACAATATCACTTAAAACATAACAAAATGGAGGAAGTTGCTCTTCTGTGCAGTTAAGTAGCGACTGTAGCCGTTTTAAGATATGAAAGGCTAATCGACCGTGGCCTGCCCCCAGCTCTAGAATATAAACAACTTCATTGCGCTTCCCTTTAGCCGCTAAGTCTTTTAGAAAAGCAAAGATTAACTCAGCATAAGTTTTCCCGACGCTAGCACTACTCGTCATATGATGAGGCACTATATCATCACTCCAAGCACTAATGCCCTTCTCTTCGTAAAAATCGCGATTGAGTTGCCAGATTATACTTTCTGAAAAGCGGGTAGAGGTTTCTATCTCGAAGTTATTGATCTCCATAATATAAACTCTTTCTCTGTTAGTGAGGAATCATTTTCCAACATGTAAGCTTATACCATTAGAGTCTAGTAGAAACCGACGCATTCAAAATGTTGATCGAAGATACCCGAAATTATCAGAGATTCTCAGCGATAACACTGATTGTACTCATTTAACCGAACGCAATGCCATCGGGTTGACTTTCCTGGAGTAGTAGTTGAGCTGCTCCGTAAAGGATTCTGCTTTTGCCGGCAGCCCGCTCTATGAGACGGCTATAACTATATTTTATAGCACGTAAGGTTAATAGCTAAGCTAAGGTTTAGCTTTTTTATAAATCCACCAACCTGCATAAATCACTAAAAACTGAATGGCTAATCTGATTTCAGGCGCAGGTGAAGGTCCAACTGCCGGATTCTCTTTTGTTAGATCCCAAATATGGATAGGTAAAAAGGCAATCATCAGTAAGAAAAAGCCCAAGGCGCCCCAATGCCGATATTTTGGTAGAAAAAGCAATATGCCGATTGCCGCTTCTACGATCGCGGTTGCAACGTTAGCTAGTCCCTCAGGTATAAAGTCGGGAATCATTGGGGCATAAAAATCTGGGTTGACAATATGCCCGACCGCACTGGCCAACAGCAGTAGCCCGAACAAATAGGAAAGGATATTTTTCAGCATAATTTTGGTTTGCAATTATTGAAGATGTTTAGAGTAGACCTTTGCCTCGGAGAGATTCCGCCAGCACTCGATGATTTTCCCAAAATCGATCCTTGATTTTTTGCATGACCGAACTGAATTCAGGATGACTGTGCAGAGACTTGAGTATTGGATCATTTCCCAATAAAAGGAACCAGTATTGGAAGTCATCGTGATTGGCAAATGTCTTGAGCTGCTCTATGGCAGCTTCCCGTTCTCCCTTTCGAGCATAATCGATTCCTAGCCATAAACTCCGGTAAATGGATGGATCCTTCGCACTAAATTCCTCGAAGGCACGGTAGAAGTTCTGGGCTTCTTCGGGTAGACCTACTTTTTCATAGACCCATCCAATCGTGATGTTTTCATTGGGGTAGACATTCCAGGCCCTAGCTTCACGGATAGCCACAAATTGCTGAAAGTAGAAATAAGCACTATCGTAGTTCTCCTGCAGATAGTACAATTTGGCTACTTCCTGTAGGATATCCAGCCGGGTTGTATCCTTCCGGAATTCTTTGAGTAAGCGTCTTTTGACTTTTTCTACATCCAGATCTTTGGCGTAAAGGATGAGCGCCTTCAGATAATAAGAGAATTCGTTATTCGGATTGTAGTTGATAGATAGGTCAATATAATGGAGTGCCTCATCAATAAAACCCGTTTGCACGAGGGCATGGCTCATACTCACATAGATATAGCTTTGGGCGATGGAGTCCTCGGCGCCTATCTCTAACTGGACACCCCGTAAGGCATACTCCAGGTGCTTGGCCGTGTTAGGGACGAAGCGTGCATAATAGTCAGTTAGCATTTGCACTACGGCTGATGAATTCGGATTATATTCTAGGGCTTTCTCGAGGTGGGGTAAAGCGGAAGGATAGTCTTTGGTGTGTATATAGTAGAAGGACTTTGCCAAGAGGCTTACTGGTGAAGTTGGGTCGTACAATAGAGCCTTATCTGCATAAGTATTAATGCTATCGGTGTATTGTTTATCCACCTGGAAGATATCTAGAAAATAGTAGGAGATGGCCAAATTAGCATAGGCTAGTGAGAACTGTGGATCTTGCTCAATCGCCTGGTTAAACAAGGGCAGGGCTTGTTCTAAGCCTTCCCTGGTACGGGCGTGAAAATGGGGGAGCGCCTGGAGATAAAGATCGTAAGCTTCCAGGTTTTCAGTGGGGATCTTTTCGATCTGCTCCAACTCAGCAGGGGTCACCACAGCTTTGATCGCTGCCGCAATTTTTTTGGCTATTTCATTTTGCAATTCAAACACATTCCCAATCTCACGGCTATACTGTTCCGCCCAAATGTGTTTATCGCTGGCCGCTTCAATTAATTGGATATTCAGTAGGACCTGATCTCCTATCTTTTGGCCACTACCTTCCACAAAATAGCTGACTCTTAGTTCTTCTGCTATCTCGGGGATACTCCGAGCCTGGTATCGATATTTTTCTACAGAGGTACGACTGATTACCCGCAGATCTTCGATTTTCTGTAGGTTATTCAAGGTGGCTTCCATCAAACCGTTGATGAAATACATATTGCTAGAGTCACTGCTCTCATTCAGGAAGGGTAAAACAGCAATAGACTTCTCGATCTCTCCTAAGGGGGAAGTAGAATCTTCCTTGGACCCTAAGGAGCGAGTAAGGAAGATAGCAAGTACGACTAGCACTACTGCGCCAACCACATATTTCCAAGGAAATGATCTTGGGGGATGGGGCTCAGCAACTTCTTCGGTTAACTCTCCCTTTGCCAACTTACCAGGCGGATATCCATAGTGTTCCCGAAAGCACTTGATAAAATAGGAGGTGCTGGCAAAGCCTACTTCGAAGGAAATCTCAGAAACGGTTAGGGAGGTTTCCTGGAGCATCTCTCGACCTTTCTTAAGCCGTATCTGCCGGATAAACTGGCTTGCGGATAAGCCCGTTTGCTTCTTGATTTTCCGGAGCAGGTTGGAACGACTCATATTCATGGCCTGGGCGAGTTCAGAAACGCCGAATTGCTCTTGAGAAAGATGCTCAAGAACAATGGTTTCAGCCTGCTGGATGAAGTCTGCTTCGATCATGGATGGTTTTGACGTGATGTATTAGCAAAAACGTCGGTATGACACGAGGCATGATCAAGGAGAATGTCGCGTTTTGCGTCATAATTTACATCCCTGCGTCATAATTTTTATGCCTTCCTCAAACTTGATGCATTCGTCCGCATAGCTAATAGGCCTTGCATCAAGTCTTACCTGACCTTTGTAGTAGAACAGTTCAAAGCCGTTCTTGATCAAATTCAGAAGCAAAAAAACAAGATTATCAAAGAACTAAAAATTAATTCGATGAAAATGCTACTAAATCTGGCACTGGTACTCCTAATGTTACCTGCTTGCTCTCAATCTGATGTACAATCAAAAAAGGAATCCTCCGTACCCCCCCCCAAGGTAGATATAAATATGGCCGTTATTTCGGGGCAATTAGAAGCCGTCAAACAGCACATTGCCGCTGGTACAGATATCAATAAAAAGGATCCGATGAGCGGCTCCACTCCTTTAATCTCAGCTGGCACCTTTAACCAGCCTGAGATCGCTCAAGCCTTGATCGACGCCGGCGCGGATTTAACCATTAAAAACAACGATGGAGCCACGGCCTTACATGCTGCCGCCTTTTTTGGCCGTGTGGAAGTATGCAAGGTGTTAATTGCCGCAAAATCAGACCAGACGATCCGGAATAATTTTGGCGTCACGCCAAAGGAATCCATCATGGGCCCTTTTGCAGAGATGAAGCCGATCTATGAAATGATGAAGCAGCAACTCAGTCCCTTAGGGCTACAATTGGACATGGCTGAATTGGAAAAGAATCGCCCGCTCATAGTTGGGCTATTGGATTAGAGATACAGCACTAAAAAACATCCTTCGATGACAACAGAAAGAAGATACGACATAGACTGGCTACGTGTGATTGCGATCGGCTTGTTATTGATCTACCACATTGCCATAGTTTTTCAGCCTTGGGCCTTGTTTATTGGTTTTATCAAAAGCGAGCAGTCCTTGGAAAGCCTTTGGGTACCTATGACCATGCTAAATGTATGGCGAATTCCGTTACTCTTTTTTGTGTCGGGTATGGGCGTTTATTTTGCCCTCCGAAAACGGAACTGGCTGCAGTTGATATTGGAACGGGCCAGGCGAATTCTATTGCCCTTTCTATTTGGTATAGTTGCGATTACTCCCTTGCACTTTCTGGTTTTTCAAAAGTACTATAACCTGCCCTTGGGATATATGCCACATGCTGGACATTTATGGTTTCTGGGTAACATCTTCGTCTATGTGCTGTGTTTATCTCCACTTTTTTTCTATCTGAAGAGTAGGACAGAGAGCGGCCTGATGAAAGCCTGGTCATCCCTGAT
This sequence comes from uncultured Lewinella sp., assembly GCA_913057785.1. Taxonomy (GTDB): domain Bacteria; phylum Bacteroidota; class Bacteroidia; order Chitinophagales; family Saprospiraceae; genus DT-111. The sequence continues at coordinate 3,688 of CAJXPD010000228.1, read as the reverse complement.
GAGCCACCCTCTTGGACCGCTATCGGTAGCAATCTTCTTTGTCATCGAAGCCCTCCTAGTTCAGCCCCAAATCTTTGAGCAGTATGCCCAGACTTGGCACGGCTTCTACTTGGGACTGCTAGCCTTTCTTTTTGGCTTCCTGTTCGTGTACAGTGGTAGTTCCTTTTGGCAGACGGTTTTAAAGTGGCGCTGGCTATACGTGGTCTTGGCGGCTGCTTTTTACGCTATACGCTTGTCTTTTTTTGAAATGCAGTCCCCTTCCTATTTGATGGCTATTGAATCTCATTGCTGGATATTAGGCGTCTTTGGCTTTGGGTATAAGTATTTGAATAAGCCTAGTCATACGCTGAGTTACTTGAGCCAGGCGGCTTATCCGGTCTATATCTTGCACATGTTTGCGCTGTATTTAGGGGCCTGGTTTATATTGCCACTAGATATCCCACTTCACTTACAATTCATCTGTATTGTAAGTTTTACCGGACTGGTATGTTACGTATTGTATGAATTTGTCATTAGAAGGATTGGAATTTTCAGACCGTTTTTTGGGTTGAAAGGGAAGAGACCGGCAGTGCAAGAAGGCCAATTGTCCAGAACTATCGGATAGTTTCTCTTTAATTTGCATCCTGCCTCAATCATTCAGTTGTTAAATAGGAAAGGATGGAAATAATATCTATTAGGGACAAACCCACCTACAGAGATCGCGCAATCGCCTATCTCCAAAAATGCTGGCCAAGTGTCAGACCCGAAATCTATGATGACTGCATTCGTCATAGTATTGATGCTCGAGATCATTTGCCGCAGTGGTATCTATTGATGAAGGAAGATGAGATCATTGGCTGTGCCGGTCTCATCACCAATGACTTCATCAGTAGGGGAGACCTATACCCTTGGATCTGCGCCGTATTTATCGAAGAATCTCATCGAGGGAATGCCTATGCCAGGCTACTAATGGAAAAGGCCAAAAGTGATACCAAGCGCTTCGGCTACCAATATCTATATCTCTCTACTGAGCACGTCGGCTACTACGAGAAGTATGGCTTCACCTATATCGGACAAGGCTATCATCCTTGGGGCGAAGATTCTAGAATTTATGAGATCAAGGTGTAAACTGAGGAATGACTGTGCTGGCAACAAGGCATGCCCTCTAGTTCGATTCTTGAACGATCACAGCTTCAATAGCCTTTCCCCCAACCAGTAATGTCCGGTGATCATTGGCGTTCAAGCTGACCTTGATTTCATTGCTACCCGGAGGCAAGGATGGAAGGTGTAGCCAATGGCTATACATCCGAGCAATCTTCTTGCCATTGATGTATAAATGAGCGTGGCCTTCTCCCGAGCGATGTGATTGGCTGGCATGTTCAGGAGCAAAGCGAAAGTTATTAACCTGAATATAGATATTCCATCCACTCATGGAATCCTCCAATAGTTTCAGATCTACAATCTCAGGTATAGTGCCTTCCTGAGATACATCAATGGTTCCATGATCCATGGCAGCGTGAGAGCTGAACCCGGAATGACCTAGTTTTCCATGTTCCGCATGAGCAGCTTTTGAGAAATACGCGCCAATGAGCAGCCCTACTAGGATAATGCATCCTTGAAGTATCGTTTTCCAGTTCATGATGCGGCCTTTGTTTGTAGTTTCAGAACTGCTGGTGTAATGGCTAGAATGAGAATAGCAGGAATAAATAATAGAGGGAAGTCGATGGTCCAGTGGCTTGGCGGTAACAGCCCAACTGAGATTTCCACTATGTGAATGAGTCCATGCCCCACCGTAAATAAGGCCAGCCCGATGTGTATAGCTTTACAATTGTGAAGTTGAGCCGCACAATAAAAGGCAGCTAAGCCTGCGATACAATACACGAGACCAATATCATGGACAAAGTGGGTGTTCAATGGCCCCGTATCTTCTAAGCCTGCCGGTAGATTTTGGTACCAGTTTTCAGCAAAAAGGAGCATCCAGAGGCCGTTGCCTACGCTGATGGCTCCCATGAAGTTGTAAAATGATTTTAATAGAATCGGTTTCATTATAAAGGGTATTGCGCTGATTGCTGCTTAGAAAATAGGTTTAAGTCTTTCTTCCAGCCGGGTCCTAGTTAGGTTGATAACTTTGAAGAAGTTAAATAGGATCAAGCAAGCAGGTACAGTCAAGAAAAGGGTACATATGACGAAGGTGATCATACTGCAAAATAAGGCTAAAGATTGAGCGCCGATTTCTCCGATGTATGAGCCTAGGTAATCTTGCTGCTTAATAAAATAGGTATGAACAGATTGTCCGTAATCGGCAAACCGGACCGACGTTTCGTAGATTAACCAAGCAGGATAAAACCATTTCCTGATGGGTGCCCACCACTTGCCCCAGATCGATTTTAGTTCTTTGTTATTGTCTCCCATAACTGAATCTTTTTGCAAAGGTTAGTCTATTGGGAGACTTGTCATTTGATATTAATCAAATTCGGTTTTTGGGATTCCTTATTCTGCTCAAGGTCTCCAGTGTAATGCCGAGGTAGGAAGCAATATGCATCAGTGGTATCCTAGTCGTGATATCAGGCTGCGTATTGATCAGGTGCTCATATCTTTGTTCCGCCTTGTGGAATTGAATGGTATACAATCTTTCGCGTAAGCCTAGCATCGTTTCTGTAATGACTTGACGAATAAAGTGCTCAAAATCATGGTGCTTCCGTGAAAGCTCTTCTAAGCTATCCTTTGAAAACTCCAGGACTACAGAATCTTCCATAAATTCAACATAATGAGGACTGGGCTCCTCAGTGAAAAAGCTAACAATGGAAGCCATAAAACGATGCTCAAAGGCGAACCAGTCGGAAATATCTTTACCGTCTTTTAGGTAATAAGCTCTAACGCAGCCCTGTAGGATGAGATAGGCCTGTTTAGAAAATTGTCCTTCACGAACTACAATCTCACCTTTTTTGAAATGACTCACTTTACATCGGCCGATGAAGTCTTGCTGGCATTCAGTGGACAGTGGCGAATATAAGTTGCCAATTTCCGTCATGATCTCTTCACTATTCATAGGGCCAATATCGGTATCAATTCGCCTTGATCCAACTCCTTTCTCATCCAAAGCAAAGGCTTAGCAACTAGCGATTATCTTTGAAGATCACTTCATTAAGCAGCTGAAGCATGGCCACTAACAAAGAAAAGCACATCATTGACTCCTGGATGCAAAATGCCAAACCATGGATTTCTGCGATTTCTAATGCCGAAATAGAAAGCAGAAAGTTGATCACGAATCAGGCGATCATTGATACTGTACTGAAGCAACGACCGCTGACCGTACTCGATATCGGCTGCGGGGAAGGATGGCTAGCGCGGGCCTTAGGTACCGCCGGCGTTTCCGTTCAGGGCATTGATGTAGTACCGGAACTGGTAGAGCAAGCGGGGCAATTAGGTAGCGGGACGTTCCAGGTATTATCCTACGAGGAATTGGCAATGGAGGCTTTTACAGAGCAATTTGATGTGGCTGTTTGTAATTTCTCGCTATTAGGTGATGAGTCGGTCAATTATGTTTTTCAGTCTATTAGTAAAGTCGTGCATGCTGAGGGCTATTTTATAGTGCAAACCATGCATCCAGTGGCAGCTAGTGCCGCACAGGAATATGAAGATGGATGGAGATCGGGTTCTTGGGCGGGTTTCAGTAAGCAGTTTACTAATCCTCCGCCTTGGTATTTCA
>CAJXPD010000227.1 GCA_913057785.1 uncultured Lewinella sp. | reverse complement strand
CCGACCGCTGTCTCCCCCTGTCCCGCCAACTACCGCTGTCACTCCCCGTCCCGCCAGCCTCCAATAAAATATCTCCAATCACCCCTAATCCCTATATTTTATACTTTTAAGGTAAAAATAATTTGCACTTCTCTTGACACGCCCTTTTATATTTTATACTTTTAAGGTAAATATAGAATAGATGAGTAAACATAAATTAGGAGAATTGGAGGAAATTGTGTTGTTGGTGGTAGCAATATTGCATGGGGAAGCCTACGGTATTGCCATCATCAATGAAATGCGAGAGCGGCTGGATCGCAAGATTAGCATTGGTTCTTTGCAGACGGTATTGCGCCGTTTGGCGCAGAAAGGATATGTGACTTCTGAACTAGGGGAGGCCACCAAAGTTCGGGGCGGCAAACGCAAACGCTTCTTTACCATTACGAACTTTGGCAAGGATGCCCTGCAAGAAACGCGCGACCAAAGATTGGGTCTTTGGAACGCAATTCCTGGAATCATATTTGACAATTAGTATGAGAAAAGATAAAGACCTATCTCCCCCACGACTGTTTATGCGCTTCTTTCGATGGTTTTGTAGACGTGATTTTCTAGAAGACATCGAAGGCGACCTGAATGAACGCTTTGACCAGCTTATCGATGAATTTGGCGAACGTGGAGCCAGGCGCCGGTTTGCTTGGGAAGTACTGTTATTATTTCGCCCGGGGATGATCCGATCCCTGGACTCTTTTCCAATTTTAAATCGCCCGAATATGTTACGACAAAACTTAAAAATTGGCTATCGAAGCCTTATGAAAGATAAGACCTATTCTGCCATCAAGGTCGGTGGGTTTGCGATAGGGATTACCGCTTTTCTTTTGATCGCCTTATTAATCCAAGATGAAACGAGTTATGATCAACATTATGCAGAAAAGGATAGGATATATCGACTGCTAAATGTGAGCAGTAATCCGGATTTTGACATCAAGAGCTGGACGGCTTTCCAACCGCAAACCAAACAGTTACTGGAGGAGGATTATCCTGAGATTGAAATAGCCGGACGTATGATCTTGCGAGACTGGTACTTGGCTGGGGACAATCAATTCCGGAAATCGGAAGACACTCAAAATACCTATGAAGATGACTTCGCCTACGCGGATCCGGAAATACTAGACATCTTGGAGATCCCTATGCTTCATGGTAATCGTGAGACAGCCTTATCTGATCCAAATACCATCGTACTTTCCAAGCGAAAGGCTGAGCAGTATTTTCCTGGCGAGGATCCGGTAGGTCGGACGGTGGTGTTAAATGATAACGAGGAGCGACTTTTCACCATTGGTGGGGTGATGGATGAATTGCCTAATTCTCATGTGAAGTTCGAATTCTTGATCACTTTAGTAGATGTAGCGTTTTGGCGTGGAGAACAAACGGATTGGTGTTGTACCAATTATGATACCTATGTCCGCTTGAGACCAGGAGTCGATACGGAGGAGCTTGAAGAAAAGTTATTGGCTATCAGAGATAACTACATGATCCGATTTTATGAAGATCGGGAGGATTCATTTGCCGAAATTCTACGTAAATACCGAACTTTTGATCTAGAGCCCATTGGCCAGATCTACTTAAACACGGAAACCTTTGCGGATAAAAATGAGAGCGGTGATCGCCGGATCGTGAAGCTGTTTGGGCTTATAGCCATTTGTATTTTGCTGCTGGCTTGTGTCAACTTTATCAATCTTTTTACCGCTAAATCTGCTAATCGAGCAAGGGAGATAGGTGTACGGAAAGTGGTTGGTTCATTCCGATCGGATTTGGTTCGGCAATTTCTGACAGAGTCTGTACTATATAGTAGTTTATCGGTGATACTGGGTGCTTTGGCTGCGGTCATGATCCTACCATACTTCAATCAATTGATTGGAAAGGAACTAGTCTTACCCCTTAGCAGTGGGTGGTTAATTCCTGGACTATTTGGTTTGGCCTTAGTCATAGGAGGAGTTGCTGGTATCTACCCGTCCCTATATCTATCTGCTTTCAGACCTATTGATATAATGAGAGGGAAGTTGAGTAAGGGAAGCAAGCGACCCTGGTTACGCAACAGTTTAGTGACCTTCCAGTTTACCACCTCCATTGTGTTGGTTATTAGTGCTTTGGTCGTTTATCAACAAATGCAATTTATTCTCAACAAAGATGTCGGCTTCAATAAAGACCAGGTGGTACTGATCCAAGGAGCCTATACGCTAGGGGATAAAACGGATGCGTTCAAACAGGAGCTAGCCACCCTTCCAATGGTGGAGGAGGTCACTAATAGTAATTACTTTCCGGTAGCAGGCACCAACCGGGACGGCAATGGCTTTTGGATTGATGGGAGAGAAAAAATCGATGACTCTGTAGGTGGGCAGGCGTGGTTCGTGGCTGAGAACTATATATCTACCATGAAAATGGAGTTGGTAGCAGGCCGAAACTTTAATTCAAAGATGGCTACAGATACAGCAGCTGTTATTATCAACGAAACCCTAGCGCGGAAACTGGGATTACAGGATCCAATTGGGGTGCGTATTCGGAATTATCGAGCCTGGAATGTGGTAGGTGTGGTCAAAGATTTCCACTATGATGATATGAAGCAAGAAATAAGGCCATTGGCACTCTTTCGTGGCAGAGGAAGTGCTTCGGTGGTAGCCGTGCGATTAAAGGCCGAGCATACCGCTTCTACGGTTGCGGCCATTCAAAAAGTTTGGGATGAGTTTATGCCAAATCAACCGATTCGTTACGATTATATGGATGAGTCCTATGCTGCCATGTATGAGGATGTAGATCGAACGAGCAATGTATTTGCCGTATGTGCTGGACTCGCTATATTCATTGCTTGTTTGGGATTGTTTGGTCTATCTACTTTCATGGTGGAGCAACGTAGTAAGGAAATCAGTGTGAGAAAGGTGCTGGGGGCATCCGTACAACATTTGTTTGGCATTTTAACTGCCAATTACTTGCGATTGATCTTCCTGTCTCTCCTTTTGGGTGGGCCTTTGGCTTGGTACATGATGAATGCTTGGCTGGAAAATTATAGCTATGGTATCGATCTAGAATGGTGGTTTTTTGTAGTGGCCGGAGTGCTGGTGGCAGGGATAGCATTGGTTACGGTCAGCCGTCAAGTCTTGCGATTGTCCTTGTCCAATCCTGCGGAGTTCCTAAAGGCTGAATAGTGGATTACTATATTAGATACCGGAAAGACCAACAAAAAGGGTGCGTTTGGGGTCATTAGCGACCCAGCGCTTCCCTTTGCCCGGTTTCTTGATCTTATGCCACTTAATGCGGAAACTAGGCAGACCTCCGAGTTGGAGTGCTTCGTTGATTTCTTCCATAAATAGAGAAGCCCCTCTACTAGGAGTGGCCAAGTGAAGCTTTGCTTTTGGAGATCGACTCAGCATGCGACCAATATCCCAAAGTGGGAGAGCGGTAAAGAAGTAGCAAGAATCCTCGTCGATAATGAAATCTCGCTTTGGCATATTGGCTGGGTCCAACGCCAGTTTCTGTGTTTCCTGATATACAAAACTCTTAATGGACTCCGCATCCGAGTTTGGAGGTAGGCGGGGGGAATGCACCGCAGTTTGCTCCACCTCATAGATAGGTGAAATCAGATCAACAAAAACACCTCCATTGTAGACATGATCTTCGTCCTCTTCATACCAAGCCTCCAGCATAATGCCGGGTAAACTAACTGTTGGGGTAAATTCGAAATAAGTTAACTCCCACTCACTATGGGTGATCGGGGCCGTTTCTCCAAGAAGTTCAATTTTTTCACAGTGTTTCACCCCCCAAAGGCGCAAGCGAATGGCTCTAGTAAAGGAGTCAGGACGCATCGTTGATCGACTGACACTGCGGTATACTTCAGGTTTTGCAGTATAGCATTGAAGTCTATAGATCTTCCCTTTTTGCAAGGGCATAGAGAGCCGTTGAGATATCTTTTCGGTAGTACCATTGTCTCTAACTACCAACCCCATATAAGTTAAACCGTGAGCCGCTTTCTTTTGTACACCAAAAGCTCCACTAGGGTGGACATCGGGCGGAGTTTCTTGCGGCGGTCCGCAGAAGTGCCAATAATTGGGCGTTTTAGCTGGTCCGGGGAGTGATTCTAAGGAAGGGTTACGCAAAGGAATAATATCTTGTCCATAACCTATAATGAACTGGAATAGTAGTACCGACAAGTAGCTCCATTTGCACTGCATATCTATATAGCTTTGAACGATCGTTGATCACTTAGCTTCCTACTCTGGAGTGATCTTGAGAACGCGCTAGAAGAGAGTTTCTATATTACTTTAGAAGCATTGACCAATGCCCAAGAAGATAGCCACCCAAACCAGCCCTTTGATCAAGAAGAAAAGGAAACCGGCTACGCCAATCCTCTTCAACCAGGCTTTGAACTTATTGGGTTGGGCTGGTTCCGTCATCAGGGGTCAATGAATTAGTTATTGCTATGTCTGTATCACGCCGGGGTTGAATTTGGCCACCGGTGCGTTGTTGGCTGCTTCGATCCCAGCGGAAATCCAGGATCTAGTCTCCAAGGGGTTGATGATGGCATCCACCCAAAGTCGCGCTGCCGCATAGTAAGGAGTAGTCTGCTTATCATATCGTCCCTTGACTTCTTCGAAAAGCCGCTTTTCCTCCGCTGGATCCGGGGCTTTTCCTTGAGACTTCAAAGATGCCACTCTGATCTGAGTTAAGGTCTTAGCCGCCTGAGCTCCCCCCATCACGGCCACTTTAGCCGTTGGCCAAGCCACAATTAGACGAGGATCATAGGCTTTTCCGCACATCGCATAATTCCCAGCACCGTAGGAATTCCCCATAATTACGGTGAACTTTGGTACCGTGGAGTTGGCGACTGCATTAACCATCTTCGCGCCGTCCTTGATGATACCGCCATGTTCTGATCGGGTACCGACCATAAAACCAGTAACATCATGTAAAAATACGAGTGGAATCTTTTTTTGGTTGCAATTTAGAATAAAGCGAGTGGCCTTATCGGCAGAGTCCGAATAGATCACGCCTCCGAATTGCATTTCCCCTTTCTTTGTCTTAATGACTTCCCGGTTGTTGGCTACGATACCGACAGACCAGCCATCAATTCGGGCGTAAGCACAGACAATCGTCTTGCCATAGTCCTCCTTATACAAGGTCAGTTTGGAATCATCAACCAAGCGCTTTAAGATCTCAATCGTCTTATATGGCTTGGTGCGCTCTTCTGGAAATATTTGCAATATCTCTTCGGTAGCTTCTTTTGGAGGAAGTGCGGGCGCTCTGTTGAACCCTGCATCCTCGAAGCTTCCCATTTTATCTACGAGGTCTCGGATGGTGTCCAGACAGGTCTGATCATCTGGCATTTTATAATCTGTGACTCCGGATATTTCTGAATGCGTCGTCGCCCCACCCAAAGTCTCCTTGTCAACATCTTCTCCAATAGCTGCCTTTACCAAGTAAGGGCCAGCCAAGAAAATAGAGCCAGTTCCATCTACGATCAAAGCTTCATCAGACATAATCGGGAGATAGGCCCCACCTGCGACGCAACTTCCCATAATGGCTGCAATCTGGGGAATCCCCATACTTGACATTTGGGCATTGTTTCTGAAAATGCGACCGAAGTGCTCTTTATCTGGAAAAATCTCGTCCTGCAAAGGCAAAAATACCCCAGCGCTATCCACCAGATAGATGATGGGGAGCCGGTTTTCCATGGCAATTTCCTGAGCGCGTAAGTTTTTCTTACCTGAAATCGGGAACCAGGCTCCGGCTTTAACAGTCGCGTCATTAGCCACAATCATGCATTGCCTATCACTCACGTAACCGATGCCGACGACAACACCACCCGCTGGGCAGCCACCGTACTCCTCGTACATTTCATAACCTACGAAGGCACCAATTTCAAAAAAAGGCTTGTCTTTATCGATAAGGTAGTCTACTCTTTCTCGAGCGGTGAGTTTTCCTTTTTTATGTTGCTTGGCAATTTTGTTTTCTCCTCCGCCAAGTTTAATTTTTTCCAGGCGGTAGTTCATCTGTGAGAGTAAGAGCTTCAAACTATCTTCATTCTTGCTCTTTTCAAGATCAATTTTCGTCATGTGTGATTTGTGGTGATATCAATTTAGGATCGGGCACAAAGGCTGAGATTAGTCAATAGGGAAAGCATAGTAATAGGAGCCGGGATAATGCTCATAAATCCCTTCTAGCATTACTTTACCGGAGGCCTCCTCTAGTTCGCGAATCAGTTCTTTGACAGAACCGACGCGGCGATTATCCAAATTGGTGATGATGAATCCTGGATCCATATTGGTCCGTTCAATTTTGCTCCCGCGATAGATGCTAATCACTTTCACACCATCGACTTGCATGCGTTTCTTCTCCTCCTTAGTAAGATTCCGCAGTTCGAAGCCTAGGGTACGCAAAATTGCTTCCTCCGTGGAGGAAATGGAAGCTACGCCATTGGTTTTATCTTTTAGGATGATTTCTACTTTGTAGGACTTACCCTTACGTAGGTATTCAACCTGTAGTAGATTGCCTGGACGGTATCTGCCCAACAATTCTTGCATCTCAGGCAAAGTTCTGGTCTTGACGCCATTGATGCTGATGATTACGTCATTTTTCTCTATACCGGCATCCTCTGCACTGCCACCGGGACTAATGCGAGTAATGAGTACGCCCTCCACACTAGGAAGACCCAACTCCTTGGCTTTGCGGTTGGTAATCTCATCAATGTAAACGCCCATGATGCCTCTCTGGACCACGCCGTAGTCTCTCAGGTCTTTAATGACCTTACGAACCAGATTAGCAGGGACAGCAAAGGAGTATCCTTCATAGCGGCCAGATCGAGTGATGATAGCCGTGTTAATGCCAATTAATTCTCCATTTGTATTGACCAAGGCGCCTCCACTGTTACCAGGGTTAACGGCGGCATCAGTCTGTATAAAGGATTCAATGCGATCTTGTCCTTCAAGTATATCAATATTACGTGCTTTTGCACTCACAATCCCTGCCGTCACTGTAGATTCCAAGTCGAAAGGACTACCGACTGCCAATACCCATTCTCCTACACGCAAAGAGTCGCTATTACCAAACACTAGATAGGGGAGGTTATCTCCCTTAATCTTGATCAGGGCCATATCCGTAGAAGGATCGGTACCAATGACCTTGGCTTCAAATTCACGTTTGTCGTTCAGTGTGACTTCAATGTCATCTCCTTCCTCAATTACATGATTGTTGGTGACGATGTAGCCATCGGGCGAGATGATTACGCCTGATCCTGAAGAAGAACTCAGGTTACTATTAGAGCCCCAAAGATCAAAGTTTCCACCTTGTATGGTTCGGATGTTGACAACGGCTGGTGTAACGGCTTCAGCAGCGGCAGTGAAGTTGGTGGGCGCAGACGAAAGGAACTGGCGCTCCCTGGGGTTATTCAGGGGGTCGTCGGAATAAGCTGTATACTTTGCTGGTTGAGAATCCCGAATCAGTATTTCTCGGGGTTCTTCAAAAACGCGGTAGATAAATACAGCAATGATCGCACTTAAAATCGAACTAACCGCTATTACACCATATTGCTTCATAAAATCGGGATTACAGATATTGCACTAAAATAAGCATACGCCTTCAATTAAACGAAAGTGAATTCAAGAATATGCCCCCTATTTAAGCTTTTTCGAATGAGCAACAGGCACGGATCAGTGGCTTTTGGTCCTCATCAGAGATAGTCGCTTGCTAAAAGGGCCTAGTTCTTTAGACGTTGATATCGCGAGTATATAACGCTTTTGTACGCTCAAAATTTCATTGACTTGCCGGGAAGTTGCTTCTGAAAGACGGGATTAAAGCATACTTTTGTGCCTACTTCAAAAAACAAAGAATTACTTAATAAGTTGTCGAAAAATGAGTAAAGAAGAGCAGGAAGAACGCAAGGATCCCTTTGATGGGGAGTACATCGGGAATATTTGGGGTTGGCGAAACTCTTTTATAGGTCTAGGTGTAATTCTCTTTATGTTGGCTGTTCTTGGGATTAGAGCCATCACCATGGATCCTTTGCCCGAAGAGGGCCAGACCGTTGATCCGATAGAAGCAGAGCAAACGCTTGAACCCAAGGATACCACGGCTTTACCCCTTAAAAATGAAGAATAATGGAGATTCCTTTTTATAAATATCAAGGTACTGGCAATGACTTTGTCATCATCGACAATAGGGAACAACAATATCTCAGTCGCCAGGATCATGAGGTAGTGGAACGACTCTGTGATCGCAAATTCGGTGTAGGAGCGGATGGACTAATGTTATTGCAAAATAGTCAGGACTACGACTTTGAAATGGTTTATTTCAATGCGGATGGATACGAAGGAAGTATGTGTGGAAATGGGGGGCGTTGTATCGTAGCATTTGCTCATTTCTTGGGAGCGATTGGTGATGAGTGTCGATTCATTGCAGTGGATGGCCCTCACGATGCGAAAGTATTGCCGAGCGGATGGGTGGAACTTAAGATGGTAGATGTGGCAGAGGTGGAAGAGGGAGATGGCTTTTACTTTCTTGATACCGGATCCCCGCATTACGTAGCCTTTTGTCCGGATGTAGCCCAGCTGGATGTGGTCGGAGAGGGACGAGCTATTCGGTATTCTGATCGCTTCAAAGCGGAAGGTACGAACGTCAACTTTGTTGAAAAAACGGCTGATCAGTTGATTGTAGCTACCTATGAGCGAGGGGTTGAAGATGAGACTTTGAGTTGTGGTACTGGGGTTACTGCTGCTGCCTTAGCCGCTTCTTTGCGGAATGGTAAAGAACTCGAAGTGAGTAATGGGGTAACGGATATCCAAGCCAAAGGCGGGAAACTACAGATCAAATTTGCCAAGACCTCGCAAGGGTTTGAAAACATCTGGCTTTGTGGCCCGGCCACTCAGGTTTTTCAAGGTACAATTACAATAGACACATAAACTATGATCAACTTAATCAGTGATACGGTGACGAAACCGACACCGGGTATGCTAGATGCTATGCTATCCGCCGAAGTCGGAGATGACGTATTCAGAGAAGACCCGACGGTAAATGCATTGGAGGCTAAAGGTGCCGCATTATTTGGGAAACCAGCTGCCCTCTATTGTCCCTCCGGCACCATGACAAATCAGATTGCCATCAAAGTGCATACCCAACCCCTGGATGAGGTGATTTGCGATGAGTATTCACATGTGTACCAGTACGAAACCGGAGGCTATGCTTTTAACTCCGGAGTGAGTATGAACTTGATTAAAGGCACCAATGGTAAGATTACGGCCAAGCAAGTGTCGGCGGCGATCAAGCCGGTCTTTGATTGGCTGCCGATTAGTAAGTTGGTCGTACTTGAAAATACCTGCAATAAGGGAGGTGGGAGCTATTATACCTTAGATGAAATCGCGCCCATTGCTAAAGTGTGCAAAGAACGTGGATTACGTCTGCACCTGGATGGGGCCAGGCTATTCAATGCCCTGGTAGAAACTGGCGAATCAACGCAAGCAGTGGGTGACCAATTTGATAGTATCTCCATTTGCCTCTCCAAAGGTCTGGGAGCGCCGGTCGGCTCGCTCTTGATCGGAGAGGAAGAATTTATTCGACAAGCTCGTCGTTTCCGCAAAGTTATGGGCGGAGGAATGAGACAGGCTGGATTCCTAGCTGCTGCAGGTATCTATGCTTTGGATCATCAGGTAGAACGGCTGAAGGAAGACAATGCCCGCGCGAAGGAGATTGGTAGAGTGTTGGAAGGCCTATCCTATGTGAGTGATGTTCGCCCAGTACAATCCAATATTGTGATCTTCGACCTTAAGGCACCTTGGACAGCTGCCAGCTTCCTGGAAAAATTGGCTGAAAAAGGAATCAATGCTTCTCCCTTCGGACCACAAACGGTTCGCTTTGTGACGCATTTAGACGTGACCCGGGAAATGATTGATCAGAGTATTGAGATCCTTAAAGCGTTAGACGCTTGACGCATTTATTTAGAAGGAAAAATCTAATTCAACCCGGAAGGCATTAGCCATCTCATCCAACGGAATATCCGCCAACTGTAGAACCAATGCTGCTGGGCTATGCTTGTACGACACGGTTTTATCGCTCCCTAGATGGGTGATCTTCAGAATATCTCCTTCTTTCAACTTAAAAGCCGAATTCAGGGAAGCTATCGACAGCTCTTCAGCGGGCTTCCCTAGACAGGTAGGATAAAGATTATTCCCCTTCATCGTAAAGCGGATATCAGCTTCGGAATAAGCGATTTTAGCAAAATGATTATTGTGATGAAAGGTGTAGTTGCCTTCGGGAATATCATTGGGCCCTTCTCCATACATAAACCAAGGTGAAGTACCGTAAATAGCTTCTCCATTCTTTGCCAGCCAGGCACCTAATGCTACCAACTTATCTTGTACCTCTTGAGGGAAGGTACCGTCAGCCATCGGAGGGATATTTAGAAGAAAAATGCCATTCTTACTTACTACATCTACCAGCATATCCACTAGCTCATCAGCAGATCGTAGCGGGATTCCTTCTCGATAGAACCATCCGTGGGTTTCCCAATCAGGAGGTACGCTCATGTCCATGTCTGTGATCCAGGCGTCATAGGGCGTTCTGGGAAGAATGCCATTTTCCAGATCTCGCATACCTACTCCGGGTGGGATATCATGGGATTTGTACATGAATTCTACCTCTTTACCCTTCAGCAGAGCGTCATTGTAAAAATAAGTAATAAATGCCCTCTGGTATTTTTCGGGGAAGGCTCTTCGGATTTCCTTTTGCTGTCCGATATACTTGGAGTAGGCCATCGTTTTCTGATGATGGGCTCCTTTTGTCCCGCCAAAACTAGCATCTACCCAGAAGATGTCAGGGGAATATTTATCCACCCCCTCCTTGGCATAGTTGATCCAATCGTCACTTTTGATGGAGTGATAGGAAACCAGGAACTTCATACCACGTGCTCTTACCGCCCTTGATACCTCCCCAACGATATCAATTTTAGGCCCCAACTTGGCTGAATTGTAGTCCGAATATTGAGTATCCCAATGTTTGAAATCACTACCGTGCCAGCCGATCACACCGCCAAACTTAGCTCCCGCCTTTTCGAAGAGAGCTGCCCAATTGTCGGCCTTGAAATTTTCCCCCTTGAACAATTCAATTCGTTCATCGTTGGAGAGCTCCGCATATTCCGGAATGTACTGGAGGGTCTGGATGCCCCAATGGCAATAGATGCCAAACTTAGCATCTAGCAACCATTGTGGCGTTTGATGTTGACGAAGAGAGATCCAGTCATTTTCATAGAGCTTCTGCCTGCTGTCGGTTTGTCTCACAGGTGTTTGTTGACAGGAGAAGCAGCAATGGCTTAGGCAGATGAGTAGGGCGATTCTGATGGAGTTCATGTTCATAGATGGTAAGGTAATTTAGTGGGACCTGGCTTCGATTCGCTTTCGCTGCTCCTCGCTAAGCCCAAATTGGAAGTTAATGTTTGGGTGATTGAAGATGTCGCTTTCCTTCATAGCCGGATCATGCCAATCCAGGCTTAGGTCACAGTCAAAACGGGCTAGCATGCTATGACTTTTTCCTTCTGCAAGGCCGATGTTTCTGAAGTGGCAAAGTCCCCAGGTGATTCCTCTGCCATTACCGTTGTCTGCAAAGGCATCAGCCACATATGCTCCTGGTGCAATAGGGAAGAGACTGGAAATAGCTGCTACCTCGAAGTTGACCCCGTCGGGAGCATACTGGATGGTGTTGTGCTCCAGCCCGTGTCTACTGACCAAGGCTGCAATCCCTTCCTTGAAGGGGAATAATGCCGTCTCATGACCAGAATTAATAACGGGATTCAAGGGATGTTTCTTGAAAGAGCCAAAGGGGTGATCGGCTATCGCTAGCCCTTGTGCTCGCACTTTGGGAGATCCGCCCATCTCACCTTTGTAATACACATATATCTTGCCCTTATAGGCCAATGCATAGGGATCGTGGATCACATACTGATCCCAGGTTCCCGGAGGACCATTCTCGATGACGACCTTGTTCGATGGAGTCCATGGCCCGTCCGGGGAATCCGCCACGGAGCAGCCCACCGGACAGTCATCTCCCTTGGTTCCTGGGCCTCCGGGCATCTTGGTGTACGCTTGATAATAGAGGTAATATTTCCCCTTCCAGAAAAGAATATCCGGTGTGGACACGGATCGCCAACCCGCATAAGGTTTCTCCAATCGAGGTATGGCTACTCCCTGCTCTTCCCAAACGAATCCATCCTCGCTAGTGGCATACCAGATCTCCGCCAGATCCCAATCTCGGGAAGGTATGGTGTCATTGGCTTCTTCCGAACTGCGAGGCGGGGTAGAGGTATTGCGGCGGGTGTACCAGACGTAGTATTTTCCATTAGCCCGGATGATTTTTGTGGCATCGCGGCGAGATAAAGTGCCATCTCCATTGCGATAGTCCAGTCCCTCCAAGGGCGTATATTTGAAATTCGAGAAGAGCTCATTGGTAGCTACTTCCAAGGAACCATAGCTACCCTCGTAGACTCGGTCAAGAGCAGCGCTCAAAGGCTTATTGGGTTTGCTTCTCGGCAAATTACCGTAGGGGAACCACTCTTCCTCGATGGTTCCTTCTGTAGTTTGCTGGCAAGCCGATATCGACAGAGCCGATAGGAGTAAGGCTATTCGGAGAAAGGTCATGGCGTTGATTTATAGGCTGAATTGAAACA
The DNA here is from genome assembly GCA_913057785.1 of uncultured Lewinella sp. Classification (GTDB taxonomy): domain Bacteria; phylum Bacteroidota; class Bacteroidia; order Chitinophagales; family Saprospiraceae; genus DT-111. The sequence goes on along the minus strand of CAJXPD010000227.1, from coordinate 6,117 downwards.
CTCTACATCTTCTTGATCCAAACCACCCAATCTTGATCAGCCGCAGTGGGCGGATTACCCAGACTAAGCCCTTTGCCTGTGGACATCTTCTGAGTCTTCCCTACAAACTCTCCTGTCTTAGGGTTGAACCATCGTACGGCATAATTCCCAGATAGCTTCTTTAATTCAGTGGTCTCTTTGGCCCCTCTTTTTTGAAAAACAACAACTTCGCTGTCGCCTTTCGCTAGGATGAAGTCATCATTTTTAGTCCAGTCATCTTTAGGTTCCATCTCCCAGTAAGGAATTTCATTGTCTCTAAAGAAGTTAAGGGCATGGAGACATTGGTCCCACATTTTATCCCGGCTACGCCAATCTTCGCAGGTGAGGTCAGAATGTTCATGTTCGTAACCAAAATACCACTCGATCCCCCAGGCACCCGCCATCAAGGCTCCCCACAGGGCATTTTGACGCGCATTATCGTGATCAGGATTGATTTTGTCAGGCACCAAGGAATAACGGTGGTCGCCGGGTTCGTCTACTGCAATAGCCCATTTTTTCTTTCCAGCTTTAGCCAGTCGGCGCCAGCGCAAAACGGCTCCGTGTACATTGGCGAAATCTTCTCGATTGGTCTGCACAGATAAGCCCGTGTATTTGGATTCCGGTCCTAGCAAGTCGTAGAATTGTTGCCCGTTGTGAATGACTACATGGTGTCGATAGGGATCATTGTCGTAAAAATATTGCGCACAGGCGAGCCGTTGGGTGGTGGTCTGCCAAGGGGTGATATCTTGTTTCATCCACAAGCCATTTTCCTCTCCTATGTTCCAATTTAAGGCGAGGTGATGGCCAAAGCGGGCGATCAACTCCCTGTAATACAACTTGCGCTGCGGTCCCACATCTCCATTATCTAGTAGACCTTGATTCTCTGCTTCTGAAGTTTTGAAATGGAGGAATAATCCCAGTTGATCGGCATGTTCGAAGATCACTTCCCATTGATCCAATTTGGAGACATCCATTCGTTCATAGTTGTCATAATGGACATAAGGGAAGACGTTTCGATCATCTCCAGCAATGTTCAGGGTCAAGAAAGAGAATGCATTGAGACCTTTAGCAGCCAGATAATTCAGACCACCGATCAGGCCTTTACCTTTTCCATTTTGCCAGCTCGGATCGCCGGTCTTCCAATCCCGTACATGAGCTTCCCATTTCTTGATGAAGTTATCCTTATGCCCATCTGTTTTGAAGGCTCCGTCGAAATCTTCGTAAGCAAAGACATTTTCCGGCGCATCTACACCAGCTTTCAAAAAATATTCGCCAGTTTCCGCAAAGCGGAGGAAGGATTGATTGACAAACTGCAAACGTCCCTTAGCTCTAAAATCTCGCCCATCTTTATCCGTGTCCGCTACCTGAAAACTACCCTGTTGGCCATCCATAAAGCCTGCACTTTGGCCAGGCAGCCGATGATCAGCGACTGCTACATTCCCCCCTTTGCGAAAGGATACCTCGTATTGCCATTCACCTGTTTCATCTGGCGCAAAATGGACGCGCCATTTATTTCCTTTAGTAGCTGATGATTCCCCTGCATTTCCATCGGCTGCAAAGTATCCTGGAACGACATAGTGCTTGTCCCCCTTGTGGAAGGTCACATCCAGTCGATAATTGAGAAAGGGATTATAAGTGTGCATTTCTTCCGTTTCTGGCCCCTCGAAGGTGAGTGTAAGCTTGTGCCATTTTTTGGTTTCTCCTGTGATTTTTGCTGAAGCACTTTGCGCTTTTGTTGAAGCGGTTGTAAGTAGGAGTAATCCTGAGAAGATCAAACATAGTGTGGATAAGGATCTCATTTCGTTTTGCTTTACGATTAATTAATTGATTCCGGTTAAAACTATGTTGTATTCAGTGATGTATTGTTCAGTGTGATGTCCTAGTCCAAACACGTGGGCGAAGTCTTAACTCCCTTCTAATATTCTTTTTCTTTGTTTTGCGGTTAGTCCTTGTCGATAATATACGTCTGGCTTATGTACGACTCTATGTTTCTTCATATCCGGATCGTGCAAATCTTGACTTAGGTCGCAATCGAATCGGACTAGCTTAGAACTAAATTTTTTCCAATTACTGGTCACATTGATGAAATGTGCCACGCCCCAGGTGATGCCACGTCCGTCTTTGGTATCTGTGAAGGCATCTGGTACATAGGGCGCCGCGGCGTAAGGCATTAGCTCAGTGATGGAGGCTATTTCAAAATTGACCCAATCTTCGGCGTATTGGATAGTGTTGTGTTCTGGTCCATCCTTGTAAACCAATGCTGCTACGCCTTGCTTGAACGGGAATAGAGAAGTCTCATGTCCGGAAGTAATGACTGGGTTAAGGGGGTGTTTGGTGAAAGGCCCCAACGGATCGTCTGCGATAGCCAGGCCTTGCATCCGTACCAGGTGAGGTTTCTCTCCAAAATCTGATTTATAATACAGATAGATTTTGCCATTGTGTACCAATGGATAGGGGTCATGAATGGAGTATTGATCCCATTCTCCTTCAGCACCATTTGGGATCACAATCTCATTGTGTGGCGTCCAAGGGCCGTCGGGGGAGTCGGCGTAGGAGACGGCTACTGGGCAGTCATCGCCCCGTTTCCCACTGGCTTCCATAAAACCCTGATAATACAAGTAATACTTGCCTTCCCATTCAAGGATATCTGTGGTCGTAACCGAACGCCAGCCGACCGAAGGTTTGTTTGGACGCTGAATAGCTACACCTTGCTCTTCCCAACTAAACCCATCTTCAGAAGTGGCATACCAGATCTCTGCCAGATCCCAATCAGAGGAGGGGATGGTATCATTGGATTTTTCTGCTCCCTGGGGTGGGGTAGAGGTTTGGCGATGGGTGTACCAGACGTAGTATTTATCGTTGTAGCGGAGTATTTTGGAAGGGTCTCTTCGAGAGATGGTCCCATCATGACCGTTGTAGTCGAAGCCTTCCAACTCGGTATATTTAAATTGGCTAAAGAGTTCATTGTTTTGCGGCTGAGGGGCGGCATAGTCGGTGTAGATCCGCTCCATAGCGGCGCTCATTTTTCGGTCTGGTTTTTCTTTGGGAAGATGAAAGGGGAAACCAGTCGTGGGGGCTGCTTTGTCCTGCTGACAGGACAACAGGAAGCCAGTAATTGTCAATAGAATAACCAAATGCTTCATACCTGCTCGTGTTTACATCTCTAGATTAAAGGCGATTTATCGATAGGACGAAACCGAGCGATCAACTGGCTAGATAAATCCAGCTTTTCCAAGAATATGGAAGGAAGGCGTATCCCGGGAGCAATGGCTTCTGATACCGTTGTCCTCTGCTAACTTACCTAAAGTTGGTACTTACCTCTTTGATTTCGTTTCGTCTAACTGACCCAATGCTCAGCACAAGTCCGGTCAGTATTTAAAGATAGCTTAATCTTCAAGTAGGAGTAGTACAAAGCTACTTATACAAAAACTAGACAAGGGCCCAATTAATAACAGATTTAGGTATAAATATTGGTCATTTGTGTTTTTGGATGATTTGTGGCGGGCTTTGGAAATACACGTGCCTATCTGACGATTACATGACACGTGCAAAATAGATATAGTAGGGAGTATCAAGTGTGACAGGGGGATCCCGTCGAAGAAAGGATAGTGGAACAAGAGGCTATCTGGAAGAAGTGGAAAAACTTAAGCGGTAAGCCTTAGCGTGGAGATACACCTTAGCCTCGGAGACAAAGTGGAGTAGTTTAATGGACAGAAAATGCATTTTCTGCCCATTAAAAGTGCGTTTCAAGGATGAATTTATGCTGGCTTAATCTCTGGCATCTTACATTCCTCCTCTGGCTTCTTTCCACAAACCGTGCACTCACCAATCTCTGATTTGAGCATAGGGTTGTTGGTGGCGCAGGTGCCTCTAAACTCATTTCCCGTGAAAATATGGCGGATATTGATCAGGGCAAATGACAAAATGAAAGTACCGAAAACCAATCCTAAAACAACTAAAAACTCCATGTTCGTTATTTTCCTTTATAAATGAAACAAGCAAAGGTCTAATTTGGTTATTAGTCGTGTATAAGATCATGCAAAAATTACGGTTTCTGCCCATGCCAGTCTATTTTTGTGACCTAAGAAGCTGTTTGAGTTTAACACCTCGATTTTGTTATCGCCCTTTTAGAGCCACTTTTCGTTCCCAAAATCCTCATTTAGCGCTGGTAAACTCCGGTTTTGCCGCCTCAATTGACTCTAAAATCATCTATAACAAATTTCAACGGCCAAACTAAAACAGCTTCGTACACGCTAATTCGGGCGCAAAAATACTTAATTATCGAGTAATGCAGCAAAAAACGGAAGCTTTTGGTCGCCTTTTACAGATCATGGATGAATTGAGGGAGAAATGCCCCTGGGACCGAAAACAAACGCTCCAGAGTTTACGTAATCTTACCATAGAAGAGACCTATGAATTGGCGGATGCCATTTTGGAGGATGACCTGGAAGGCATCAAGGAAGAGATTGGTGATCTCATGCTTCATATGGTCTTCTACGCCAAGATAGCGGAGGAAAAAGAAGCATTTGATATTGCTGATGCTTTACATGCGGTATGTGAAAAGCTCATCAAGCGCCACCCCCACATCTACGGTGATTTGAAGGTAGAGAATGAGGAGCAAGTGAAGCAGAATTGGGAGAAGCTCAAACTGAAAGAGGGGAAAAAGTCCGTACTGGCAGGGGTGCCTAAGTCCTTACCAGCCATGGTAAAAGCCTACCGGATGCAGGAGAAGACCAAACAGGTGGGGTTTGAGTGGGAGAATAGTGCTCAGGTATGGGATAAAGTAGAGGAAGAATTGGGCGAATTCAAAGAGACCCTGGAAAAAGGTATGAGTCAGGCCAAGAAAGAAGAAGAGTTTGGTGATGTCTTATTTTCATTGATCAATTATGCTCGCTTTGAGGGCATAGATCCTGAAACAGCCTTGGAGAGAGTCAACCAAAAGTTTAAAAAACGGTTTGAATATATTGAGTCGCAAGCTATCAAAAGCTTGGAGGATATGAGCCTAGCAGAAATGGATGCTTTATGGAATGCGGCTAAAGCCCTTTAATTGAAAAGTATTTTACTACTTTTGTGCACTTCGCGTGCATTTGAATGTTAATTGATTTAGTTGTAAATTAACCGAGAAGGATAATATTTTCCCGATCTATGAAGAAAATACCTTTAGATATAGTAGCCCTTTCGCATAGCGTACCGCAGTCACAAAACTTTGCTGTGGTACTGGGAGAACAGGAGGGTATTCGTAGGTTACCGATTGTGATTGGTAGCTTTGAGGCCCAAGCGATTGCAGTTGCTATGGAACGGATGAACCCCAATAGACCCTTGACGCACGATCTTTTCAAGAATACCTTGGAAACCTTTAATATTAGTCTTAAGGAAGTTATTATCAATAATCTATTGGATGGCATCTTTTATGCCCGTTTGGTTTGCCTCAAGGATGGCGAATTGATCGATATAGATTCTCGCACTTCTGATGCCTTGGCCCTAGCCGTTCGTTTTAAGTGTCCCATCTTTACGTATGAATTCATATTGGATGCGGCAGGAGTTGTAATCGATGAAAACGAAGAAGCTGCTACAGTAGAGCCGGAGGCGAAAAAGTCCAAGCCAAGCAAGAAAGGATCTCTTTCTTCCTATTCAGTGGATGATTTGGCTCAACTACTGGATGAAGTTTTAGCAGAAGAGAATTACGAGCGGGCAGCTGAAATCCGCGATGAGCTAAATCGAAGGAAGGATAAGTCTTAGTTTTTTCCTAATCAAGGCAGGCATTGCATCTCTAATACTGGTCCGTAGCTAGCATGACCAGGGTGCAAGCTATTTCTATTTCTATTCCTTTTTCACGGGCCAATCTCATCAATTCAGGATTTTCTGTGCCCGGATTGAAGATGATTCTTTTAGGTGATAGACCTAAGATGTAGTCGTACTGATCTACTTGTCGCTGCGGGTTCATGTAGAGGGTAATCGTATCGATATCTTCTAGTGCTGGCTGTCCATGCTGAATATCTATCCCCGCTACATCACCATTTTTAATCCCAACTAGTACAGGCTCATGTCCGTTATTGAGCAGGCGATGTACAGCTTGATGCGAAGCTCTGCTTGGGTTGG
>CAJXPD010000226.1 GCA_913057785.1 uncultured Lewinella sp. | reverse complement strand
AACTCAAAAAGAGCTTCGCCAGTAAATTCAATGCTTTGGCCTCGTCAACAGCCAATTAGTTTAAATCAGTCCAATGCCTTATGCTGTAGCCAATTCTAATCTTACTCCACGTCGGGATTTGCTTTAATCAAGTCTAGATGCGTGTTATCACAAAAGGGGCCCACCTTCGACTGTTTACAGTTGCACAACTTCATCTTCTGCTTCTTTTCAAGGGTGAAAGCAATCGGTGTGAATTTGGTGCCATGGTGTGACCCATCGCAGAAGGGTTGATTTTTGCTGTATCCGCATTGGCACCAGAGATGGGTTCCGGCTTCGAGCTCCACTTGCACAGCTTCCAAGCTGGCTGTTTTCTCCCGTTGAAAGTCACGCCCTATTTCACTCCCCTCCTTTTTTGACCGTACGAAGGGGTAAAACAGATGAGCCGACCAGCTATCCTTGGGGTCGGTTTGTAAGCCAAATTCTGTGGGGAATTGGCGGGTAAAAGTAGCGGTGCCAAAAAGCTGATCCCAGATAGAGAAGGCATTGCCGAAGTTTCCATTGGGATCACTGATGTTATCCGCTTTGGATTTGCCATGGTGGGCATAATGGAAAGCAGGGGTGATAATGATTCGTTCGACGATCCACATCACGGGACTTAAGAACTTGATCCGATATAGATATTCATCCCATTTCCAGGTACTGTGCGAACTGGTAACGATCAATTGCTTGAAGATCAAACCCATTACCGTGGCTGGAATCATCCCGAGAAAGGTGCAGATGGCCACCCACCAGATGTTAGGTAGAAAAAGGTAATAGAGCCATGAGTTTCTCCAGGAAACCATTACGCCCATCTCCTCTGCGGCGTGATGAGGGCGATGGTGTTTCCATAAGAAGTCGTATTCGTGCGCAGAGCGGTGATACCAGTATTGAGCTAGATCATCTACCAAAACGTACAAGGGAACAGCAATCCACCAACTCAGTCCAGCCCAACTGTTGTAAGCATCTGGAAATACAGTTTTTCCGAGATAGATGATACCGAAAAGCACGATATAGCTATTGATACTCAATAAAAAGAAGCTCAAGAATTCCATGATCCAGTCGTCCCGGGTCCTTTTGGTGCCTTTGTAGTGCCCACCAAAGGTTTCAATGGCTCCAAAAAATAGGAGAGTGACTAATACCACGTGTTTTCCGGAATCCGGATCATTCAACCAATCTGAGATTATCATATTGCTTATCGTTCAATGTGATTAAAAACTACTGTTCTGCTGCTTGTACCTGTTGCGTACTATATTCCATTAGAAAATCTTCCTTCGACATTCTGAGTCCTTGCGGTGCATAATCTCCCATAAACTTCTGCCCCTCTGTCGATTCAAATTCAGTCATCCCTTCTGAGATAGGAGGAACGTCATCGATTTGAGCTTCAAACTCAGGATTAGCGAGCATGTGTCTGAATAGAATGAAACCCTTTTGCCAGGGCATGTTCCATTCCATGAAGTTATAAGCTAGGGCTTGGGCTTGCGCTTCCACGGCCTCGTCGGGACTGGCTAAGACGATATTGACATAACCGTCGGCATCTAGTTTTGCATCTTCGTCCTTCAGGGCATTGAAGTTGTAGGTGGCCGCGTTGCCCAGGTTGAAAGACCAATATCGAACATCCGTCTGATTGATATCCTCAGGGCCATGGGTATAGGAAGGGGATTTAAATCGAAATACAAATACCTCGTCTTCCTTTTTGGTAATGGCTGCGAGCAAGTATCGATTGTCATTGTTCTCAATATACCCTCTGGTATCAATGGCGTGAAAGGGGAGGGAGTAGTACTTTTTATTGCTACGTGGGCCATCCAAGGAGACGGTGTTTTCGGTTTGAAACACTAGTCCCAAGCGCTTGACCATTCCAGGTAGGCTTACTCTTCTCACAATGCTGCGTAGATTCAAAGCCGTCGGTAGGCGCACGGGCTTAAAGGCCACCGTTTTTGCTTCTCCTTTGATCGTAAAGGCTTCTACGGTGGGGAACTCCACTCCGCCAAAGTCATCAATATTATAGTCGTACAAGCGGATCACCATCAATAATAGCTTCACATCATCTCGGAAGGGGAGTAGGTTGGGCAGATTTTGATCCTTGTGTTTGGCTGGTACAATATGTACAGTGAAGTTCTCGCCCACTTCGGCGCTATCCTTATGCACCAGGAAAGGATTGGGTTTTCCCGAGTCGGTTTCAATTTGGTAATCTACCAGCGAGCCTTGTGTAGCATTGTCGCCAAGACTGTAGACATTGAAGCTGAAATAGCGCGTATCCGGAAACTTCCCTTTGATCCGAAAGGCCATGTCATTATCAGTCCGTGCTAAGGTATAGGTGAAGTAGTTGGCATATTGGTCTGGTAAGATACCCACGGTAGTGTCCCGGCCGATGTAGGATTCCCAGACGGTATTATCTGGTTCAAGACTGCCAGCGTTCAGTTTTTTCTCCAGAATGAACCAGCCGATTGCCACTAGGAGTAGTAGCCCACCTAGGAAATAAAGTAGTCTCTTCATTGTGTTTGAATGCTTAAGTGGTGTCACAATGGCAATCGGGATCTATCTATTGTCACACTACCTACTAATCTAAAAGCTACTAAATTTTAGTCATATTGTGGGTATCCTTCCCTTAAGGGCTTGCTTCTGGCGCATTGTATTCTTATTACCGGATGACTAATGCCAACATCCAGGTGATCATCTACATCCAGATCACCGTATCACTCGCTTCATGCCAGCCCAGGTAATCCTGTCCAAAGCGGTCATCCATCTTGCCGCGTTTGACTTTTAGGGTCGGGGTTAGTAGTTCGTTGTCAATGGACCAGTGGGTTTGCTGGATCACGACGGTGGATATGCGTTCGAATTTGGCACGGGTGTTATTGAGCCCTTCGATGGTGCTAAGCATAGATTGTTCCACCTGTGCTTTATCTGCAGTAGCCCCGATTTCCGATAAATTGATTATGGCTATGGGTTGGGGAATTCCTAGACCTGCTACACATACCTGTTCCACAAATTCATTCTTCATAATGACTTCCTCCAGTGGATTCGGCGTGACATAGCTCCCCTTGGAGGTCTTGAAAGCATCCTTCACTCTGCCGATTACCCGGACAAATCCATTGTCGTCCAGGGTGCCGCGATCGCCACTGTGCATCCAACCGTCTACTAAAACTTCGGCCGTTTTTTCAGGGTTTTTGTAGTAGCCGGTCATCATGTAGGGACTTTTCATCAATATTTCCCCTGACCCCTCCTTAATACGAACTTCGCCAAATGGGACGGCTTGCCCGACGGAGTCATTGGGTGTCTTAAGATCTGTCCCGTTGGTCATGGAACCGCAAACCTCCGTCATGCCATACGCCTCGACGAGATGGATGTCTAATTGCTTGAAAAAGTCCTTAATGAAGGCGGGAGTGATGGCGGCACCAGTTGCGGCGACTTGTAGATCGCGCATGCCCATAGCCGTTCTCAGTTTCTTTTTGATGATGCCAGAGAGAACGGGGATTTTCAGTAGTGTATTGAGTCGCTTTTGTGGAATCTTGGCAGTGACACCCAGGTAGAATTTTGTCCAAATGCGGGGTACGGCAAACAATAGGGTGGGCTGCGTATCTTGCAGATTTTGGGCAAAGGCATCTAGACTTTCTGCGAAAGACATCATACCCCCCATCCAGATCGTTGGTAATTCTACGCCAATTCTTTCGCCGACATGGTTAAGCGGGAGGTAAGAAAATGTTCGAACCTGCTTCAGCTGGCCAACGCCGATCCAGTCGGTTTTCAACTCATTCTCCATAATCATGGCCGGAGATCGATGCACATGCATAACCCCCTTCGGTGTACCTGTGGTTCCCGAGGTGAACTTAATGGTCCAAAGATCATCCAAGTCGGGTACAAAATTGTCGGTGCTAGGTCTACTTGCAGCTATAAGCTCGTCCCATTCCTCACCTACAGTCACCTCAGCATTACCGGCATAGTGCGGAAACCTAATGGCCAATACGCTTTCTGGGATAGCTGTTCCTCTATCTCCCCAATTATCCAATTTACCTAAAAAAATGGCTTGCAAATCTCCTAGCTCAATCACCTCCGCCAATTGATCCTTAGGTAAGCTGGCATAAAGTGGTACAGACACATAGCCCCCCATCAAGATGGCTAAATCCGCCAATATCCAGTGATAGCAATTTTTGGAATAAATACCGATATGGTCTCCTGGTTTGAGCCCTTTTTCGCGCAAGGCCGTGACCATCTTCCGCGCTTCTTGTCCAGCTTCGGCATAGCTTAAGGTTTTCCAATGCGCTCCCTTGGGCTGACGCAAGAAAATGGCATTGGGAGTGGTGCTTTCCCAATGGTAAAATCGCTCGATCAGCGTAGGAGGTGTAGATGTTGAAGGATTCATAGTCGCATTTCTGTTGGCAGAGACTGTTAGAGTATGTTTAAATTCCCATTAATCGGCTGCGAGCGGCAAATTTTCTCCTGTGCTTCGTTAAAAAGCCTCGCCGTACCTTCCAGGTATGTCTACGTTTTTTGCCTCACTCAGAACAAAATTTGCTCACCCTCACACAATCCTGGAATTTTAAACATACTCTTAATTTACTAACTAATTGCTATCCCTAAGGAAGTTTGACTTAAAATTTTATGCGATGAATTGGTCAAAATGCTTGTTGGAGGCTAGCGGCGATCCAGATCGTTTACAATCCTAGATATTATGCAGACAATAAGCTATCTTCAAAGCAGTCGATCGACCTAAATCCTTTCCTAGATTCATAAACTGCCAATATGATCCGTTCAAGCATTCAAAAAAGAAGAAACTTCCTTAGAAAAATTGGTGCGGGAGTTACCGCTACGCTACTGGCACCTGGTACCCAGCTCCTGGCTAATGATTCTCCTCACTATCCACGCCTACCGTTCAGGGGGGAGGATGGACCCTTGGATGAGAAATACTGGGAAATGGTGAAAAGGCAATTTCTAATTGCCCCAGATAAGATGATCGTGAATGCGGCCAATCTCTGTCCTAGTCCACATTTCATTTATGAAAAAGTCAATCAGTACACGGATGCCTTAGCCCGAGACGTATCCTTTCAGAATCGTGCGGTCTTTGCCAAAGTGCGCGAGGAAGCCTTGACCATGTTGGCCGAGTATTTAGGGGTGTCCACTGCAGAAGTCGCGATTACGCGCAATACAAGCGAGAGCAATAATATCATCGTCAACGGAATCGATTTTAAACCAAGCGACGAAGTGATCTTATGGGAACAAAATCATCCTACCAATCTCATCGCCTGGCAGAATCGAGCTCGACGAGAAGGCTTCAAGGTAAAAGTAATTGCTGTTCCGGCGCAGCCGAGTTCGCCTGAAGAACTACTACAGGCTTTTACGAAGGCTGCCACTCCTAATACCCGACTAATTGCATTTTCCCATATTTCCAATGTAAGTGGCTTAGCCATGCCCGCCAAGGAGATCTGTTCAATGGCCCGCGAAAAGGGGATTCTGACTCTAGTTGATGGAGCTCAGTCCTTCGGTTTTCTGGATCTAGATCTGAAAGATATTGGATGTAGTTTTTACAGTGGTAGTGCCCATAAGTGGTTGATGGGGCCACTGGAAAATGGAGTGCTGTACGTAGATGAGGCACATCAAGCTACGATTTGGCCTAATATTATCGCGGCGGGTTGGCAGGAGGATCATAGTACCTTGGATGAGAAAGTAGCGGTATTAGGGCAGCGTAATACCCCTTCGACAAGTGCTATGCCAGACATCATTGCTTTCCACCAGTCGATTGGCAAGGCGAATGTCGAAGCTCGAGTCAGACAATTGAATACGTATCTAAAAGCGCAAATAGGCAAGCACCTTCCCCAGGCGGAGTTTACTACTCCTTTGAGCGAAACCTTAAGCGGTGGTGTGACGATCCTACGGATTCCTGGCCAGGAACCGAGAAAGCTATTTGATCAATTGTATCGTGATTTTGGCATAGCTGGCGCACCAACGGGAGGACTAAGGATCTCACCAAATATATATTGTACCTTGAAGGATATGGATAAGGTGGTAGGAGCGCTGAAGACTATAGTGACGTAAGGTACTTAAGAGGATGCTTAAAACAAGAAAAGGAGTCGATGAACACCGACTCCTTTTCTATCTTGGGATTATTTATGCTTCAACCTTGGAAGCTATTTTCTGGTAGCGTTTACTCCTGGTCAAATCTGATCTCCTGTATTACTGTACTAGCTCCATTCATTTTCATGTAGATGTACACACGATACGTGTTGTCAGAAGTCACAAGATTTCCAATGCAGTACTGCGAGTCGCTAGCTGGGGAGGACCCATGATGAAGCTGACTAAAAGATTTGGGAGTGTGCTGGTTAAAGAAGTCCTTTACAATCTGCACAGCTTGTGCTTTACTGTAAATGTCTTCATTTTCCATTACTGATAACTCTATTGAATTATCAAAATACTGCCCCAAAGCTTCTGCATCACCACTATTCATAGCTCTCGAAATACTAGCTAGGCTGAAATCGTTAGTAGTAGTTAGCGATGAAAAAAGCATTACAAACAATAGCGTTTTCATGGTATTGCTATTTAGTTAACAGTGTTGGAGGAAGGAGGGCTAGCCACAACTAGCAGTTGATGGGCAATTCAAGAGCAGCCTTGTGGTGTACCGTTTTCCTCCTTAATTAGTATGTGATTCAACTCATATTCAAGTTCATACTAATTTATTCAAAAAGATTGAAAATTCATTGAATAATCAATCCATCTTTAAGACGATATTTCAATTTGGAAGTAACGCCTTGAAGTTCCGAAAGGTTGAACCTTTCCACATCTAATAACGCCCTGAACTAGTATTTCGTGTATCAATGACCATTTTTTTTGCAATAAAGATGGTGTAATTGTCTGATTTTTAGGTTTTTATTGAAATGTTGTTGCATATGCATGCGAGTAAGGTAGGGCAATTGTTAAAATTTTCTAAATGACAGTGACTCAGTACGTTTTGCTTAGTGTAGAATTAACAAGAAGTTCTCTTTAACTTATTTCCACTTCAGGCTGAAGTTGCTATTTTTGTGCCCATGAAGCAGAATCGTGTCCTTTTAGCTATCCTAGATGGGTGGGGCCATGGCCCAAAACCCGAAGTGAGTGCCATCACTCAGGCCAATACTCCCTACATTGACAGCTTATATAAGCAATACCCAAATTCTGAATTGGTGACCTATGGAGAAGAGGTAGGTTTGCCAGATGGGCAAATGGGTAACAGCGAGGTTGGACATTTGAATATTGGTGCAGGCCGGATTGTATACCAGGAATTGGCAAGAATAAATAAGGCCATCAGAGAGGAGACATTGGCAGGCAACGAAGCTTTGCAAGCTGGGCTGGCATATGCTAAGCGAGAAGATAAAGCCCTACACTTGATTGGATTGGTTTCTGATGGTGGAGTTCATTCTCATATCAATCACTTGAAAGCATTGTCTGATATTGCCGTAGCCGCAGGCCTGACGAAGATCTATATTCATGCCTTTATGGATGGGCGAGATACCAGTCCAAAAGGAGGGAAGGGGTATTTAGCTGATCTATTGGGCCATATCAAGGGACAACCCACGGAGTTGGCCAGTGTAATTGGCCGCTATTACGCTATGGATAGAGATAAGCGCTGGGAGCGGATCAAATTGGCCTATGACCTCTTGGTTAAGGGAGAAGGAGAAGCTTCGAAGGACGTTTTAAGTCTGGTAGAAAAACGTTATGCTACCGGTGAAACGGACGAGTTCCTACAACCTATTCGCTGTGTGGATGAAGCTGGGGATGCTATCGCCACTATTAAGGATGGAGATGCTGTGCTTTGTTTCAATTTCAGAACGGATCGTCCCAGGGAGATATCAGAGGTGCTGACGCAAAAGGACATGCCCGACTTTGATATGCAAAAGTTGGATCTGCATTATATGACGATGACTCGTTATGATGATACCTACGAAGGCGTAGAAGTACTCTTTACGAAAGAAGACTTAAAGAATACACTTGGCGAAGTATTAGCTGAAGCTGGAAAAACTCAGGTTCGTATTGCCGAGACCGAGAAATACCCGCACGTGACCTTCTTCTTCTCTGGGGGGCGTGAAGCCGAATTTCCGGGAGAGCGCCGTATCATGATCCCCTCTCCGAAGGTGGCTACCTATGATCTACAGCCGGAGATGAGCGCTCCAGAATTGACGGAGGCGATCGTGGCGGACATCAAATCTAACCAACCCGATTTTATTTGCTTGAATTATGCCAATACGGATATGGTGGGGCATACTGGTGTCTTTTCAGCGGCTGTTAAGGCAGCAGAAGTGGTGGATAGTTGTGCCAAAGACTTGATCACAACGGCATTAGCCTATGATTATGATGTCATTGTGATTGCGGACCATGGCAACTCTGATTTCATGCAAAATGAAGATGGAAGTCCAAATACAGCACATACGAAGAACCCAGTACCTTGTATCTTTGTTAGTAATGAAGCCGAGGGCAAGCAGCTGAAGGATGGTAAACTGGGAGATTTAGCGCCAACCATTTTGCATTTATTTGACTTGGATGTACCCGCAGAAATGGATGGAGAACTGCTGATCTCATAGCACTGTTACTGCTGAACATTTCGATCTTTATATCATTAACCGAACCAGCCTATGATTCGTCTTTCTCACGTATTATTGGCAGGGCTATTGGCCTTGCTCACTTTTCACTGTCAATCTAGTGCTGTAACCGGATCAGGCCAAGAAGAGAAAAGCTTCTTTGATCTTAGGGCGTTTTTTGAAGGGGAAATAGCCCGTTTAAAAGCGGAAAACCCAAAGATCAAGAAGGAGATAGAGATCAATGGTAAAAAGGAACAGAAAACCCAAGAGGAAGTAGATTTTGAAAAAGAACTAGCCATCTTTATCCGTTCTGACATTAACAAGCCAGCATGGAAAGACAAGTACGGGGTGGATAGCGTAGTGGTTTCGAATGAGTTGGTCCGAGTGGATTATACGGCCCTGGATTCCACCCTTAAAACTCGGCTATTGTCCATCGAGTTTGAGGAAGCCGCCGTAAATAAGGTCTCGATTACCAATAAAACCGACTCTCCTCTGATTCAATCCAAGCAACAGCTCACCTTTGAGCCCAAGAAGGGCTATCAAATAGCTAATCAACAGGATCTATCACTGAGTAACGACAGCCAGTTGCGCATTGTAGCTACCTTTGAGAGATAAAGCGTACCCCCATCAAAGAATGTAGCAGAGCGAAAGTGAAATTCACCTTCTACTCTGCTAATCTTCAGGTTCCATCAGAGGGCCGATGGCCTGATCCTTCCTTTTGTTGTTGTTCAGGAAGAGCGACATTCCTATAAAACCGTGTTTCAAAATGTGTGAGGGTTACGCTTCCAGCCAGTAACCGATTGTCAAGTTCCGGTGGATTCGTGTTCATGTTCATAGTACTGCTATAGTATGTACGTTAGAGTGCTGTTTTGTCTCTTACCCTTACAACGATGAAGCCTGTTATAGCCTATTATGGCTAACAGCTACCATCAGTAGGTGCCAGACTGTATCTGGACTGAGCTAGAGGATTATTTTTAGTTGGGGAGGGGAAGCTAAGGAGTTTCTTTAGCCAAGACTGGAGTGCATCCAGCTGTAGGAATTGCTCCAAGGGGAGAAGAGCAACGCATACGATGCAAATATATAAAAAAATATAATATTTAAAAATATAGTGAAGTATTCTGAGAGAAAAAGCAAAATAGAGGAGAAAGGAGGTAGGAAAAATAAAAAAGAGGCAGCGCCACCACAGCACTACCTCAGCCCTAACCAAATAAAACCAAATTATATTTTAAAACAGCCTTCGCTGATTTTTTCTGTTTCTTACTTATTGTAAGTTTTACAATTACAAATTTATTAAAAAAAACTTAAACTTTTTTCAATTGCACCACTAAAATTACCTTTTTCTTCTGAAAAATATATAAATCGACCTTTCAGTGGATTTCAGAAGAATACATATGTTGAAATTGCCATTTTTAATTCCGGTATTTTGTTTCCCATTGAGGTTTCTTGCAAAATTTTGATTGGTGAAGAATTAATGCGCGGAATTTTTTTCTGTTCCCATTAAAGATGCCATTTCAGGAGCTTTACTGAAATTTTTTTTTCGTTTTCTTGGCATTTTAACAAATTCACAAAAATTCCAGCTAATGGCTTAGTTTCGCCTATAAAAACCAGAAAGATGAAATCCCTTCCTTACTTATTTTCTTGTTTGTTTTTCCTAAGCTGTTCATTTACTGTTGTTTATGGACAGTCGGCCAAGTATGAGGATGATGCTCGATTTATCAGAAAGATCTACGACGAGGCTATGACTGAGAGCCAGGCGTACAATTGGTTAAGGAGCTTAACTAAAGATATTGGAGCCAGATTAGGCGGTTCTCCGCAGGCTGCTGCCGCGGTGGAGTACACTAGGCAGATGCTGGACACGATGTCTCTGGATAGTGTATATCTGCAGGAATGTATGGTCCCACATTGGGTCCGTGGAGACAAAGAGATCGTTCGTGTAGTGAATTCATTTAAGATGGGATCCTTGGATCTGGATGCCTTGAGTTTGGGCAACTCCATAGGTACCGGCCCCAAAGGGGTAACTGCGCCAGTGGTAGAGGTAAAGAGCTTGGATGAGCTGGAAAAACTAGGCAGAGAAAAGGTGGAAGGTAAGATCGTGTTTTTCAATCGACCAATGGATCCCCGACAGATGAATACCTTCGCTGCTTATGGTGGAGCAGTAGATCAAAGAGCATTGGGCGCTTCTAGGGCTTCTCGCCTAGGGGCAGTGGCGGCTCTGGTTCGATCTATGACTCAAGGCTTGGATGATATTCCTCACACTGGCGGAATGATGTATGAAGAAGGAGTGGTGCCCATTCCGGGTTTGGGAATTAGCACGATGGACGCAGATATGTTGAGTAGCCTTTTAGAGGAGGAAGAGGTGCGCGTTTATATCCGCAATACTAGTAAGATGAGAAGCCCTAAACTTTCATACAACGTAATTGGAGAAATTAAGGGGTCTACCCATCCAGATGAAATCATCCTCGTAGGTGGACACCTAGATTCATGGGATGTGGGGGAAGGTGCTCATGATGATGGTGCCGGATGTGTGCAGTCAATGGAGGTATTTCGGGTCCTTAAGGCCCTGGGATACCAGCCAAAACGAACTTTGCGCTGTGTCATGTTTATGAATGAAGAAAATGGCTTGGCTGGCGGAAGAGCTTATCAAGTGGCTTCAGATGCTGCTGGTGAATATCATATGGCAGCTATCGAATCCGACCGCGGCGGGTTTACGCCCAGAGGATTCACGGCGGATGCTGACGAAAGTGTCTTCAGCAAGAAATTTAGAAAGGTGAATAAATGGCTCCCGCTTCTCGAACCTTATGGCTTGCGGTTGTCCAAAGGGGGCTCCGGAGCCGATATCGGTGGCTTGAAATCACAGAAAGGTCTGTTGTTTGGCTTCGAACCGGATTCGCAGCGTTACTTTGATTATCATCACACGGCTGCTGATGTACTAGAGGTTGTCAACAAACGTGAGTTAGATGCCGGAGCGGCAGCCATGGCGGCTTTAGTGTATTTATTGGATAAATATGGGTTAGATTAGCCTAGACTGATTCGGCTGCTGTGCAAGATGATGATTGCCAGGCATTAGGGCTAGTGCTTGATCAATGGTTGGGTACTGATCCATTCCTTATTTTTCCTAATTGAGATAAGGTAAAAACCGCTAGGTAAATCTTGGATGTCAATGGGACCTCCTTTCCAACTCAGTGAACGTACTTTCTGACCCAAGTGATTTTGGATCGTTAGCTGCAGCGGTACAGTTGGAGTGTTCAGATTGATCTGATCCCTAGCAGGGTTTGGAAATACGGTGATCCGTTCCGGTTTAGATTCCTCCGAGGTTTGAGTGGTTAAACCACAATAGTTGGATTGGTATTGATCAAAGTAATGGAGCTGTAAGTACTCATTAATGCTCAGGGTTAGGCTATCTGCGAATTTTTCTCGCGTGGTCTCATCAAAGCGAATGTCCTGATTGCACTCTATTTGTATGCCATCAATCCTGCCTCCGTTTTCGGAACTATGCCTTCCGGTATTGTAACCACCGCTAAAATAAGCCTCACTCCCTATCGGGAATGGATCTTGCCTACTCGGCACCGCCCGAAACCCCTGATCTTCTAACAGCGTGCCTAAACTAGTACTGCCTCTCAACAGCTCTGCATGGGACAAGGCTTGTAGGTTATCTCCTACTAAAGTCCTGATGCTACTTTCCTCGATCAATGTTGCTTGATTGAGTTGACTATCCGTTTGCTGGAGCTGGCTGCGACTCAAACGATACCCCAATTCTACCCGCTGAATCGTATGAGCATGACCATGTAGATCCAGAAATAACCCGCGGCCATAGTCCGTTTCAACTTGTGCTTTAGCCAGGTCGATAAAGGCATGATAACTATGATAGGCATCTTCTACAGTCGGATCCCCGTCGGCTGCGGTTTCGATCGATCGATTGGCATCAAAACGATTTCGATGCAATAGATTGATGATAACGTGTGGGTAACAACCCGTCGTAGCAACAAAGTCGTCGATGATGCTTCTCGCCAATTCCTGCGTAAAGAGATCCCGGTTGTACACGCAGCCACTACAATTTCGCCTAGGAATATCAAGGGGCTGCAAATAACCTCCGTGCGGCACGGAAATGACAATGGGAAGATTGCCCGGTAGATATTCTACATATCCGGTGGTGTCAAAGATGGATTCGCCCGGTACTATAGATTGAGCTGGAATCAGCTTGGGGATCGTCTGCAGTACTAGGACCAACAGGCATTTGAACAACATAGATCGATGGAAGTATCTCTCCATAAAGAGGACATTAAATTAGCTACTGGGTCAAATCTAGAGGTCCTAAGTTATCAAATTTGAGATAGGAAGAAAACCGGAATAGAAGATGATGAGGTCTCGTGCAC
Source organism: uncultured Lewinella sp. (assembly GCA_913057785.1). Taxonomy (GTDB): domain Bacteria; phylum Bacteroidota; class Bacteroidia; order Chitinophagales; family Saprospiraceae; genus DT-111. Next base: position 5,875 of record CAJXPD010000226.1, on the reverse strand, counting down.
CTTGGGGGCAGCTAGAGGGGGGTATTTGAGCGATCTATGTTGTAGAATCGGGAAAGGCTGTTGGTTGCCTAAGCCAGGTGCGAACCTTCTCCTGGCTTAGGCATCTTCAAGGCTCTAATTGTCCTTTAGGTAATTGGTAGGGTTGGCAGTAGCCGTGGAGAAACTCTGACTGAAAACAGCTATGAAGCTCAGCAGCATGCCAATCAACCCGGCTCCCAATAAAACCATCCAACTAATGTCGATGCGATAGGTAAAGTCGTTCAGCCATTGGTTCAACAGATAGTAGACGGGAAATACGACCAGAAGCCATCCCCACAGTACAGGTTTGCTGAATTGCTGAAATAAGGACCAGATGATCTGTGCAACGGACGCCCCAAAAACCTTCTTCACCGCAATATCTTTGGCTTTGCGGCGGCAGCTATAGCCTACTAAGGCCATCATCCCAAGCAAAGCAATAAATATAGCTACGATGGAGAAGAGGAAACTAAGGCTAGCAAAGCGTTCATCCTTTTCATATTGTTGCGCCAAACGTTCATCGAGGAAACTATACTGGAAGGGGAGATGCCCCGCCACTTCGTTCCATTTGCCCTGGAGCTGTGTCAGCGTATTGGGAATAGAAGCCGCGCCTGAGAATTGGACAGTCAGTTTTTCGAACAGCTCAGGACGCAGTTGGAAACTTAGAGGACCAATTTCTTCATGTAAGGATTGGAAGTTAAAATTTTCTACGACACCGACCACTCTCCCCGTTCTATCCCATTGATAGAACTCCTTACCGATAATCTCTTCGGGGCTCTCAAATCCTAATAGATCTACCGTCGCAGCATTGACCAGTAGTTCAGCAGTGGAATCCGTGCAGATCAGCTTCGTGTAGTTTTGCCCAGCTAGCAGCTCCAATTCATAAAGCGCTAAGAAATGTTGATCCACCGAATACATGGCGATCTCTGCTTCATGACGCTCTCCGGTCTCCTCCGCAACACTTAAGAAAACGCCGTACGGACTTTCAGATGGGATATGTGAGCTGGTGGAGACTTCCTCAACAGCTGGAAGTTGGAGCAGTTCTTCTCTTATTTGAGGAAGTTGGGCTAAAGTGCTGGTATCTTTCCCAAAGTTCAGGACAATTTTCCGGTCCACCGGAAAGCCTGGATCCTGATGTAATAGATATTGTACCTGTTGCCAAGCCACGATAGTGCAAATGATTAGACTGGTAGAGGTGGCGAACTGAAAACCGGATAAATAGGGCCAGAAGGAGGAACTTTTCCCATTAGAAGCGGCACTGAATAAGCCGGCCTGGGAGTAGGCGGAGAGAAAGAAGGCAGGATAGAGACCTGCCAATAGACTGATCAGCATACAGGCCCCAATTGCCATGGCCATGGCCTCGAATAGCGGGATTTGAGACCAACTCAGTTGGCGATCGATTAGGGCATTGAAACTAGGAAGTATAACAGTGGTAAGTACTATAGCTAGAAGGAAGGCCGAGAACACTAGCAAGCCACTCTCCATTAAGAATTGTTGTACAAGCTGTCTTCTTTCCGCACCGATGGTTTTTCTGACGCCAATTTCCTTGGCACGAATACTTGCCCTAGCTGTGGATAGATTGACAAAATTTAGCAAGGCCATGATGAGAATGAATCCAGCGGTAACCCCCAGAAAAAGGAGATAGGTTTTACTACCCTTTTGATCCAATTCTCCCAATAGGGGTTCATTGAAATAGATCGAATTAAAGGCCTCTACATTCAAAAGCGTAGCGGTTTCTCCCCAAGCCTCTTCTCCCATTCGCTCCCTAGGGAAGGTGCTGATTTTCTGAGAGAAGGCGGATATGTCCGTGTGTGGCTGTAGAAGTAGATAGGTAGGAAAACTGGTCCAAGTCCAATTGGTTTCCGTATGAGGCCGCTCCCGCACCCAGGTGGCAAAAGAAATTAGGCAATTGGCTTGCAGGTGGGTTCGCTCGGCTTTGCTGCCAATGATTCCTGTAATGGTATATAAGTCATCATTGATCGTGAGTTGCTTTCCTAAGGCGGATTCACGCCCAAAGTATTTTTGGGCAAAATCAGCGGTGATAACAGCGGTATAGGGGGCATCCAATGCTTTTTGTAGACTACCCTCAACGGCCGGGAAATCAAATACCTCAAAAAAGGTAGAATCGGCATATAGTACGCCCTTTTCGTAGAATTGTCGATCGCCCTGTTTCACCAATGGATCAGACCAAGGAAAGGCCAATCGGACGATGGATTGTATTTCCGGATAAGCCTCTTGTAAGGCTGGAGCTACCGGTCCAGCAGCGAGTGCAAGATCTAATTGTTGATCAGGAAGAACCAATCGAGTGTTTAGTCGATAAATGTTGGCCCCTTTTTCAAATCCCTTATCATAGCGGGATTCATCCCAAACGTACAGCAAGATCAGTAAACAGGCTACGAGCCCCAGCACTAAACCTGTAACATTGGTCAAGGTGTAGCCCAGCTGCCTGCTCAAGCTGCGCAGGGCAATCTTTAGATAATTTTTAAACATAACAGAATCGGGTATAAAGTTGGGTAATGATAGGCGCTTGATCACAGAAGGACGAATGAGCCAGAGGACTTCCTTCCTGTAGTAGGCTCGGGCTTTGCTCAATCCCTTTTGCTGTATATTCCTCAGGAATTCTTCTTCCGGATCTCCAGCTAGTTCCTCATAGAGATCAGAATCACAGAACCATTCAAATAGTCGCTGAAAGAATCTCGGTGGGGTGATTGGATTAGACATAGGGCGAGATTATTGTAAGCCAAGTTTGTAGTTCGGGACTGCTTTCCATAGGTTTTCTCGCAGATTACGCACCGCCTCGAGTACCTTTTTGCCTTCTTGCGTGAGCGTGTAGTACTTCTTACGGCGGCCACCTCTTACGGGCGTAGCTTCACCGAAATCAGATGTGATGTATCCTTTCTTCTCCAATCTGGTCAAAGAAGTGTGCAGGGCTCCCCGGCTAATAGAACGATCCGTGCGTCGATGGATTTCTTCCTTGATACTCACACCGTATGCTTCCTCTGCTAGAATCAGGATCACCAATAATAGCAGTTCTTCAAACTCTCCTAGGTAAGTGCCTTTCATGTTTTGTACTATTTTGCAGACCTTATCAGGTATATTATGTTTTACTTTGTAGGCAAAATACAACATTTATCTATTTGAATCAAGTTGGTAGCGGGTTCGCACACTCGTTTACATTTCCCAAACGCTTCTTTTACCGTCTAAAAAAGAGGCTATAAGCAACTTTTGCTACAATTGCGGGTCCATTGTATAGATAAAGACGCTTCGACAGATATCGTGCTCAGGAATAATGAAAAACGAGATGCAAGGCCTCAATGATAGTAAGCTTTGAATCCCACCGTATACTTGTCCACGAGACCTGTTGAAGAAGGACGATTAATCACCTTAACTCCTCACCATGCTAAAGAATTACCTGACGGTTGCACTCCGCAATTTGTGGAAAAGTAAAACCTATACTGTTATCAATATTTTGGGCCTGGCCGTAGGGATGGCCATTTGCATGCTGGTTTTTTTATTCGTTAATCACGAACAGAGTTTTGATCAGATGCATGAGCGTGCCGAACAGATCTATCGCTTGAATGAGGTGCAGCAATTCGGAGAGAGTAGTTCTCAAAAAGTGGCGCTTTCGATGCCCTTGATGGGAGAGACCCTACAAGAGGAGTTTCCGGAGATCGTTAATTTCACGCGCTTCTATGACCAAGGCAGAGAACTGCATAAGGTCGGGGAGACGGAGCTTTTCATTGACAAGACAGTCGCCGTAGACTCCACCTTTTTCCAGATTTTTGACTTCAATTTAAAGAAAGGTGATCCTGAACGAGCCCTGGTTGAGCCCTATAGTATGGTGATCAGTGAGCAAGTAGCCCGGAATTTTTTCGGAGATAAAAATCCCATAGGGTCGGTGATTCAAGATGAAGGGCGAAATCCATTAAAGGTTACCGGTGTAATAGAGGATTTGCCAGACAATTCTCACTTGCAATTTGACGCCTTGGTGTCGATCAGCTCCATGACCCACGATACTTCCAACGTCTGGATGCGCAGATGGGGGAGCAACTTCTTAACGACCTATTTAGTGCTTCAGTCAGAAACGGATGTAGCTTCCTTGGAAAAGAAGTTCCCCGATTATCTCGTGCGGCATATGGACGAAGAAGTTTTGGATTATCTGCAGTTGTTTGTTCAACCCATTACGGATGTACACTTAGGTTCAAAAGATATTACCCACGATTATCACAACTTTCGCAAATACGATCGATCCTATGTATCATTGTTTGTGATGCTGGGTCTGTTTGTTCTATTTATTGCCAGCATTAACTTCATGAATTTATCTACCGCCCGATCCATGCATCGAGCCAAGGAGGTGGGCGTAAGAAAAACTATAGGAGCACGTCGTTGGCAGTTAATCGGTCAGTTTCTGGCGGAGTCTACCTTGCTGGCTGTCATCAGTATGGTACTAGCTGTCTTCTTAGCTGAGGCGCTAGTTGGAACCATGAATGAGATTGCTAATCGCGACTTGCAATTGGCTATCTGGCAGCGACCGCTTTGGATATTGGCCGTCTTAGGTATTGGAATACTGGTAGGCCTGTTATCAGGTGTCTATCCAGCTATTGTATTGTCAGGATTTCGCCCCTTGGCAGCTATCCGAAAGCAGAAGGTACGTAGTGGTTCAGGGCAAATCAATCTCCGATCTGGCCTGGTGGTCTTGCAGTTCGCCATTGCCATTGGCTTGATTATCAGTACCGTGGTAGTCACACAGCAGCATGCCTTTATGCGCTCCCTGGACACAGGCTTCGATCGGGACCAAACCCTATTGATCAGCATGAATAGGGAGGTCAATGACAATTATGATTTACTTCGTGAGCAGTTTCTTCAAACCCCGCATGTCGAAGCTGTTACTAAGTCTGGTCAAAGGCTGGGAAACAACTTACACCAAACCAGCTTGAGTTATGAATCCGAAGAAGGTATTCAAAATGGATCATCCTCTTTTCTCAATGTGGATTACAATTATATTTCCTTTTATGATCTTGAATTGCTAAAGGGGCGTGAGTTTTCGCAGGAGCAAGGCACGGACATGGGAAATGCCTACATTGTCAATGAAACCCTATCTCGCGAATTGGGTTGGGGAGATGATCCCATTGGTAAGAAAATGAAGGTAGGAGGCCCGGAAGGACCCATGGGGCAAGTCGTTGGCTTGGTGAAGGATTTCAATTACAATTCGCTCCATCATAAAATTGAACCGCTATTCATTACGGTCCAAAATTGGCGACATAGCGAAATCTCCATTCGACTAGAGGGAGGAGAGATTGAGAATGCGATCTCGGGAATAGAGGGGAAATGGAGGTCGATCATGGGCGATCGTCCCTTTGAGTATGAGTTTTTGGATGAACATTTTACGTTGTTGTATGAATCAGAAATGCAAGTCAGCAGTGTAGTCAGTATTTTGGCGTTCCTAGCCATATTAATTGCTTGTTTGGGCCTCTTTGGCTTGGCGACCATTGTGACGGAGCAACGGACCAAAGAGATTGGGGTGAGAAAGATCTTAGGCGCGAGCATTCCTCAGCTATTGGTACTCCTATCCAAGGACTTTACCCGCTTGGTATTCATTGCTTTCTTACTCACGGTTCCCCTAGTATGGTACTTCTTGGGAGATTGGCTTCAAAGTTTTGCTTATCGCATCGATATGCAATGGTGGGTTTTCGTACTAGCAGGTGTCGCTGCTTTAGCGGTGGCTTGGTTCACTATCAGCTTTAAATCTCTGCATGCAGCCCGAGCTAATCCCGTGGAGGCCTTACGCTACGAATAACCCTTAGGCCTTAGACTTCCGAAGTCTTTAAGACCTACCGTATGCACACATTTAGGCATTAGA
>CAJXPD010000225.1 GCA_913057785.1 uncultured Lewinella sp. | reverse complement strand
TGCCGTAGTAGAAGTCATCATAGCCTTCTCCACTGTAATAGAGAGAACCTAGTTGATCGAGGGCAGCCTGATGGTAGGTTCCTATCTTTGCCGTTAAGTCTTGGTTTTTTTGCGGCGTGATCGGATTGACCCGCGTGGGTTCACCGGGCATGAAGAAGAAGGTAGAATTGGAGCCCATCTCGTGATGATCAGTTAGGATATTCGGTTTCCAGCGATGAAACACCTCGATGCGTCCTTGGCTTTCTGGCAATTGCACAGGGAGCCAATCCCGATTTAGGTCAAACCAATAGTGATTCGTACGGCCACGTGGCCAGCTTTCTGTATATTCTCGATCCTGTGGATCGGAGGTAAGGTTATCGTTCTTGTGCATATTTGCCCAAGTGGAAAAACGCTGAACTCCATCGGGGTTAAAGCAAGGGTCAAAAATGATCACCGCATTATCCAATAGCGTAGTGACCTCTGCGGATTTCCCAGCAGCTAAATAGTAAGCTACCAATGCCGAAGCATTGGCTCCACTCGGTTCATTTCCATGGATACTGAACCCCTGATAGACCACCACCGGCATGTCCCCAGTGCTTAGGCTACTCGAGGCAGAGGGATCACTTAATTGGACGTGTTGCGCACGAATCTCTTCCAATCGGCTATGATTAGCTGGAGAGCTGATGATAAGATGGATAAGCGGGCGCCCTTCATAGGTTCGTCCGTGCTCTATCAGTTGCATTCTTGGGGAAGCTGCGGCAACCGTACGCATGTAATAGAGTAATTGGTCATGACTGATATGCCATTCTCCAATCTGGTAACCTAATACTTGTTCGGGTGTGGGGATATTCTGATCGTATTCTATTGTAGGCAGGTAGTAATCTAAAGTTGGCTTCTGAGCTTGTGCCAAACTCATCCAACCTACTAATCCCAAAAGAAGTGTTAATGGTAGTCGACTCATGTAATCTGAATGGTTTTCCGTAAAAAATAAGGCGAGCTGCAAAATAGAAAAAAGGAGCAGGAAAAGATAATAGACTTAGGGTATTCCTATCTACCAAACTTTTGATCGACAGCAGGCAGATCGGCTACCACAGGTCAGGTCTCCTAGCTGGAACAAAAAAGGCGCACACTAGGATTTTCCTGGCATGCGCCTCAGCAAGCTTTACTGCGTGAAGCAGCAAGACTTGACTAAAACTACATCTAAAACCGCTTCTAAATTCTTCTAACTCATATATCTTTTAGAGGAACCTTATTGATTAAAAAAGTCCTTCGTAATCCATCCAAATGATCTGGGCGATCACAGGGCGCTTCTTCAAAGGCATCTCGTACGTTCTTGGCCCATATCTAACCTGTAAAACCAGGTCCGTAAAGTGCAATGGGATGAACATACCTGTTTCGATCTTTCCCTTTTCACTGATCTGTCCTTGCACCAACAGATCTCTCGCCTTTTTCTCATCCACACCTAAAATCTTGTAGGTAGCTGTTGGTCCATCTTCAAAGTCTCTGCCTTGAAATTGTAGCGCTACCTTAACATCTGTTACATTTTCGTAGTTGAACCCATCGGGCACATGCAAATCCTGCATGCTTGCAGGGGAATTTGCCATGCTATTTTTATTTGAAATGGCACAAGAAGACATAAGCAACACAAGGATGAATAAACCTGCAGTTCTCATATGAATTGTATTTGTTTGTGGTATAGAAAGTATTGGACCTTAGTGTCGTATCGCTATGTGCTTGCTTTAAATGGAAAAACTAAGGATAAGCCCACTATAAGCAGGCTTATCCACTATTTTGACTATGAACGCTAATGTCGTGTATAGGTCTTGCCTGAGGTGACGTTGGCACTGATATTGGTGTACCAGGACAAACCCGGGTTAGTTTGGGCGTACTCGGCAAATCGTTTGTAGGCTACGGTAAGATCTATCCCTTCTTGCGGATAGTCCCACTCGGTTGGAATGTAGATTCCCCAGGGGAGATTCGTGGTCGTCAAGTAGTATTTGCTCGAACCGGCATTGCTATCGTCATGCCCTGTGCCGAACAGCCCTCCCTTCAGGTTGGATGTCGGAGCTACCCCAGCAATATGGATTTCGTGGCCATCTATTCCATTTTGTTCTATGAAGAAATTCGGTTTGTAGCCTGAAGGATAAGTATAACTTCCACTCAAGTCCACTTGAACCTGAAACTCAACTGGAGTATAGTAGGGATCCGAGTTCGATGCATTGACCACACCCAGCTGGTAAAAGAGCTGCTTGGGTTTTTTGATGGTAATAACTTCCGTATTTCCTCTTTGCTCACTGCTCCAAGTCACATTATGCGGAGAGATTATCTTTACCGAGGCATTGTTTGCGGGATCCGGCGTTACAATTCCAAAGTTATTGTTATATATCCCACCCATAGCCATGATCTTGATATCATAGACCACGCGGTAGACTCTACTGGAACTATTGGTTATGATTCTCTCTTTAACCTGTACCACAAAGTCATTGAAGTCGTAATCTCCTACTTCTGGCCAAAGGTCCTCAAAGCCGTAGGTACCAAAGCTATTCTGTGATGGCCGATACTGTACAAAGGCCTGATTAGGATCGTCCGGGTTTGGATCAATCGCGTTGGGTACACCATCGTCATCAATATCATTATCTACATTATCATTAAACACATAAGAGTATTCATCTGGAGCATCGCAATTGAAATCTACCTCAACGTAAGCGATGGATTTCCCTGGAGGGGCCTGGATTACGAAGCCACTATTCAAGATACCATCGCAGGATGGAGCATCAAATAAGGGGCTACAAGCATCGAGTGGATTCGTGTAAGTAGCTAGTTCCAGATTGTCTGTCAATCCATCATTATCTACATCATTTCCATTGAATTCAGCAATCGGTGCACTTGGGCAAGACATGCCATCATTATTGCTAGTCGCAGCTCCAGTGAAAACATGAGTTATGGAACCAGGGTTACACCCACTCATGGTTACCTTGTAGATTCTTCCGGTATTATTGTTACTAAAATATAGATGTCCATCCTCATCAGACCAAGCTGCTCCATAGGCGCCATTGGGTAAGCCGCTGTAGGTATCAATGCTTCGTACAGTTTTCGCATTATGATCAGCCTCCAGCAATTCTGCACCATGCTGAGTAATCGTGTAGAATTTATCACATACGGCATTGTAGACCCAGTCATAAAAATTCACATTGCCAACCGAACTGGAGTTTGCTTGCTCCGTCACAAAGTTCATCGTGGGTTGACTCACATCAACGGTAGATATATGCCAATTGCCATCATCGTAGTAGAAATTCGTCCAGTTGCCAGTATCGTCCATGTCACCGGTGTAGCTTCGACCTTTGAAACCCACCAATTCACCCATATTGGTAATATTAGCGTTGCTATAAAGTCTTACCATGTATACCTTGCCGGTGCTATTGACTTTACCCGTACAGTAGATATACCCATCTTCTTGATTATACCCTCCCCCATTATAGGTGTTGAAGGAATTCGGTAAGTCCCCTACGTTTTTATATGCTCCTGTGATCGGGTCCAATTGCTTCAGGCTTTTGCCCACAATCTGAAAGAAACTACTCACACAAGGAATACTACCACTACATTCACTTAACTCCGTTCCACACTCCGGATCGGCACAATCAATGAATCCATCTCCGTCATCATCGATTCCATTATCACAAATCTCGCTACTGTTGGAGAAAAAGACATTTCCAGTCGCATTGCTTACCACCTGAGAAGATCCATCTGAGTAGTACACTCTTGCGTTGGTCAACGCTTCTGTACTGGATACTCCAATAGCCTTGTTGTCATCCGCAAAGACACTGGATACCGTAGGATAGCAGTTATTAGTTCGTTCATCCAGTACCATGAAGTCATTGGATCCATTTACGACTAATACCCCGTCTACATTCTCTTGTAGGTCAAACACGTGCCCTTTGATGGAGCCATGATAATCAGTTTTCACCACGATTTGGTTGAAGTGGTTGGCAATATCAATTTCTACTCGGAAAACACCAGTAGAATCTGAAACACCAGTAAACAGCGTTCCTGGCTCTGTTTCGTCACTCTCCCCTATGATAGAGGTTAGCGTAAAAGGTGCTGTTTCCCCAATGGAATCCTGCATCACCAAATCAAAATTCACCAGCGTACTCGTGGCGTAATTAAATCCGTCCGGAACATCAAGCTCCTCTATCCCATCATCTACCGGCACCTCTTCTTCTTCCTGCTCATCAGGGGCTGGTGGGTCTCCCTTACATCCAATCATAACAAGACCCAACAGCAATAGCATTGCTACTGAAAATCTGAATTTCATAACTCAATCTTTTAAGGCGTTTAGTCAAAAATCTAAGTAACTACCATTCTTAGTTCAAGAATGGACTTTTAAGGAAGGTAGATATTGTTGGGTGGTAGTGGGTTGGGTAGGCTTAGCAGTTGTTACGGTACAAATATGAAGAATCCAGTCAAAAGAAAGCTAGATATTCTTTGAATGGTTCGATTTATTCTTTTTTTGGTAACATATCTTCTTTTTTTGGTATTCCTCTTTGCTACGATCCTGGTGAGCTGATCATCTAAGAAAACAATTTTTAATCGCGTTGACATGCTAAGAGCCTTAGGTAAACCTGACTTGCCATCTGCCCTTCCAACTTTTTGGAAAAGACAGATAGCAAGCGGCGAAAATCCCATGAACTAAAGGAACATTATTTATCTAAACACCTAATATTGAGCATTTTGCAACACCACAACCCGATCATATCGCTGAATACGGAATCAGTGTTTATTATACACTCTGGAACTAACCACATTAGCTGAAGTATTAGTGTACCAATCCAAGGAAGGATTGCTTTGAGCGTACTCAGCGAATCGGATATAAGCTGAGGTCAGATCAATCCCTTCCTGTGGATATTTCCATTCCGTAGGAATATAAATTCCCCAAGGCAAATTGTTTTCGGTCAAGAAGTACTTGCTTGTAGATGGGTTGCTATCGTCCTTTTCCGTTCCTAGAAGCCCAGCTGTCATATTCTGCGTTGGTGCTTTTCCGGCGATATGGATTTCATGCCCATCTGCGGCATTTTGTTCAATAAAGATCTTAGAGTCATATCCCGATGGATAGGAATACCGGCCTTCCAACTGTACTTCTACCTGGAATTCCAGGGGTTGAAAATAGGGGTCACTATTCCAGGCATTCACAATTCCTAGGGAGTAGAACATCTGTTTTGGTTTTTCAATAATGATTACCTCATCATTTCCAATCTGCGTACTAGACCAATTCACGTTGTGAGCTGAAATGACCTTGATCGATGCCTTGTTGCCCGGGTCTGGTGTAACAATACCTAGATTGTTGTTAAAGATTCCTCCCATCGCCATGATCTTGATATCATAAATGACCTTGTACACTTTACTAGTATTATTGGTAATGATCCGCTCCTGTACTTGAACTACCATATCATTAAAATCATAGTCTCCAGTTTCTGGCCATAGATCCTCGAAGGCATAGGTCCCGAAAGAGTTCTGCGAGGGCCGATATTGCACAAAGGCTTCGTTTCTTTCGGTTGGATTTGGATCTGTAGCATTAGGGACATTGTCATTATCTACATCATTGTCCACGCTATTATTATAGATATGTGCGTATTGGTCAGGAGCATCACAGTTAAAATTACATTTGACATAGGCGATGGTCTTGTTCCCATTTCCGCTGGCGCTGCAAACGAAACCGTAGTTCACAGACCCGTCACAAGCCGCAGAAGAATTCAAGGGATTGCAGGCGTCCAATGGATTGGTAAAGGCTTCCAGTTCATTGCTATCCGGTATACCGTCATCATCTGTATCATAACCGCCAAAATCAGCCACTACCGCACTAGGACAGGACATCCCATCATTGTTCGAATTGGAGGCCCCTTGAAAATGGAATGCGATCCCCGTTGGGTTACAGCCATTATTCATGGTCACTTTGTAAATCCTGCCTGTACCATTATTACTGAAGTAAAGATCCCCTTCGTCATCAGCCCAAGCAGCCCCGTATGCTCCCGAAGGTAATCCATTATAGCTAGCAATACTTTCTACTGTAGGACTAGCAGATTTGTGGTTAGCTACCAATAGTTTCTTCCCACCGGCTGTTAAGGCATAAAATTTATCGCAATTCGCATTGTACACCCAATCATGGAAGTTTTCACCCGCTAAACTGCTCGCCGCTCCCTGAGTTATGCTCAACTGTGGATTACTTGAACTTACATCAAGTTTCGACATATACCATCCGGAATCATTGCTGCTAGATGATGAACTACCACAATCACTACAAGCGGGGCCTGGAATGAGGGCAAAGTCATATCCAGGACCTGCTTTGCTGATGAAAGATATAGTACCTGTCGACCAATTGCCGCTCAAGGTGAAGTAGTACTTCTGGGTATTTCCAGCATTGATACCTTCATCGAACTTAAGACCACATATTCCAGTACTACCGTCGCAACCCTGTTCAGGTGATCCTGCACCAGAGCTTTTGCTGATACCATTGGAGGTGCTACCACTCCAGGTTCCTTTGTCCACGACCGTGGATCCAGCGAAGAGGTCAGATGAACAGCCTGGGGTGTTACTGCAATTGGGAAGGTCTCCCTGATTACAGCCACCACAGGTAAATAGCACGTGACTGATATTGGGTGCATTTCCTGAAGTGACACAATAATAAAAGGTAGTCTGATTAAGCCCTGCATTATATTCCGTTCCAGCAAGGTTGATTTGATCATTCCCAACTGTTACATTTCCTGCGGCATTACAATCAATATTACTGCTGGTCACTGCACCACCGCTGTTCCCGCTATTACTACTATTGCCATTGCTACTAGACTCCTTGTAGTAAAAGTTAGTCAAGTTGCCCTGACCATCCATATCACCCGTGTAGCTACGACCTTCAAAATTCTCAATTTCATCGAGGATAGTAATGTTACCGTTACCATATATTCTACCTAAATAGACTTTCTTCGTTTGGTTATCTTTAGCCGTGCAGTAGATATATCCGTCTTCCTCGTTATACCCTCCACCATTATAAGTATAACCGGCCGGCATGGTACCAATAGTTGTATAGGATCCTGTAATAGGGTCCAATTGCCTCAAACTTCTCCCTATGATTTGAAAGAAACTGGAGACACAGGGAATGGTGCCAGAACAGTTACCAGATTCGATACCACATTCGGGGTCAGCACAGTCCACAAAACCATCTCCATCATCATCTATACCATTATTACATATCTCTCTATCACTAGTAAAGAAAACTTGGTTAGTCGAATTATTGAATTGCTGAGGACTTCCATTGGTAAAGAAAAGCGTGGCCGACTCGATTCCTTGGCTACTACTAACTCCTACCCTTTTCCCATCTGATGAGAATAAGCCTGATATGGAAGGGAAGCAGTTTTGACCTCGACTATCTAAACTTTGTAGAATGGCACTACCATTAACGGTCAAGTTTTCATCCATAAAAGCAGAAAATCGCACGGGGTGAGCAAGGCTGGAATATCCGTATTCAGTTCTGACAAGACCTTCCTCAAAGTGACTCGGTATATTTAAGTCAACAGACATCTTACCTTCAGCATCAGTCATTCCGGAAAAGATTTGGCCCGATGCCCCTTCATCAGTGAGTCCTATGACATATACCAAGGTGTTTGGCGCCGTTTCCCCAACTGAGTCTATCGTATGTATAGATAAGCTAATATCGATAGAGGTTGAATAGTCAAACTTATCAGGCACTTGCAGGTCCACCATTTTGGAATCATTCTGTACGATTTGCTCGACAGGCTCTTGATCCTGAACTTGATCATCTTTACATGAATACATTAGTAGGCAGGCTATTGCCAGCAATAGCTTTGTCAAGTGTTGTGTCATAATGGTTTGTCTCTTAGTGTCTATTAGAAATTAGTGCAGTAGTTGACTTGTTGGAGGAAGGGCGTCGAAACCTAGGACATCCCCTATCATGTTCTTTTCGAATTGGGCGCTGGGATAGGATTGATACTAGGAATTAGCGAGTCCGAGTATGAAAGGCCATATTAATGCGGATCATCCGCTAGTCTGTATCGACCTTTCGCTAAAGGTAGTGAATGTTCTATTCCGTCTCTCCGCATCTTCTATTTTCGGCAACGATTCCTCATTTTTTGGTAGAAATCCACCTTTTTTTGGCAAAAACCACAAATCTCCAAAAAGAAAGCAGGTAAACTTGAAACCTGGCATAATTTATGATGTATTAAATAATATAACATATGAAATAAGTTTACGCACCATGTTAGCCGAAGCACGACAGAAAGTCATCGAGATCATCCAGTTGGTCTGCGAAGAGAAAAGCCCGCCTGTGGCTGTGTTAGAAGAAGTAAAAGGGAATACCCATCTTCGCAATGACCTCGGTTTGGATTCACTTGAACTAGCAGAGTTGACCGTAAGGATTGAAGATGAATTCCAAATTGACATTTTCGAAGAAGGAGTAATTGAAACGGTAGAGGAGATCTATCAAAGACTTTCTATATGAAATCTTTGTTCTTAGTAGATCTGCCAGGAGGGTATAGCACTTCTTACGAGGAACTGCTGGATCAGCTCAGACAGCAACAAGGCTGTAACTTGATCCTTAGAGCAAGTCGCCTATTACCCTTTTACCAACACCTAATCTTGGCCTTGGTCAATGATCTGCAGGTTTATTTAGTGGACGAAGATTTTGAATTACCTCCGGCTATACAAGACAAGGAAAATACCAATGTTCTAATAAATAAAGAGAAGACGGCAAAGGCTTTACAGAGCTGGGAGACCCTTCAAGAATCCCTATTAAACTCTAAAGCTACCTTGTCTCTTTTCACTTCAGGAACAACCGCAGTCCCCAAGCAAATAAACTACCCCATCGGAAGGCTGCTGCGTAATATTCGGATCGGTTCGAAATACGCAGCTGGCCGGTGGGCATTCTGCTACCACCCGGCCCACATGGCTGGGCTACAAGTCTTTCTACAAGCACTTCTTAATCATAATCTCTTAGTTAATTTTTTTGGACTAGAAAAGTCTTTGATATTGGATCTCCTAGGGCGATTTAGGGTGAGCCATATTTCTGCGACACCCACCTTCTATCGCTTGCTATTCCCGATGGGACAAATATATCGTCAAGTCATGGCGGTGAGCATTGGAGGAGAGAGATCTAGTCCCAAATTGCATGCGCGTTTGCGCGAGGCCTTTCCCAATGCAAGATTATATAACCTATTTGCCACTACTGAAACTGGAACGTTGTTTGCTTCCGAAGGTGACTATTTCACCATTCCAGCAGCCATCCAGTCAAAGGTGAAATTCGTTAACCATGAGCTATTCCTACACAGAGACCTGCTGGCCGATCCCAGTATTTTAGGTCCTGAGGAGGAGTGGTACCAAACAGGAGATACTGTGATTGTAGATGAAACTGGACGCTTTCAATTTGCCGGCCGCAAAAAGGACACGATCAATGTAGCTGGGTATCGGGTTAAGTTGATAGAAATCGAGGAAGCCCTCGATCAAATTGCTGGTATACAACAATATCGAGTCTACGGCCGTAAGAATGCCCTAACGGGACATATCATTTGTTGTGATGTAAAATTACTCGATCCTGAGCTATCGATTCCTACCATAAAATCCCGCTTAAAGGAGCATTTACAGGCCTTTAAGGTCCCTAGGATCATCAAGATAGTGGATGAAATCTCACTTACCCATACTGGAAAAATCAAGAGATGAGGCAAAATGTACTACTAACTGGTGTTTCAGGTGGTCTAGGCTTAGCCTTATGTGAGTGCTTATTGGAGGAAGGACATCAGGTATTCGGGATAAGTAGAAAACTCAGTCCGCCATTGGAGGAATTGAAAAGTCATTATTCTGGTCTTCTACATTGGCAATCGATCGACTTGGCTGACACAGCAGTTGTTCGCCAAAAGCTAGGCTCTCTCATTCCCAAGGATCTCCCAATACATGCGTTTATCAACAATGCGGCTCTAGGATATGATGATCTAATCACCAATCTAAAATTGGATGCTTTGGAGCAGATGTTTGCCGTTAATGTACTGTCTCCGATGCTTATTAGTAAATTCAGCATCAGAAATATGTTGCTGCACCGTATCTCAGGCAATTTGATTCACCTCTCCTCAATTAGCGCTCATACCGGATACAAAGGCTTGGCCATGTACGCGGCGACCAAAGGAGCGCTGGAGGCCTTTTCTAAGAATACGGCCCGAGAATGGGGAAGTAAAGGCATTAGATCTAATTGTATCGTCGCCGGATTTATGGAAACAGATATGACGGCATCCTTAACTCAGGAACAAAAGGATAGAATCTATAAACGCACTAGTCTAAAAAAGGCTACTGAAATTGGCTCAGTCGTTAGCACTATACTTTTTCTGCTGAGCGAGGGAGCCAGTTCCATTACTGGCCAGAATCTGTTCGTGGATAGCGGAACTATCTAGAATGGCTTTAGCCGGCGATACCTTTCCAAACCTTTCACTTTTCCAAACTATTCAAAATATCAGAAAATCTATGATGGGCCAATAGATCTTTCATTCCCAATCTACAGCCAAAGTCCTCCTGCAATAGTCGAGAGAAATGACTCAATTGCAAGGCATTACGACTATTATCGCATGCCTCGATGTGGCTATATTCTCCCATATCTTCTCTCCATGGGAGGCTTGGGCGGCCGAAAGCCTGGATGAGTAGCTGTCTCAAACGGATCTCCCGCCTTTTGCGACGAAGAACGGATTGACTTCCGATTAGCCTATCTCTTACATCTGACAATGTCAACTCCCTAGCAGCATAAGCGCCTTTACTGAGTTCGTACTTTGCATACCAGTGTAATACTCCTTTATGCTCTTTTGGCATCAAGGCTGTCATATGCATATCGAATAATTCGTTTAACAAGAGGGAATTCGTATTCTCACAGGCAACGTAGCCATAAACTTTCTTCAGGTGGATTTTCTGGAAGAAGAAGTGTAAAGCATGATGAAAAAGACGCAAGGCCTTACCGCCGCCAATGTACTTTGGATTGAGATAAAATCCCCACTCACTTTCCCCTCCTCTACAGTTGGCTAAGTCGATTACGCCCAGGTCTTTATCTCCCTCTTTTACCAACCAGTAAAAGCGATACCTCTGCCGAGGCAACTGCTGTAAGAATTGAAAGTGGTCCTCTTCACTGATAACATCCTTATTGTACATCCACTTTCTAACCTCAGGATGATTACGCCAGGCAAGAACCTGCCTAGCCAAATTTTTGTCTAGTTTACTGAAATGGATAAAATGGATCTCTTGCTCTTCATCAACAAAGGACTGATGAAAATCCTGCGGTCCTATCCAAATGTTATCCGACCTAAAACCATGTATTGTATTTTCTTGCCCTGTCATAGTGCCTTTATTTAGTGTGTTGAGTAAAGGAACTTTCCTCCTCCTTCTTCTGGTAGAGGTCGTATTCCAAAGTGGGTAAAGGGATTTTGACATATTGGGTTCGATTAATAGGTTCATCCTTCTTGCTAAGCAGAAAGGAATGCTGGGTCTCTGTGGTATCCAGACTAATCTTATCGTATCGCATAAGGTAGCCGGAGATATACATATTATATGTAGTGGAGGAAATGGTCTGATTTTCTCCTACGACCTGGCCAATTAGATTGGAGTCCTGTATCACGGCCGCATCACGGTTATTCATATCACCGACCTTAATGGCACAAAAGGCAAGTGCTAGGCATACCGCCATCCAGGCTCCTCCTTTGGCTATGGTAAAGGTCAACTTCCAATCCCTTTGCCATCTGGCCAAGAATTGGATTAGACTTGGACCAGCCCACCAGGCGAAAGCCAGGCTGAAGAAAGGGATAGAAGGCAGCAGGTATGGGATGGCTTGACGTGGAGATATCATGATGGGTAAAGAAGCGCAAAGCCCCAATGCAAAGTAAGTCCAAGCTAACTTAATTGTATACTCTCGTTTGTCCACTTCTTCCTCCTTCAGCTCGAATTTCATCCATCTTCTGGCCAAATAGCTGCCCAATAATGCCAACACCATGGGAACCAATATCCACATCAACTGTATTACGATATAAAATCGATTACTACGATAGTAATACAGTCTCCGCTCTCCTCTTAAACTAGCCAACAACTGTACATCAATATATTTTGAAAGACTTTCATAGGCTAGTGGATTTACGCTAACCAATACAACCAACAAAAAGGCGAAACTTGCCCCTACCCAGGCAGTGTTCAAAAAGATCTGCTTGAAACTATACCCTCGGCAGATCCGTCCATAAAGAGGGATGAAGGCCAAGGGATACAAAGCAACAACGCCCTTACTGAGGAAACCTGCTACTAGCATAAAACCGGCAGCTGCCAACCAGGCCAAACGCCCTCGATGATGAAGGCCCTGCCACATGCACCAGATGGATGCCAATCCAAGTAGCGAAATACTAGCATCCAATAGATTAGCGGGCTGGAAGTAATAAGTTACCAGGTTCACCTGCCACAAAAACAACGGTAAAATCCAATAGCCGCGCAACAATGGCCAGGATTTACTCCCCTTGCGCCAGAGGCGGGCGATGAGCAGTCCGGTCGCCAAATAATGACAAAAGCTGAAAAAACGCTCGGTAAGCCAGTGATCCCCCAAAACGCCAAAGAAGGCAGCCTGCAGTCCAAATATGAAAGGTGGATGCTCGTGAAAATTGGGAAATATAGTCTCCGAAAAGCGTGGGAACCAAAAGCTGCCCACACCTTCTGCCAGATTGCGAGAAATGACGGCATACCATACGCCGTCAATAAACATACTCTTCTCCACTAATTCGGAAAAAAATAGAATGAGGCTGGCACTAATGAATAGCAAAATCAATAGACTTCTGCCCCTCTTCACACTTTCTGGTGAGGCTGTAGAGATTTTCATCGCGTAAATTTGAATCAATGTAGCACAGCTTCCCTTCATTTTCAGCATCTTTCGTTTTTTGGTAGATGCCAAGAGGAAACCGGGAGCATATACGCTTTTTTTAGCAGCACATGCTCTATTGTATTTACGAGCCCTGTATCGATTTGTTTCTCATAAAATGAGATCGAACAGCGTTCCTACAGCTTAAGAAAGTTATCCCTACCTGGTTTATTCCAGCACAGCATGGTATCGTAGCCAGCTAGACCTTCCGATCCGGTTCTAAACTCGACCAAATAATAGCTGCAATTACACAGGCAATAGAGCCTATCAAATAGGGTGTGGATGATTCATTGGGTGTGTAAAACTTGTGCCAACCTAGAAGAAATAGGATCAATGCGCCTAATAGCATGACCCATTTTCCATACTGAGCTTTGTGAGAATTCATGAGTTTTGTTCACGTTTTATAAGTGTCTTCGATATGTTCTAGCTTAGTGTTATCATTTAGCTCAATGGAATTGCTAATTGGGGTATTGGGTATTGGGTATTGGGTATAAGGAATCGAGATATAAAGGAAAAAACAACGAGACCTTGAAAGGAAGGATACTTTGGATGAAAGATAGGCCGAGACTGGGTCGTCCCGGCCTATTTCCTATACTGATAAACACAAAATTCCATAGACTTCTTTGTACTGGATCGTACCAAGAAGTCCGCATTCAAGGGGTGTGATATGTAAGATAACCTAAATCGCAGCACGATAGTGCTGGAAAAACCTGATACTTGTCTCAAAAAAACAAACATCTTGTTAGATCAAAAATACGGCTTTTCCCAATCTGAGACCAGGACAGAAAGCAATCTACAGATAACAGGGAGTTTACCCGTAAATGGGCTACCCCAACTACAATTCACTAGAAATAAGCACCTTATGCCATGCGAAAAGAGTCATAAATACCAGAAAGGTCCCCGAGCACAAAGCACATGGAACCTAGTATAAGTACGCAAGGGCACATTTTGGGAAAGGATTTACCAAGATGGGAATCGCCCGAGTTTATCGGATGAGTGTTAAATCACCTTGAACCATCTCTACTCGACCATCAATATACTCCAGCTCTGCAAAAAAGACATAGACCGCAGCATTCATGGGTTGACCATTGAAGTTTCCATCCCATCCTAGATTTGGATCATTCGGTTGGAAGTTTTCACGTTCAAAAACCATGTTCCCCCAACGATCAAAGATTTGGAAGCTGCGGATTTCCTTTACATCATTTCCTGCATATAGGGTATATGTATCATTTATCCCGTTGCCATTGGGATAAAAAACGGTGGGAGCAAAGTAACGTTTCCGCTCTAAAACCAATATGATAATCTCATCAGAAGCGGTACAGCCTTGTGCATCTACAACCGTCACAGCATACTTTGTGGAAAAAGTAGGAATAATCAATTGTTGCAACGGGTTCGGTAAGGTATCGCCTAGAGCAGGTGTCCAAATTACTTCTGCTACATTGGAAGCATTTGTAATAGCCTCCAACAAAACCTCCTCTCCAAACAGAATTTCCAAATCGGGGCCAAGATCTACCGAAATATCTGCTTGTTCAGGAACAATGACTGATTCTTTCCAGGTACAACCATTGGCATCTTCTATGGAAAGTTCATAGGTGCCAGGAAACAGGTCATTGAATTGACTACTAGCACCAAAAGCGTTGCCATTGATAGAGAATACGAAGGGGCCGGTTCCCCCAAGAATCGAGTCGACCGCAATTCGTCCCATATCCCCACCAGCACAGGCAGGCGGTTGTACGACTAAGTTTGTCCCAGTAATGGGATTGGATAAGGATTCTACGAGGATACTATCCGAATTTGAACAAGCATTTCGGGTATTTATGAGTGTCAAAGTGTAAGTGCCAGGAGCGTCAATGGTCGTTTCCAATCCATTGAAAGGGCCGGTGAAGTTTCCGTCGTTGGTACTCCATTCGGTAGAGATTCCAGAAGCATTGTCAGAGCCTAGCCCGCTTAAGGTAATGGACGTATTAAAGCAATCCAGGGCCTCGGGAGGCAGAATATTTACCATAGGCCTTATCGTATCCGCATTAACTGTAGCCGTGGTGGATTGCTGGCAGCCATTTTCCTCATTCGTCACAACGACTTGATACATTCCTGCTGAGAAGACCGTGATTAAGGCAGTGTCTTGGGCCAAGGCTTGACCGTCAGAAGCAAACCAGTCAAAACTAAGGTTCGCATCGGCACCAACTGAGGCATCCAAGATCACCTCCGGGTTGGCACAATCGATACTCCCCACAGGACCTAAGCTGATATTCGGAAGATCAAAGTCACCGGTCAATGAAAAGATCAAGGTATCACTACAGGTATTATCGTTATCGATAACCAACAAACGATATAGACCAACTCCCTCTGCCTGTATCATGGAGTCGTTTGGGTTTCCGATTAGTTGCCCAGCTGAAAGGCTAGACCAATTATAAGTTAAGCTATGGCCTTGCGCCCCTACCGTACCACTTGCATCCAAGGTAATGACGCTGGTACTACAAGAAAATGATAAGGTATCTAAACCTGCAATACTGGCTAGAGGAGCGTCCAAATCCTCGCTAATCACCACTACGTCTTGGCTGGAACATTGATTGATCGGATCATTCACCGTCAACAAATAAGTGCCAGCTTGATTGACAACTGGATTAAGTTGATTAGTGGAGGAAACGAAATTTCCATCGGGGCTTGACCAGCTGAAGTCAACCTGTCCGCTATTACTCGTTGCTACCCCTGACAATTGAATACTTTGCGTGCTACAGTTAAACGTCTGGTCTGAACCGGCATCAGCAATAGGTGCATTTTCATCCCGCATGATGATCACAGTATCCGTAGCACTACATTGATTGAGTGTATTGATTGCTGTCAAGAGGAAGGTGTCAGGAGCAAAAATGGCAGGATCAAGGGTATTCGGGTTGTCTATTTGACTATTGTTTAAGGAACTCCAGGACCAGGTTGTATTTACACTATCCGCGGTTCCCTGCAATTGCAGACTTGGTGAGGTACAAACCAAGGTAACGTCTGTACCTGCATTGACGGCTGGTGCGGAGGTATCTGCTCCTACATTTACAGTAAACCCATTAATACACCCACTTTGAAAATCTTCCACTCGGAATCTATATTGACCCGGGGTTAGGACTTCGTAGTCCAAGGTAGCTCTGCAACTGCCATCTACAGCCTGGCCGCTACCGTCTACCTCACACCACTCGAACCCAAAACTACCCGCATCTGGCAAAGTTGCCAGCAAAATAATAGAAGAATCCGCACAAGTGAAATTAGTATCAGGAACGGCGATAACAGCAGGTAGCTCATCACTGATTTGCACTACTACACTATCTTGGCTGAAACAACCACTGTTCGTATCTCGCACCTCCAGATAATAAGTGCCTGCACAACTCACCACAGGACTACTGGTGGTCTCTCCCTGTAGACAACTAGTGTTCTCGTTACTAGTCCATTGGTAGACAATGGTATTACCCGTAGCTGAGCCACTTCCATCCAGTACAATTAGATTATTCTGACAAGTCAATTCTTGATCTGGGCCAGCTTCAGCTATTGGGGGGGCAGATTGAAGATTCACTTGTACTTCATCCGTAGTAATACACCCGGTAATCGCATCTTCCACTTCCAGGGTGTAGATCCCACTTTCAGCCACAGTAACAGTTGGACTAGCTGCCAAAGAAATGCCATTAGGGTCTGTCCAGTTAAAGAGCCAACTCGCCTCTATGCTATCTGCATTAGGAATCAATACAACTTGGGTACTATCACAGGTTAAGAATCGGTCCGGTCCAGCGTCTATCAAGGGAGATGTCGTTTCATCCAACACAGTGACTTCCAATGTCGAAGTAAAGCCGATATCATTGGTGACACTCAAAATGTAGGTGCCTGCCGCATTTAGGCTTATATCAAGTGTATTTGCAGGCCCTTGGATATTTCCTCCGATGGTCGTCCATTGGATTTGGCAATTATCACAATCATCACAAAATTCTACATCAATATCTAGTTGATCCACCACACAAGTAATGGCTAAGGTATCTGGTCCTAGTAAATCGAGACAGGGTACGCAATCTTGTTCCTCCACCACGGCCTGTGCTTGATCTACACAGCCATTATCAAGATCCAGAATTTGCAATTCGTAAGTTCCAATTTCATTGATCCGTACGGTCGGATTTTGGGCACCAGACACAATCCCGGGGCCCGTCCACTCATATTGGTAATTATTCCCGGCAGGCGTCACCAGGGCCTCAAGATCAAATTCGGTTGCTTCACAAGGGAACAGCAGATTACCAAAACTTATCTGTGGAGCATTTTCATCAATGAAGACTTGTACAACGTCCTGTGATTGGCATCCATTCTGCGTATTGGTTACTTCTAAAATGTATGAGCCTGGTTCCGTTGCCGTTGCAGTCAAATCTGTGCTCAATACCTCCCCAGTGTTGAAGCTCATCCAGCTATAGGTATAGATATTCCCTGTGGATGAACCTGCAGCTGACAATTCTAAATTGGGCATGGTGCAGGTAATCGTATCGGGATCCCCAGCTATCGCAGTGGGGGAAATGGTATCCAGGACAATCTCGACAAATTGAGTATCGGAAGTCATGACCTCCGTATTGGTCACAATCAATTGATAGGTCCCTGGACAGGTGGCTTCTGCGATGGGGTTTTCTGCTCCTTCTGATATGCAATCGGCCTCAGGTCCTAACCAAGAAAAACTGATGTTATCTCCTTGCGTTGATCCCGAAGCATCTAGCGTTACTGTTGCCTGAACGCAGGTCAAGCTGTCCGGAGGAAGAATGACGATTTGTGGACCACAATTTTCCAAAACCAATATCTCTTCCGAATCAGAACAGGTTCCATCCAGGTTGGTAACAGTAAAGATGTAGGTTCCAGCTTCTTCTGCACCGATCAGGTTGTTCGTAGAAGCCAAAGGGTTTCCTTCAAAGCTCCACGAGTAGGTTCCAAATGAAGAGTTCGAGGCATCGAGGATGGCTTGCCCGGTTTCACAGGATATATAGACCGTATCTGGTGCTAGGGCGATGGGAACCACCGAACTTACCCGAACCGTCATCGTATCCGTGTTGGTACAACCGGTGGTGGTATTTTCTATTTCAATAATGTAATCACCAGGACAGGACACCACTACGGACAGGCTATCCGCTTGACTCTCCAAGCAAGGACCGCTCCAATTGATACTGGCATTTTCCGGCAAAACATTGGTCGCTCCTTGCAAAATCAAGGAATCCGTATCACACAGGAAATCCAAATTGGGTCCGGCATCTACAAACGGAACTTGATCTATCAAGGTGACAAAAACGGTACTGGAATCACGGCAGCCAGTCGTTGTATTCTCTATCGTGAGTCGATAAATCCCTTGCTCATCAATGGTTGCTGTAGGCGATGTCAAACTAGTGGTAATGTTCCCTTCCACTGCCCGCCATTGGTACGCGAAGTTGGGACCGCTAGAATTACTTCCCCCTCCTAAGGTTAGGCTAGACACATTACAGGTGAGAGAAGTATCTGGTCCAAGATCTACCGTTGGCAATACGATGTCATCCGTGACGGTAACACTTGCCGTATCTACACATTGACTAAGCTGATCCGTTACGATCACTTCATACACACCGGTCTGATTCAGTTGTATTTCAGCCGTATTTTGTGCCCCCAATATCCCTGGTCCAACCCAGCTAAAAGCTATGCTAGCTGCTGAACTGGAATTAGCGGCAGATAAGCTGAGTTCTGTATCTCTGCAACTTAACACGCCTGGTACATCTATTATAGCACTAGGTTCTACCAAGTTCTCGGTGATGATCACGCTATCGACATTGACACAGGAGTTGTCCGTGTTGGTAACCTGGAGGATATAGGTACCTGGACAATCTACCTCTATCTGTAATTGGTCTGCGGCTGTGGTAATGCAAGGGCCTTGCCATAGATAGCTTATGCTTGG
>CAJXPD010000224.1 GCA_913057785.1 uncultured Lewinella sp. | reverse complement strand
GTTAAGGTAAAACTAAATTGCAACTAGGCGGCTTAAAGGTAATCATTGAAGCCTAAAATCAAAGCCCAATGGCCAACATTCCCTTTTCAAATGAGCAGGCAAAATGCGATGAATAAGTCGGAAATAAAATAGCCTCATTTCGGCTCCAATTTCCCATTCTTTACAAAAAGTTTCCCAAAGCCGTGTAAATCGAAATTTATTTTGTTGTTAAATTTTATTTTCCTAATTTCATTCCAGTAGGAAGGAAATAAACTCACTTTTGTTTCAACAAGCCTATCTCGATTCCTCCTCTTCTGGGAGGCAATTACTTTTTTCAATCATCAAAAACCTTAATGTATGAGTTTTGACACCAAAGACATTAGAAATGTGGCCTTATTGGGCCATCCTGGCAGTGGGAAGACGACTTTTGCTGAGACGATGATTTTTGAAGCAAAGGAGATTTCGAGAAGAGGAACTGTCGAGGATGGCAACACCGTTTCGGATCATACGAATATTGAAAAAGAACGTGGTAATTCCATCTTTAGCACCTTACTTCATGCTAAGTGGAAAGACTCAAAGATCAACATCCTAGATACGCCTGGTTTTGATGATTTCGTGGGTGAGATTGTTTCCTCTCTTAAGGTAGCAGATACTGGAGTCATGCTATTAAATGCCAAAAGCGGCGTAGAAGTGGGCACCGAACTAATTTGGGAATATGTAGAGAAATACAAAACGCCCGCCCTTTTCGTAATCAACCAGATTGATCACGAAAAGGCTGACTATGAATCCACGCTTGAGCAAGCACAAGAAAGATTTGGTAGAAAGGTCATCCCGATCCAATTTCCTGCCAATGAAGGGTCTGGTTTCAATAAAATAGTAGATGCCTTACGGATGACGATGTATGTCTTTCCAGAAGGTGGTGGAAGACCGGAAAAGCAAGAAATCCCAGCAGAATTCATGGAACGTGCGCAGGAGCTGCACAACAACCTGGTGGAAGCAGCAGCTGAGAATGATGAGGAGTTGATGGAGAAGTACTTTGAAGATGGCTCGCTGACGGAAGAAGAACTAACCGAGGGGCTACGCTTAGCCATTTCTACACAAGAGATATATCCTGTTTTCATTTGCTCGTCTACCCAAAATATGGGCAGTGGGCGAATTATGGGTTTCATTAATGATATTTGTCCTAGTCCTGCCGATCGTCCACCTGCTAATTTGGTGGGAGGTGAAAAGTTGGCTTGCGAGTCGGACGGAACTACTTCAGTTTTTATCTTCAAAACACTATCCGAGCCGAAAGTGGGTAATGTTACCTACTTCAAAGTATATTCTGGAACGCTCAAAGCCAGTGACGAACTGACGAATCCCGCCAATCGAAACTCTGAGCGATTTGGCCAGATATTCACCGCCAATGGAAAAGAACGCGGAAGCGTACCTGAAATGAAGGCAGGTGATATCGGAGTGACGGTCAAACTTAAAGATAGTAGCACCAACAGCACCTTAAACACGAAAGGGACGGATCATCAAATAGAACCGATGGTTTTCCCTGCACCTAGAATTCGCGTAGCTGTTTCTCCTCCTAGCAAAAATGATATGGAGAAACTCATGAAGGCGTTGCACCAAATTGAGCAAGAAGACCCAACACTGCAAGTAGAACAATCTAAAGCGCTAAAACAGACCTTACTGCACGGACAAGGTCAGTTGCATTTGGATTTGATCAAATATCGGATTGAAAAAGTCAATAACGTACAGATGGACTTTATCAAACCGAAGATCGCTTATAGAGAAACGATCACCAAAGCATCCAATCAGCAGTACAGACATAAGAAACAATCCGGTGGTTCTGGGCAATTTGCCGAGGTACATATGCGTATTGAGCCTTACTTCGAAGGTATGCCGGAGCCGAGTGACTTGAGCGTGCGAAAAACAGAAGAGGAAGCATTGCCTTGGGGTGGTAAGTTGGTCTATTACTGGTGTATTGTAGGTGGATCCATCGATGCCAATTATTCCAATGCCATTAAGAAGGGAATTTTGCAAAAAATGGAAGAAGGGCCACTTACAGGTTCTTACTGCCAAGATATACGCGTGTGCATCTACGATGGTAAAATGCACGCGGTAGATTCTAATGATATGGCATTTATGCTAGCTTCAAGTCAGGCCTTTAAAAATGCTTTTGTTGAAGCCGGACCAAAATTACTAGAGCCTGTTTACCATCTAGAAATCCTTTGTTCGGATGATGTACTAGGTGATGTAATGGGCGATCTGAATACGAGACGAGCGCTTCCTCAGGGTATGGATTCTGAGGGGCACTACAAAAAGATCATTGCAAAAGTACCTTTAGCTGAGTTGTATCAATATTCTAGCACATTGCGATCCCTTTCACAGGGTAGGGCTAAATTTAGTCGAGAGTTCGCAGAATATAGCCAAGTGCCAGGAGATATTCAGAAGCGTCTAATTGATGCTTACAAAAATGAGATGGCAGAAGCTTAGCTTGTACTTACTGAATTGATCACTTGAATCCTTATCATATATGAAAGGTGTTGCTTTTGGCAACACCTTTTTTTGTATACAAAATAATCTTATTTCATAAATTTAGCCCGCAAAAACCTGACTTACAACCACTTAAACAAACCTCAACCCTTCGATTTGGGGCAAAAAAAAAGTCGCACTTTACAGTACGACCCTTTCAATTATAATCCCATGAACATATCCAAAATTAATATCTTGTGCCAAAAATATTAGTCGATCCTTTGTTCGACTAATTATTTGGTTTATCTTCGCGTCAAACAGTGGAACTAAACTCCACCTTGATATTCAATCAAATTGTAATCTTAAGGACTTTTTTGACGACGTAGTCCCATGAACATTGACCTAGTCTTAGATCGGAGGCGATTTTCCCAGAATCGCCTCTTTTTTGTTTGACGCGTTTATCTTTACGCAGGGTTTACATTTGAAAAGTGTAATTCGTCCCGACTATATCGGGACGACTTACTACCAACAAATTATAATCCCATGAACATATTTCTTCAATAATTTTCGGAACTCTTTTGATCCGACTTTTTTCTTTCCTCCTCATTTGCTCACCGATCACGATACAAATATGCAACGACAAAGCCCTGAAAACAAGGACAAAAAACCATTATTGTGAAAAAAATAATCCAAAAAAAACACACAACAAAACCAATTAACATCTGTATATCAATCACTTACAGCATACACAAAACGGCTTAAAAGTGAAAAATAAATTAAAAATCAAGCTATTTTTTGCTTAATTTTTTTCAAAAAAAGCTTGATTTTTTTCTTGCCTCGTAGTTTTTCTGCGGTTTCCCGTCTCTTTTCCTACCCTAAGAAGGTCTATACTGCTCCTAGCTCTTGCGCTTTCATTCAAGTTTATGTGGATCGCAATAAAAAGGATGGGTTTTGAAGACCTAGCTACTTCCAAGCTTGTCCAATAATGCTAGTCACATAGGTTTTATACCTACCTCCATGTTGGCAGTTGGAGTTATAAGGAACTGAAGTATTCGAGATCAGAGGCTGGCCAGGTGTACATCAGCATAACTCGAGACAACTTCATTAATAAGCTCGCAGACAAAAAATTTTTCCCCCCTCATTTCCGTTTATTACTAAAATCCTTATTTTGCGGCCCTTCTTACTCCAAAAGATCTTACAGGGCAAGAAATAGGCTTCTGCCTGAGATCACTGCACTTCAATATAGATACCCACGAATAGGCCATTGGCATTCCTTAACTCTATTAATGACAAACATGAAAAGATCATTACTCCTATCCCTATTTTGTGTGCTTTTCTCTCAGATCGAACTGCAGGGACAAACCCCAACGGTACAAGATTGTCTTGGGGCCATTCCTGTTTGTCAAGAGGTCTATACAGAAATGACTTCTCCAAGTGGTGATGGCAATTTCAATAATGAGATCAATACGAGTATCAGTTGTACGGCAGGAGAGTTAAATTCCATCTGGTACACCTTTACCGTAAATGAAGCTGGTTTTCTGGGTTTCGTTATCACCCCCAACGATAGCAATGATGATTATGATTGGGCGCTTTTCAACATCACTGGGCGACAATGTAGCGATATAAGGAATGATCCTTCCTTGCAGGTAAGTTGCAATGCCGCCGGAGGACCGGGCTGTAATGGTCCGACTGGTGCGAATGGAGGAAGTAACTTCAACGTACAAGGAGCTGGCTGCAATGCCCCTTTTCCAGATCAATTCACCGGGCGAACAACTTTCAACGATCGGATCCCGATGCAGCCTGGGAATACTTATGCATTAATGGTCTCCAATTGGTCGCAGTCACCGAACGGTTATGAGATTGATTTTAGTTCTTCTACTGGGCTCGGGATCATTGACCAGACCCGCCCAAGCGTAGAAAATGTTCGAGTACCTCAGCGGTGTGGAGAAAGTCAAATACAGGTCTCGTTTTCCGAAAACATACAATGTGCCACTTTTACTAGCATCAATTATCAACTGAACGGCCCCGGTGGTCCATATAATCTAACTCCAGTCAATAACCTTTGTACGGAAGGGGGAGAATATGAAAGAGATTTTGTTTTTGAAATCGACCCTCCTATTGAAGAACTCGGTTCGTTTAGCTTTGACTTAATCACAGATGAAGCCACCCAAATTTTGGATCTGTGCGGCAATCCTTCCATGGGACTGTCTTTTCCTTTTGAAGTGAATTTTGCCTTATCCAATAATGCTGACCTTGGACCAGATACCTCGCTAGTTTGTGAAGGGGAGGTCTTGACCTTGGATGCGACGGTACCCTTTGGCACTTATCAATGGCAAGATGGTTCCACCGACCCCACTTTAAATGTTACCACTTCTGGGATATACGCCGTGACCGCCACCAATGATTGCGGAGCAGTAATGGATCAGGTAGAAATCATCTATCAAATGGATGTTCCTCAAATTGAATTAGGAGCAGATCAAACGCTATGTCCTGGAGAAACCCTAGTCCTAGATGCTTCCAGCGAACTCGCTAGTCACACCTGGCAAGACGGGTCTACTGGCTCCACCTTTACTGTCACTGAACCTGGATTATATACGGTGGAAGTGACTAATGCCTGTGGAACCGTGACAGATCAAATCAATATTGACTACATCAGCCCTATTCAATTGGAGTTAGGGCCAGATCAAGTACTGTGTGCTGGTGAGCAGGTGGATATTGATGTTACCAATGAAGATGTGATCTCTTATCAGTGGCAAGATGGTTCTAATAGTCCTCAGCGTTCTATTACCACGGATGGACTGTACTCCGTCACCATCACCACAGCTTGTGAGGAGCAAATAGACGAATTCCAGGTAACCTTCATTACAGAGCCGGTATTGAGCCTAGGAAACGACACGATCCTTTGCGTAGCTGATGCGCCCTTGCTTTATGATCTTACTATCCCGGGAGCTACTTATCGATGGCAAGACGGGAGCACCACTCCTGTATATCAAGTGAACACTTCTGGCAACTATGCTGTGACCGTCACTACAGCCTGTAACGAATTCACTTCAAATGCTATCGTAACCGTCGTCGATTCCATTCAACAAACCCTCATTCAAGATACTTTTCTATGTCCTGGTCAAAGACTCATCCTCGATGCTCGCACACCTGTCTTTGCTGAATACCTCTGGTCAGGCGGCACAACGGAACCCACTTTGGCCATCACGGAAGCTGGAGAATATCAAGTCCTCGTATTTAATGACTGTGAAGAGAGAACCTTTACCACCGAAGTAAGAGAGTGTGAGCGCTGTGAATTCTATGGTCCGTCCGCTTTCTCTCCAAACAATGATGGCGTGAACGATGACTTCAGACCCTTAACAGGTTGTGAAATCCTCGAATATAGCCTGCAGATCTTTGATCGCTGGGGTAATCTACTGTTCGAAACTACAGATCCAGATTTGGGTTGGAATGGCATGTTAAATGGGGAATTGCTTTCAAGCGGCGTCTACGTCTGGTGGCTAGATTATACCGTACGGGAAAATGGCCAACCTGAATCCAAAATCGTTACTGGCGATGTAGCCATTGTCAAATAAGCCTTATAGTGTTGAATGTTGAATGAAGAGTGGATAATGGCCTAGGCAATTATTAATTGTTCATTCAACATTATTCATTATCCAACCTGTACATGGCAATGGAGTGATAGATATTCTGGAAAAGAATATACAACATAGGCCCTAGCGCAGCTAAGGGGCCCACAAAGGTTAAGGCCAACCAAAGGGCAAACATGGTGTTCTTCCGGCCCAATGACATGCTGTTTTCCAACTTGAGATCTGCCGCGCCAAGCCGTTCACCTAGCTGAAAGAGAATCAGTCCTAATATCGTTACGCCAAGGCCAATAGATAGAATGGCTATCCAACTCGCCTCTTCATCATTTCGAATAAAATCTGTCGCCTTTGCACTGGCGATAAATACATTAAAGAGAAAAAGGTAGAAATTAACCTTTGCCGCTTTGGCTATATAGGGCACCGCTGATGGGAGAACCTTTTTAATAAAAATACTGGAGGCAAGTGGCACAAATACAACCATGAACACAGGGATCAGAATATCCAATACAGCAATCTCTCCTATATCAGAAGAAAGTAACATTGGAAGAAATAGCGGTATGAGTAAAGCCATGGCCGGACTGAGCAGGAGGATCGACACCGTAACATGATCCACTCGTCCTCTGAGAAAGGTAGTAATCACCGGCGCTCCGGCAGCAGTGGGAGCCAGTCCGATCACTAAAATGGCGGCCGCTGTCTCTGGATCCCAGCTTCGCCAAGCCAAAAAGATCAAGATAGGCAATAAGATATTGGCGACTAATACCTTGAAATGATCGCGCCTAAGGAGTTGTGGGTTGAAATTTACCGTGATGAAGGTAAAAAACAACATGACCATCAAGTTGTAGCGGATAACGGCTGTCAACACATGTGCATCGGAAAGGAGAGCACCAGCAATGATGGCTAGGAAGATATAAATTCCCTGCAAAACTATGGTATTTCTAGGTGTTCAAACGCCTCAGAATAGTACATACTATTCTAAGCCTTTGAGTATCCCTTGTTGTCTTTGACTAAAGTTGAAAGCCTCGAATAAGGTTAAGGACAATGCCCCTTCTAAGTCACCATAATGAGTCTCGTAGTCTGCCTGACTTCGTTGTATTACTTCTTGTGCTTCTTCCCTACCATAAATGTGCGTAATCTCACATTTAGGTTCTTCTCCGGGAAGCTGCTTGTAGGTCAGGAAGTAATGCTGTAGACGATTGATCACACTGGAAGGCAGTTCTTTGATATCTTTCCATTTTCCGTACACCTCATCATTTTCCAACACCGCAATAATCTTATCGTCAGCCTCTCCCCCATCAATCATCCGAAAGCCACCGATCGGCATAGCGTTTACAATGATGTTACCGTGGGTCACTTCTCGTTCCGTCAATACGCAAATATCCAACGGATCCTGATCTCCAACAATCCCTTCTCTTCCGGTCTTTTCCATGCAATATTCAGCCACGCTATCATGACAGTAAGTTTGCGGAACAAACCCATAAAGTGCAGGTACGATATTGGAGAATTTTTGCGGCCGATCAATTTTAAGATAGCCGGTCAATTTATCGACTTCATACTTCACCGTATCAGATGGGATCACTTCGATAAAAGAGGAGACAACTTCTGGTGTCTTTGGCCCGATGGGGATGCCGTGCCAGGGATGCGATTTGTAGCGCAACCCAATCATTTTCCAGATTTTTTGGAAGGCTTCTTGGCTCATCTTTTTGTTTGCAAAGGTAAGAAGGATCAACAAAAGTTGCCGGTGGGATTGAGAAAATCAAAAAAAAGAGAGATTAAGGAACTATTCCTTTGTTTATGGAGTATTATTGTTGCTGCAAGTCGGTATATCCCGACTTATTTTCTGATAAATGTAAAGCCCATGTTCTAAATAAACCACCTCTGTGGCTAACCATATGATGCCACCTCCACTCGGCGATGTAATGGCCGATTTCCTACCTACCTCAACGACTTTAGATCACCGACTAAACAAACTACTACATTTATGATTCAGGATAATCCATCTTCGGAGCCCATATCCGATGAAGTAAATGATCCTGCCAAACAGTCCATTATGCGTCTGATTTGGGAGGCCATCAAAGGAACCAACCAATCCTACACCACCGGCAACATTAATCGAGCTATCGTCCTACTAGCTATCCCCATGATCCTGGAAATGGCCATGGAATCCCTATTTGCCGTGGTAGACACCTTCTTTGTTTCAAAGATTAGCGCCGAAGCGGTAGCAACGGTTGGCTTGACGGAATCGGTAATCACCCTGATCTATAGTATTGCCATTGGTATGAGCATGGCCCCAATGGCAATGATTGCCCGAAATATTGGAGAGGATCGACCCGAGGAAGCTTCCAAGGTTGCTCTCCAAGCCATCTATATGACCGTGGTAATCGCACTGATGATCGGAATTCCCGGTGCCTATTATGCGGAAGACATTTTGCGCATGATGGGCGGAAGCGAAACGCTAATCGCCAACAACGTAGGCTATACCCGGATCATGTTTGCTAGTAACATCTTCATCATGTTACTCTTCTTGCTAAACGGCATCTTCCGAGGGGCTGGGGATGCCTCCTTAGCCATGCGATCCTTGTGGTTGGCCAACATTATCAACATCATACTAGATCCTTTATTTATTTTTGGTATCGGCCCTTTTCCAGAACTCGGCGTGCAGGGAGCTGCTGTAGCCACGACCATAGGACGAGGCTTGGGTGTGGTCTTCCAATTGTACATTCTTACCGGTGCACATAGCCGAGTAAAGATCTATTTCCACCAAAACAAGGTAGATTGGGACATCATCAAGCGACTGGCTAATATTGCCGCTACGGGAGCCGGGCAGTTTTTAATTGCCTCTGCTAGCTGGATTTTCTTGGTCAGAATCATTGCTCAAAACTTTGGCAGTGAAGCCATGGCCGGCTACACTATCGCCATTCGCCTGATCATTTTCACCCTCCTGCCCTCTTGGGGTCTCGGTAATGCCGCAGCCACCCTTGTCGGACAAAACCTAGGAGCCAAACAGCCAGAACGAGCCGCCATTTCCACCTGGCGTGCTGCTCATTTCAACATGCTCTACTTAGGCACCGTAGCCGTTATGTATTACGTATTTGCAGAGCAATGGGTAAGTTTCTTTAGTACGGAGCCAGCAGTTTTGGCGGCGGGAACCAAGGCACTCAAAATTTTTGCCATTGGTTATGTCTGCTTTGGTTACGCTATGGTCTTAAGTCAAGCTTTCAATGGTGCTGGAGATACGCGAACCCCAACTATTGTCAACTTCATCTGCTTTTGGCTAGTAGAAATTCCGCTGGGATATTTCCTCGCCTTGAATGTGGGCTGGGGACTGGAAGGAGTATGCTGGGCAGTTGTCATCGCAGAGTCCTTGATGACTGTACTAATCATCATTTTGTTTGCGAGGGGAAAATGGAAGACGGTGAAGGTATAAGTCCATTCGGAGGGATGAAAACTTTTAGGTGTGGGGAATGAGAAGATTGATACGCTCCAAGAGCCATTTTTTGCTATAAAAGATCGGGCCCTGCTGAATCTGTTCTTGGAGTTCTTTCAAGCGCAATAAAAGTTGAGATTGCGTAATGGGTTCATTTCTACAAAAGGCCGCAAAGCCGTCCGGAGACTCCTCCAATATATGGCAGAGTCTACGGCAAGAATTCACAAAAAGTCGATAGGAGTCCACCTTGGTCGAAGCTATTCTTCGTTTTTGATCAAACACAAATTTCCCGAAGGTATTAAGGAAGTTGAGCAAAAGATCAATTTCTTTATTCTCAAAATAGATCCTTGCCAACAGGCTCTTTTGACTTAGCTTATAGTACGTGTCTCGAGGATTGCTCTGTAGTAATAGCTCCTGCGCTTCGCCATACTCTTTACGATAGTAGTGTAGATTGGCTCGATTTTGTAAACAAGCCTGTTTACGAAATACCTTAGGGCTTATGCGGTCTTGATAGGTGTCAATGAATTCTTCTACCCAATCGAAATGTCCCAACTCCAAGGCAGTAAGTACGATGTTCTTGAAGACGGTGTGATGCAGCTTGCCGGTCGGAAGCAAAGCTCCTGATTTCAACTGAGCTTGATACAAGGAGAAAAGCTCTTCGAAATAATCGGAAATCGGAAATATACCTTTCGCTGCACCTTCTAAATAAGAAAAGTAGGCACGTTGTTCAGCAGGTAAGAAGTGCTCAACACCTTGCAAAAGAAAACGCTTTAACTGGAAATAATGCTCAACCTTATCGGGCTCCAATTGGAGTAGTAAGACTTGTGCATATAACTCGATGGCCGGCCATTCTCCATATTCGCTATCGGCCAAGTGCTGCAAAATTTCCTCCAGCCAGGTAGTTTGATAGTCTACATGGATAACCCGCTGTCGGCCAAGCATAGCATTGATCAACTCCAATTTTTCCAACAGGAAGTAACGGTCCAGTGCTGCATTATAGGCCTGAAGGTTAATATCCCCACTTCTCCTATCTTGCGCAGCTTCCCATTTCGCTAGCTTTTTTTCAAGGGTCAGTTGCCATTGTATGCGCCTTGGGTCTCCTTTTTTCAATTTGCGCTGCTCCCCCCTTAACTTACGGAAGTGTGCTTCAACTTGCCTATGGAGTCCATGGCTCAAGTAGAAATCTAGTAGATGATGATGAGTTGCTTGAGGCACTCCATTTAATTGCTCAGCAACTAGAAATTGTTCCAATACCTTAAACAACTTAGAATTCAATCGATTCAAGCTTTGCCGTTCGAAGGCTTGTCCTGGATATACTTGCTCAAACAAGGCTGGCACATCGAGTTCGCCGGCATCAAAGTCAGGAGCATAGGTCAATATGGCATCAAGAAGCTGGTTCAGCTCCTGTTGTTCGTTATAGTAAGGGGAACGGACGAACTTCTGGAATCTACCACGTTCCTTGGCTGAAAGGACCCTGAGAACCTCGAGTAGCTTTTTGTGCATGAAGCTGCATTTGGATCAATACAATATCGGAACTTTGCCCCAAAAATGATAACTTGTAGGAAAGGCTCATTATGAAAGCTACTTCCCTCTTTTTATCGCTGTATCTTTCACTCTTTGCTTTTAATTCCAAGCTGTCGGGCCAAGATGCTGCCTCTTGTGCAGCGTCCTCCTTTAGTCTAAGCATGCTAGAAGGTGGCACCGATGGTATTCAAGCGCTCTTTTCTTTGGAAGAGCAAGCCAACGTTGATCGGTACACGCTTCGCTATCAATACTTCATAAATGGGCAGGCGATAGAGGACAACCTAGATATCCTCCCCCCTACTTTTGCTATCGAACTGGCCTCTGATACTGGCCTACACCGCTTCACCTTAATAAACTTATGTGTCGACGGCGATACCCATCAAGGAAGTCAACTTGCCCTGGACTTACGGGACAGTGATCTACAATGTCCAATCCCGGAGAACCTCCGTATTCTGGATTATAATGCTAACCTTATCAATTTTGAATGGGACTTCAATGACCTAGCGCAATCTTGGCATGTGCGATATGACAATGCGGAAGGCTTTGTAGATGAATTCGATGTACCTGAGCCTTTTGTTGCCCAAGAATTAGCTCCCAGCAACTACCACCTATTCACGCTTTATACCAATTGCGACGATCAAGCCTTAACTGAGGGTCAGTTTCTGAGACGTAGTCCCGCCATTCAGTTCATGATCATCACGGTAGATGATATCAAAGCCCTCAACATCAGTTGTATGGACCTTTGTGTCATCACGGAAAAAGCCTATCTACTTTATTCCAGTCGGCACGGCAAATTTGCGGCTAACAAACTAGATTTCCTTTCTACTTATAATTGCAATTGCACCACCGCGAGCCAAGAAATAGGTTCCCTTTTTCAATCCATTCAGATCTATCCAAACCCTGTACGTAATGACTTATTTATAAAACTCGAGCTCGATCAAGTAGAATACCTGAGTTTGACACTACTGGATGTCCAAGGAAGAAAACTTAAACAACTATCCACTTCCAAACGATTTCCGCCCGGTGAGCATCGCTTGGCATATTCACTCGAACACCATAAGGCAGGCTTATATTGGTTGGCGATTGATACTGGAAAAGGCGTTGAATACCTGAAGATAATGGTTCAACCCTAGGCAGGTACTATTTTTTTTGCTGCCCAATCCCCTTTGTGAAGGATTTTAACCATTTTTTGTAATCCCAAATCGCAAGAATAGGCGAGCCTAGAGCTGTTGGCAACAGTAAAGCGCTGTTTTTTACCTACTCCTTTCCTCTTTAGGCGGTGTTTTTTGCCCCGAGTCCTGTACCCATCCTCCTAGCTTCCTTTGATTTTCCACCAAAATTGTAATTGGGAAAAAGACTTCCAACCCACAAATTGCTGGTGATAATTAAACCTAAGTCAATACCCAAAATCAGCAACCAATGAAAACTTTACCATTTTTCCTCAGATTAAGTCTATGTCTTTGCTTCCTATTCTGTGGAACCTTCGCCTGGGCCAGCACGAGCAAAGACTTTGTATTCATTAACAATACTGGACGTGACGCGAATGATCTACATATCCAGTTTGACACGATTGTCGATTTTCAGCAAGTGGCCCCAAAAGCCAGTAGCAACTACCTAGGCAGCAAATTTAGAAGGATTATTCACCGTACCAGTGAGGGGCGATCTCAGATTCATTTCATTAATCGGGGCCGAAGCAAGAGCAAAGTAGTGCAGAACGGCCAAGAAGTCTGGGGGAGATTTAGCACTGAAGCTGAGGATCTACACATCGTCAATTGGTGTTGGACATTTAATGGCGATACCATCGGCGAACTGATGCAGGGCGATTTGCGTAAAGCGCAACAATCCAACAGCTTAGTAGTACCTGGCGTAGATGTTGTCACGGAATTAGAATTTGAGAATAAGATCTACAAGGGAAGACCGGGTCAAGACGGCAACGCAGTCGTAAATGACCTTCATATAGTGAGCAAACTCCCAGCTAGCTCTATCAATGAAGGCACTGCAAAAAGTATCTTTCGGGATGCTAACACCACGCATTGCGCTTGCTCCAATTTACCAGCAGCAGGCAGGGCACGAAAGCTCGCTTTACAACGGATGGATGAACCCTGTAGAAGTCTTTGTGAAAACAGCAAAATTGACCTCTACGTAATCAACCTCACTAATCCCACTGAACCTGTACCATCAGATACCAAGATTCCCGTAAAGTTGCGGGCTAGCGATAAAGTTGATGTGCTAGAATGGTGGTTCACCCAAGATGGTTTCCCCTTGAGATTCCGGGAAGGAAGTACCCAAAGTGGGAGACCAAAAGGAGAACCCAAAAGAGATGGAGAAAAAGATGAGCCCTTAAAACTGGGAAAAAATGACCAGGATTCTCGTTACGGTCCGGGCGGAAAACTAGAAGATAAAGGAGAGGTTTACCAGATTTCCCACACTTCCTATTCTCCTCCGACTAGTAATCCTAAATCCATCTATCTAGATTTGCGAGGCTCCTTGCAGCAAAGTATAGTTGCACCTGGCTTGAACACGCCTCAGCCCGATCAGATTCTTGAAATATTGCTAAATGAACAGCTAAACGATGAGTTGGAAGATTTTGCTGAATTGCTTCCATTAGAAGGCAGCCTTTCAGATATACCTTCGTATTGGACTGGATTCGACGCCAGTTTTGGCATTCCGCTTTCCCAAAAGTGGCACCTATCCATGGAAGCGGGTCGAGCCCAGGGTAAAGTTACGGGAAACATTCCCTTCCTGGACTTCAGAACGGGGACCACCACTCCTATCAATGCCAACTGGGAAGCACAAATCAGACAAGAGGAATTCCTCCTAATGATCGGATATGAATTTATCAAAGGGCTATATGCTACAGTTGGAGGGTTTAAAGGAAGACAACGTTTACTGGATAGTCACTTGACACTACGAGGACGACAATTCGCTGTACCCTTAGCGTGGGATAACAATACTTATGGAATGGCTCTACAGCTTGGCTCAAGACTTCCCTTATCCAAAGGTCTAGATTGGGTTTTCAATGCTAAACTCAAGAGCTATTTGCATCAGGATAAACCGGCTTACCGACCGGAGTTAAATATGGGAATCCGTTTCAATTTAATCCCGGTTCGTTAGGTCTAATTCTTGCTGTAGGACCACACGATTAAAGGACAGCTGTTTCCAATGTAAAGCGTTGGTCAATGGCTGTCCTTCTATATTGAAAAATAGCATCAATCTTCTGTCCCACAAAAATTATATCTGCTGCGGTTCCAATCGGTCCATAAGGAACCTTATAATGTAAGATATCCTCCATTTGAACGCCCCCATCCACCGCTTCAAAGTGATGCTGATGGTGCCAAAGCGCATACGGGCCAAAACGTTGCTCGTCAATGAAGTATCGACCATCTACTATATGGGTAATTTCCGTAACCCAGTCCATTTTAATCCCGAGAAAAGGCGAGATCTTATATTGTATGATCATGCCCTGATACATCTCTACCTTTTGAATGTCAGAGAGGATCTCAAAAGACATATCGGGGGGAGTTATGGCATTGAGGTTTTCTGGGCGTGAAAAAAAGGCCCAAACTTCGTCTAACGGTCTAGGAATAAATTGCGTCCAGGATTTTCGCTTTACTTTCATGCTCTCCGTTAATTTGCTGTTTTAACCCCCATGCTTGTAAAAAGTTTACTCAAAAAGGGCGCTCAGGTAGTATAGCTAGCGGAAGACATTTCAAGCTATTTATCTAACGTACTGGCAAAGAGGCACGCCACCTATTTCCGTCAGCATAACAAACTCATTATCAACCCTCGATGCCATCAAATCCTGATCAGAGCAGAACGCGGGATTCAGTTACAAAAATCAATTTATAAAAAAAAATATGCAAAAAATACCCAGTTTAAGGTATGTGAGTGAGGAACTGAAACCCTATATTTGTATCTGATTAAAGAAAATATGGGATATGTATATCCTATGAGCAACTACCAAGTACGCCGATTGAACGAAAAGTAAAACCGATTTTACAATTATAATTCCCAACATCCCTTAAACCGCGTAATCCCATGACAAAGAATTTACACCTTCTCTTGTGTTACGTCTGCAGTATTCTATTTCCTACCGTAATTTATTTTCCACCAATAGTACAACGAGTTTCCTAACTATGCTGGGATAGATTATTATGACCTAAAGTGTCTTTTGTCCACCTCATGCGTCTCATAATAGCAACTCAAACGCTATGAAAGGATGGGCTTAATAGAATACCCTATGAAAAGCAACAGACCCCTACACACATATGCCATAATGTTCATTATGGTTTTCTCCATCGCCAACACCACTTTTGCCCAAGGCAAGAGTAAAACCTATTCGACTACAAACTCCATATTACAAGAAACAACTTGCCAGCCGCAAATTGCTGGCCAACACCTTCATGTCTTTTACCGTGAATTGGATCAACTCAAAAAGAGTGGTCAGCCTACGGTAACGCATGCCTGCGGCGCTGCCGTAGAACTAACAAGTGACGATCAATACCATATGTTAGGATGCCAGGCGGAAGGTTTGACAAATTATTTTGCCCTGGACCGATGGTCTATGGTTAAGATTAAAGGTGACGGTGGGGTAGATGTCACCGGAGCTCCCAATTCAATGTTGGTTGAAGGGGCCAATATTGCTCAGTCGAAAGTGCCAACTACTGGAATTCAGCGGTTTCAAATCGCTATTCCGGCGGAAGGATTCATTTCTTTTGATTGGCGAAATATTGGGGGCTCCAATCTTTTTGGTATTCAAGTGAACGAAACGGACATCGAGTGGACGGACCAGAATACTAACTTCTTTTCAAATCCATTAGTAGCAGGCGATCTGCTCAATGTATATATTCCGATAGGACAAGACCTGTCAAACCACCTTTCTAATTTCCAATTTCTCACCAACGCCATGGGCGTATTGGTTAGAAAATGGACCGCTACCGATGAACAAGGATCGCAAGATCACTTCACTCAAATGGTAAGCGTAGATAAAACCTCTCTAGCACAGGTCTTCTTCCCAGCTTCAACGCACACCACACAAAAGGCTGCCAAAGCCACGCCTAATCTAACCGGCTTTCCAGTGATTGACTTGGATGGCAACCTCGGCACTACCAATGACCAATATCTATTAGAAGAAAAAGATGATGTTTTTGACCTAAGTTGGACGGATGAGCTTATCCAAAACAAGGATGGTTTCTTTTTGCAAAGAACCTGGACGGTGGAGGATTGGTGCTCAGGAAGTAACCTGCACCGTACTCAACTGATTCGTTTGGAGAGCGGCATGCAACATTTGTCTGTTGATCAGATCGATGATGCAACTGGGCTTAATCTCCGCGTTCAACCTTCTTCATCTTCTTTCTCTGATTCTTTTGAAGATGCATTTTCTGCACCTAGTTTCTAAATAAATAAACATTTTTTTTATTCTACATATCCTTTTAAAACAAAAAATTGGATAAATTTGTAGTATAAAAAAATGAAAAGATGCCATTGCGCAATGAATTTCCACCCGCTGGATCCGATTATCTAGACGGGGCAAGCGATGGGTACGAGTATCGAACCACTTTTGCAGGAATGAATCTAGGCCACACCTATGAAATGGTCAAGCAATTCCTCAAAGAGGAAGGCTACGAAGATGTACCATTACCAACCAATGAAGAAGAGCTTCTACTCTTCCGTCTTCCTACGCGCAATAAACAAATCCTTCTATTTGAAGATAATGGCTACGTTCATAATCCAATCAAGATTCTCTTCCCCATTGATCGCCGAAAGAAAAAGATCCTAACGCTCTGCATCTATAACGAGGAATACCCTGATCACCTCCTCCGTTTTCATCGGGTGCTAGAACGAAGACCGGCCGTTTCCACTCCGACTGAAACAGAACCTGCAGTCAACCAACAGAAAGTAAAAAAACAGCAACTTGAAGAAGTATAAATCCAGCAAAGCGTCTAGAATCACCATCACCGAACTCATGCTCCCCTCCCACTCTAATTTCAGTGGAAAAATTCATGGCGGCCACATCCTGAACTTGATGGATCAGATTGCCTTCGCCTGTGCCTCTAAGCATTCAGGACATTACTGTGTTACTGCCTCCGTCAATAGAGTCAACTTCCTAAATCCAGTGGAAGTCGGCGAATTATTGAGCATGAAAGCTTCTATCAACTATACGGGTAATACTTCAATGGTGGTAGGTGTACGAGTAGAAGCCGAAAACATTCAGACGGGAGAGGTTAAGCATTGCAATTCGTCCTATTTCACGATGGTGGCGAAAGATAAGGATGGAAAGAATGTCTCGGTACCTGGTCTTATCTTAGATAGTGAAGAGAGTATCCGTCGGTTCGCCCGCAGTCTAAAGCGTCTGAAGGATGGTCGATTACGCGATTCCACTTTTAGTAGTAAAGAATTTCAAGTACAAGATTATCTGGCCGAATTGGAAGGAAAGAACGCACAAGTTACGTTTCAACCGAAATAGAAAAAAGAATAGGGAAAGCAGATGCTGCTTTCCCTATTCAGTAGACTAATATTTCATTGGCCTATAGATCATCTAAATCGTCAAGGTCCAACCGATCAAGAATCTTTTCCGCATCTCCCTTCTTGAGGTTGTCGCCTTTAATATTGACCAAGAAGCGATCCTTGTAGAAAATAGAAATCTCTGCCTCTCCTCTCCGACTATCAAACTTCTCATAAGCTTTGTACCCATCTATGGTTGTAGTTCGTTCGTAGCCATCATCCGTCTCACGATCTACGTCCAACATAGTCCATGCCGCAGCGCCAAGCGAAGCCAAGGCCATTCCACCTGAATCGACGATGTTGATTTCGAGTCTTCGATCACCGTCCTTGTACTTAGCCGTAGCTTGGGAGATCTTGAAGCCGGTCACACCAGATTTTTCTCCGGTATGGCTATGGCGATCCATGCCTAGCATACGCTTAGGCAGAATTTCCTTTAGGTCACGAAAATCTGCGATTTCTACTTCTTCTCCATTTTTTAAGTTCTTTTCAACGTCTTTTAGGGCATCTTGCACCTTATTCAAAGCACCAGCCAAATCATCGTTCAGGTCATCGGCCAACTTTTCCATGGTCTCTTCAATCTCCGTCTCTGCTTCGGCCTCTGCTTCGGTCTCGGCTTGTTGTCGGCCACAGCCGACGCAGGAACTGAGCATGCAAAGCATACAGAAAAGGGATAGCTTTAAAAAATTCATGGTATTTAGTTTTGGTTTGTGAATCGGAGGGAAGATAAGATTAAAAGTAGTAGCATGATGCGCTTTTTCGACCAATGGAAGCAGAAGATTCGTCGAAACCTAGCTTGGCAATCCTACTAATTGTATGTATTATCGAGCTTTCATTTACCTAACTCCTCATTCCCATCCTAATGAATCTAGCGCAAAACAAAGAAAATGCCATCGCTTTCTATCGTACCGCCTATGAAGGAAATCC
Source organism: uncultured Lewinella sp. (assembly GCA_913057785.1). Classification (GTDB taxonomy): domain Bacteria; phylum Bacteroidota; class Bacteroidia; order Chitinophagales; family Saprospiraceae; genus DT-111. Next base: position 422 of record CAJXPD010000224.1, on the reverse strand, counting down.
TCGCAAAGCAGTAGAATTATATATTGGCAAGGAATATATACAACACAATCCAGATGTAGCTGATGGAACGGAAGGCTTCATCAACTACTTTGAGCGCATGCAAAATGAATATCCAGAGAAGTCCATTGACTTTGTACGCTGTATTGCTGAGGGAAATCTAGTGGCTTTACATACCCACCAAACTTGGCCAGGCAATGATCAATATGTGACGATGGATTTCTTCCGCTTTGATGAAAATGGAAAGATTTGTGAGCACTGGGATGCCATCCAGCAGATCCCGAAAGATTCGAAGAATCCGAATACGATGTATTAGGGAGAGGACAACGGAAGAAGTAAGAGGTCAGAACGCTAAAAAAGTAGAGGCGAGAATCCAAAGACACTCGCCCCTATGTCCCGTCCTGATATAGGTTGACAACAAAAAG
>CAJXPD010000223.1 GCA_913057785.1 uncultured Lewinella sp. | reverse complement strand
CTGATCTAATCATCAGCGATGTAATGATGCCCATAAAGAATGGCTACGAATTGTGCAATACCCTTAAAAACAACCAAAGTACTAGCCATATTCCAATTATTCTGCTCACTGCTAAGGCGGATGAGGAGTCTCGACTCGAGGGGCTAGAGAAAGGAGCAGACGCCTACCTGGCCAAGCCATTTAACCGCAAGGAACTCAATATCAGAATCCGAAAATTATTGGAGTTACGTAAGAATCTACAGCTCCATTATAGCTCCATCATCAATCATCCGTCTGGCCCTGGGGAAGTACGCAATGGAGAGGATGCCTTTTTGTGGAGTGTTCGAAAGACGATAGAAGATCACATTGATGAAGAAAACTTTGGTATTGCGGAACTATGTCGAGCAATTGGTGTCAGTCGGACGCAATTGCACCGCAAGATCAAAGCGCTAACTAATGTGTCCACTTCCCTGTATCTGAGGGCTATTCGCATGGAACGGGCCAAAAAACTATTACTAGAGACCGACCTCAACGTATCTCAGGTGTCATATGAAGTGGGCTTTAGTGACCCCAAGTATTTTTCCTCAAAATTTCGCGAGCACTTTGGGGAACGGCCTTCCGACCTACGAAAATCATAAGCAACCTTTTCAATTGACCTACTGTTCAGATATTGGTAATTCGATGATGAAACTTGTGAAATTACCCGCTTCGCTTTCTATCTGAAATTGACCCTGGTGTCCCTTGACGATAACATCATAGGCGATAGAAAGTCCCAAGCCTACGTTTCCAGCCCCGGTTGGTTTGGTGGTGTAGAAAGGGGTGAAGATCTTGTCGCGCTCCGCTTGAGGTATTCCATTGCCATTATCCCACACCCGGATGCCAAGGTGATTACCTTGAGATTGTATGGTGACTTTTATCGTGGGTTGGTATCCTTCACTTGAGGTTTGTGCCTTTTTGTGAATGGCGTAGCAAGCATTGTCGAAAATGTTGATTAAACTTTTGCTTAGCTCATTTGGATAGACCTTGGCCATTAGTTGGTCGCTTTCATAATCCCGAATTACCTCGAAGTCGAAATTGGGGTGACGCCCTTTAAAGCCATAGAAGGCAAGATCTATGCTTTCATCTGCCAATTTTTTGACGTCAGTCAATACTCGTTCCCCAGCATTTATGCTCGTGTGATTCAGCATACCAAGTACAATCTTGTCCATCCGCTCGCCATTGTTGTGGATGGATTCAATGTATTGCTTCAGTAAAGACAGTTGGCTCTTGATTTCTTGCTGTTCTTCTTGATCAGGAGACTGCTCTAGTTCAACTTGGATATCGTCAAGCAACTCGATAGATCCCAGTGAAAAGTTATTGATGAAGTTTAGCGGATTCTTCAATTCGTGCGCCATGCCTGCCGTCATTTGGCCGAGTGAGGCCATCTTTTCCTGGAGGATCAATTGCTTCTGGGTCTTCAGTATTTCCTGTGTTTTCTCATCAACGGCTTGTTCCAACTGCTGGTTTCTTAGCTCCAACTGCCGGGTCTTCCATCTGTTGTAGGAAAGGATTAAGTAGGTGATCGCTGCGATACCAACAATGATATAGAGTAAAACGGCCCACCACTGTCGGTACCAGGGAGGTAATATTCGGAATTCAAAAGTTCCTTCGCTCCCCATCACGCCATAAAGGTTTTTCGATCGGACCCGAAATTCATAACTACCTTCCGGAAGGTTGGTATAATCCTTTTGATTTTCTGGGGTCCAATCTGACCAATTCTTGTCGAATCCTTCTAACTGATATTGATACAAGGTATTCTCGGGCATTTCATAATTTACGGCACTGAATTTGAAGCGAAGGGCATTATGGATATAAGCTAAAATGGGGCTAGTAAACGCTGCCCCAGTCTTAAGGTCATTTCCTGCATATAACAAGGAATCGCCGTGGATAGAAACGCTTCGGATGAGGGTGGAGAAGGCAGTCTTATTGTCCCTTTTAATCTGAGGTTGGTATTTGATTAACCCATTGGTCGTTCCAAACCAGAGTGGATCATCGATTTCTCCATTGGTCCACATAGAAGTGAATTGTAGGTCACTTATTCGAAGGAGGTCAACCTGTTCCTCCAATATGTAATCTCCATTATCCGCTGGGGATAGTTTTCCGATCGAAGCAGTGTTCCTCCCAGGCTGAACATAATTAACCCAAATGGATTCCTTTGCCCCAGCTATCAATTCGTTAATGATGGTGGTTGTATCCGCAAAGAATGCCCCTAAAGTACTATCGGGAATGAGTTGGTCCATATCAGGAGACATTCGTTTTAATCCTTCACTGCTGGCCAGATAAAGTTTATCATGCACGAAGTAGGGGCGAGCACGGAAGGCTGATGTGGAGAGTGAATCCGGATACCTTCTTACATTTACAGTCAGTGAATCGGGTGGCGGTAAGTCAGAAAAGGATCGGTCATTCACATCTTCTAAATACGGAATCTCTACACGCAAAAAACCTTTGCTCCTTGAACCTAACCACAAAACTCCAGGTTTTTCCTCTTCTACATATCGAATTTGATCCATGATAATTGGCTTGGTAAGGATGCGAGACCATCCCGAGGCCGTTTTATATAAGATACTCAATCCAAATTCGTTAGAACCATCTCCAACATATACAATCTTATTACTAAACCTAGACGGGGTCAACTTTATCGGTACCTGCCCAAATAGTCTAGTAAGCTTATCGTTTTGCAAAGCGTAAATACCTGCATAAGGAGAAACGGCTAACAAATCTGTTCCTAGTGATAATAGATTCCAGATGGCAGTATTTGGCCCAGGGACGTGTTCGAAACGCTGCTCATCACCTACTGTTGAAACAAACAGACCGTTAGTTGTAGCCACGTATAATCTCCCATTGTGGGGAGTCATAGCATAAACGCGATAATTGATGTCTAATTGATCGGAGAAATGCGCAAGACTAGCGGGGAGATCGACTCGAATAATTCCCAATGAAGTACTCACCCAAAGCCCTCCCTGAAAATCGGGTAAGAGGTCATTAGTATCTTCTACTGGAAAGCCTGTGGCCTTGTTCAGGTGATTGATCAATTGACCGGCTTCGTTTAACACAATTATGCCAAGGTTGTCCGTGGCCAGGGCGAGCGTCCCATCCGATAAATAAGAGGCGTTGGTGATTTTGGCTGTTTGCATTAAGTCCGCAGCCTGCCCTTCTAGTGGGAAAGGTGACATCGTGTTTCCATCCCAGCTATGTAAGCCATTTCGCAATCCACAAAGCAACATTTTAGCTTTGTCTGAATTGGGAAACCAAGGAAGCATATCCACCACTACGTCTGGTATGACGGCTTCCTGCGGTAAGGGCTGTAGCTGGCCATTCGTTAATCGGGTCAGGCCATCTTCTTTTTGATAGACGTAGCAAGTACCATCAATGACGGCGCTTGACATGATCCGACCACGCGCCTTGATGACCGAAAATGTACGGTCTTCCCAGTTTTTTTTCGCACTAACCTCAAGCGTGAAAATATATTCATAGGTCTGAAAGATAACCTGTCCATCTAAGTAGACAATCTCCCATAAATCGTCAAAATCTTCATCTTCTAAAGGGAGTTTATCTCGGAGGGATACCAGCTTTAACTGACCCAAAGAATCAGAAGAGACATAACCAAGGTCATTCCTGCCGCCGTAATAAATCACCCCATGCTCATCCATTGCCAAGGACCTGATTAGGTTTCCATTGGGCGAGGGTATTAACTCCCAATTACTCCCGTCATAAGTCAGCAATCCCTCATTGTTCCCAAAAAACAGCATACCTCGATCATCTTCCAGTATACCCCAGCTTTGCCGGCTCGCCCCAATTTCCTTAGGACTATATGACTTCAATGGGGGTAGACCGCTGGCCTCAAACCCCATAGACTGAGCAGCCATTTCTGTAGGTAAACCCTGCAAAATTAGCATCAAGAGGCCAACCAGTATATATCTCATGCCAAATGTATAGTCCATGAATCTAAGCGCTTAATTATGATGGTTTGGGTCTTCTTAGGAGAGAAATAGGCACCGACGGCAATTCTCGCTTGCCATCAAACAATAGAACATTACCCCAAATTTAAAAAAATCTGCTTCCAGCTGAGCTTCAATAGCCGAGGTAGACGAAAAATAGCAGCTTGGAACAATAGTAAACCTTTTTGGAACAAATGGCGGACTCGGCCGGGCTCCAAAGGCAATAGATTTGTCCTATCAATTAATCAATAACCATCGTTCATTATCAATTATAATACCATGAGAATTAGTAAAAACCTCCATACCACCACTGAAGACATTCCAACTGCAGTTAAGTATATGAGAAAGGGAATTGGACTTATCAATAGCATTTCTGAAGCAGCAGCGATTAAATTGGTTACTAAGCTATTTTGCAAACCTGTTCGTGTGAAGATCAAGGCAAGACATGAGAAGTGGTATCAAACCGGAACTACGGATGTTTTGAACATTCAAGGATACAAAGTAAAAGTCTTGAGAAAGGGAAGTGGTAAAGCGGTTTATGTCGCTCACGGCTGGAACAGTTGTGGCTATGCGATGCGGCACATTGTCGATGCATTAGTTAATGAGGGTTACCAAGTCATTATGCCAGATATGCCTTGTCATGGGCGCTCCTCCGGTATTTTTGTAAACCAAGTGCAGATGGGCGAAGTGATTGAAGAAATCTTGTTGCACTACAATGCGCAGTCACCTATCGAACAAATTGTCACTTACTCCTGGGGTGGGACCGCTACTTTATTGGCCCTAGATAGAATCAGAAAGCAGAACAGAATTGGATTTAACATTAAGAGAATGGTATCCCTAAGTATGCCATCCACTCCGGAAGCCATCCTAGGAATCTTCATCAGAACCTTAGCTTTGTCACAAGGTGTGGCCAAGGGTCTAAGACGAAATATCGCTGCCGTGGCAGAAGGAGATGGACGTAGCCTAGTAGAAGCCTTCCCGATCGGCCTCAACAAACTCTTTGAGCGGGAGCAATTTGAATACTTGCTCCTTCACGGTACAGCGGATAGTGCTATTTCTTCCGAAAACAGCGTAACCCTAGCCAATACCTACACGCATCTTGGTACCCGCTTCTATGAAGGTTTAGGACATCATGATATTGTTAAAGACACCAATGTAATACTTGCTGTTATTAAGCACCTCGAAGGAAAGACCAAAACTTCCCCAGTTTTTGCACGAAGATTGGCGGCAGCCTATTAGTGAGTAGACAACAATTTTCAGAGAATCGCATTTAGCTATTGACTATTTAAAATTTCAAATTCCTATTTCAGAACATCATGGCTATTTTCCTATTCTTCATTGCACACTGGTATCTATCCCTATTTTTCCAGACTTTCTTTCTGCACCGATATGCTTCGCACCGGATGTTTGATATGTCTCCCTTGATGGAAAAGGTCTTTTACGTGCTAACTTTTATTTGCCAAGGATCTTCCTATCTGAGTCCTTATGCTTATGGAATTATGCATCGACTACACCATGAGCATGCAGATACGGAACACGATCCACATTCTCCATCACACGATGGTCATGTATTCAAAATGATGTGGAAGACTTACCAGATCTATACCGGTATCTTTTCCGGAGCCATCCCCGTTGATGAAAAATACAAGGCCAGCCTTCCTAATTGGGCCGCTTTTGATCGCATGGCTTGTAGCGTAGGGGTGAGAATAGCATGGGTCATGGCATATATAGCCTTCTACTATTACTTTTCTCCTTCCATCTGGCTTTTCTTGCTTATTCCTTTCCATGCTATGATGGGGCCGCTGCATGGTGCCATTGTGAATTGGTGCTCGCATAAATATGGTTACATCAACTTTAAAAGCAAAGATACGTCGACCAACTTGATGAAATTGGATTTGCTGATGATGGGGGAGGGGCTGCACAACAATCACCATAAATTTCCTTCTCGCCCTAATTTTGGGGTAAAAAGAGATGAATTTGATCCTTCATTTATATTTATCTATCTACTAGATAAAATTGGGGTTATACGCTTGAAGAAAAAGAAAGATTTCCAGCGTTTGGAATTCTCTTCTTGAGTGGGGAAGCAGATCTCTCCACGGCTTTGGGGATCATACGATACCGTCCGCTATTACTACTATATTTCTTCTTTTAAGTCGGACGAATTTTAGGTAAGGTGGCATTATCTCCTTGCCAATACTTTAGATTTGACATATCGTGAAAGCGACATTTAGAGAAATCTAAGCATGCAATTCCCTATTTAACTCATAGTTTTGCTGAACAAATGGTTTATCTAACCAGTTCTTAAAAATAAAAATTATGAGGTTATCGCTAATTCTGGTTCTTGGCCTGGCCTATATGACAGCGGCTTGCCAAACAACAAAATCTAACACAAAAGAGGAAAACGTGTCCTACCCCATTCAAAAGACAGATGAAGAGTGGAAGCAGATGCTTTCAGATGAGCAATTTTATATACTACGCAAGCAGGGTACAGAACGTGCTTTCACAGGGGAGTACTGGGATAATAAGAAAAAAGGAACTTATTACTCAGCGGCTACAGGACAGCCCTTGTTCCGTTCTGAGCATAAGTTTAAATCAGGTACAGGATGGCCTAGTTTCTACAAGCCCATTGATAAAGACGCAGTTAAAGAATTGGCTGACAGAAGTCATGGCATGGTACGCACGGAAGTAGTGGATAGCGGAAGTGGTTCACATCTTGGCCATGTATTTAATGATGGTCCACCACCAACCGGACTACGATACTGCATGAACTCAGCATCTCTACTATTTGTGGCAGATGGTGAAGAAGCACCTGCGATTGTGAAAGAATGGGAAAAATCCCAGGATAAATAATCCTTTCCAAACGATAGGGTTGGCCTAGGTATATTTCAGAAAACCAAGGCCAACCATACTGTTACTTCTCCATTTTTGAATTTGGTTTTCCTCAATGCTTTAGTACTTCCTTGCAACACACTAGACAATCATCCAGTTATTTGTCTATTCCTTTTATTCGTCTTACCCTTCCCACTCTCCTTTTGCTGATCCAGCTAGTATACCTGTCAAACCACAATTGCTTGTTTGATCTCGGTTTTGTTTTGCGGTAGACTCCCCGTCATCCGGCAAAAATCAGAAATTTGGACTAACAAAGTCCAAAAAACGAGCTACGTGATCTAGCAAAATCTTACATTTATCTTCGTGATAACTCCACTACTCAACTGAAGAAATAAGCTCCGCAGAGCCATTAGGTTTCTATGCTGCCAGCATGGGTACTCCCATGGATGGTGCTTGGAAAACCTTAGTATCAATTCGTAAAACCAGCAACCGATGAAAAGGATTCACTATTTCCCCCTGCTTTTTTCCATTACATTGTTCTTCATTTCCTGCAATCTCCAACCTGAGGCCAAAGAAGAAGTAAGCAAGAACGACTTGGCTCGATCATTTTCCAATACCTATAAGCCTCCTGTTTTTGAAAATGACAATCGTACGGAAAAAATTAAATCCCTCGCACCCGAAATACAGCAATTATTCGAGGCCTACAGAGTGGATAGAAACATACCTGGCATTGCCTATGGAATTGTGGTGGACGGTGAACTGGTGGTCGCTTCCGCCACGGGTAAAATTGATCTGGAAAAAGAACGCCCTGCCTCCCCCAAATCTGCTTTTCGGATCGCCTCCATGACGAAGAGTTTCACGGCCATGGCCATTACCAAGCTACGCGATCAGGGAAAGCTTTCGTTTAGTGATCCTGTGGCCAAGTATGTTCCGCAAGTGGGCAAATTGGAATACCTCACTAGTGATGCCCCGACCATTGATATTGAGAATCTCTTGACCATGACTGCTGGCTTTCCCGAAGATAACCCCTGGGGAGATCGTCAATTGGAGGAAACGGATCAAATGCTGATCGATTTGATTGATAGTGGGATTTCATTTTCTAATGCCCCCTCCTTTACCTATGAATACAGTAATACAGGTTATGCTATTTTAGGACGTATCATTACACAAGTGTCTGGCCAACCCTATCAGGATTATATTCGGGAGAATATCTTTCAACCCTTAGGGATGAACCATACGTATTGGGAATACGACAACGTTCCCGAAGACTTACTAGTGCTAGGCTATCGATGGGAAGATGAGCAATGGAAATTAGAACCCATGCTGCACGATGGCTCTTTTGGCTCTATGGGAGGGTTAATTACTACGATCGAAGACTTCAGCAAATATGTGGGGCTACATCTTTCTGCCTGGCCACCCCGGAGTGGGGAGGACAATGGCCCGATCAAACGAAGTTCATTGCGAGAAATGCAAACTCCACAATTCTCAGGCATGTATGCTGGAGCCACCGACTACAATGAAGAAACTTGTCCCATTACTAGCGGTTATGGTTATGGCTTACGCATCTATACGGACTGCCACGATATCACCTGGGGCTCTCATGGCGGTGCACTTCCTGGTTTTGGGAGTAATTACGTCTTTTTCCCAGAATACGGTATCGGCGTCATGGCTTTTTGCAACCTCACCTATACCACGCCCTGGCCATTAGCTAAAATTCGAAAATTACTCTTCGAGAAAGCAGACTTGAAGCCTCGTAAACTTCCTGCTTCAGATATCTTGCTAGAGCGACAAAAGCAAGTTGTAGAACTGATTCAAAGTTGGAATGAAGATGTCGATTCAGGTACAGAAGAAACCCTATTAGCCGAAAACTTTTACTTGGATAAGTCGCGGGGACATAGAGTAAAGGAGGTCAAGGAGATAATGAATGAGGCTGGTGCCATTCAAAAGGTAGAAGATTTCGTGCCATTGAATCAATTACGGGGAAGTTTTGACGTACAGACGGAGAATGGGGTACTGGATGTTTTTTTCACGCTTAGTCCGGAGACGGTACCCAAAGTGCAACGGATATATTTATCCTTTGAGGCTAGTAAGTGAAAATAAGTAGCCCTTTCAGCTATCAGGGGATTCAATTGAGTACTTGAACACCATATGGTGCTGGATCCTTGTCTACTTAGGTATGCTAAAAAGGTAAATTAGTAAGGCAATCCAGATGAAAAGTCTAAATCAGTTCCTCGAAAAATACCTACTTTTATTCTAAAGACCATTGAATGATGCTAAAGAATCTCTTCAACTTCCTGTTGCTGCTGGCCCTTAGTTTTCAAGTAAGCCATGCCCAGACCATTGACGAAAACCGACAATTTTTTCAAGATAATTTTGAAAAAGAAGAGCTGTATATCACGATGCGTGATGGAATCAAGCTCTTTACTTCTGTATATACTCCAAAAGATAAAACGCAGTCTTATCCTTTACTGATGATGCGCACGCCCTATAGTTGTTCTCCCTATGGCCCCAGTGAGTACACAACCAGGATCCCGGATTACTATACTCACTTAATGAAGGAAGGGTACATTTTTGTTTTTCAGGATGTACGAGGTAAGTATATGTCAGAAGGAGAGTATGTGGATGTCAGACCTTTTATTCCCAATAAAAAAGCTAAGCAAACCGATGACAATAGCGATACCTATGATGCCATCGATTGGTTGGTGAAAAATGTTGAAAATAATAATGGAAGAGTAGGCATTTTCGGTATTTCATATCCTGGGTTTTATTCTACCATGGCTTTACCGGAAGCCCACCCTGCTTTAAAAGCGGTATCTCCTCAGGCTCCTGTAACCGATTGGTTTATTGGAGATGACTTTCACCACAACGGCGCCTTTTTTCTGATGGACGCTTTCAGATTCTATTCTTCCTTCGGCCGTGCACGTCCGGAACCTACAACGGAAAGAAAGCCTAGCCTAATACCGCAGACCATGGAGGATAATTATGACTTCTTCTTGGAATTGGGCCCCATTAAGAATGTTAAAACCCAATATTTTGGCGATAGTATCAAATTCTGGAATGATCTAATGGCGCACCCTAACCTGGATGCGTTTTGGAAAGCGCGTAATCCACGCCCTCATCTCAAAAATGTAACACCTGCGGTAATGACGGTAGGGGGCTTTTTTGATGCTGAAGATAGCTTTGGACCTTTTGGCGTATATCGAGCAGTGGAAGAACAAAATAGTCCAAAGACGGAAAACCGCTTGGTGATGGGTCCTTGGTTTCATGGTCAATGGGCTAGAGGTAATGGAGATCGAATGGGGAATGTATTTTGGGGATTTAACTCCGCTGATTATTACAAACAACATATTGAATTGCCCTTCTTTAATCATTACCTCAAAGAAGAAGGTGATATGGATCTTCCAGAGGCTTCGATATTCCTAACGGGTGAAAATACCTGGAATGCTTACGAAGATTGGCCGCCGAAGGGAGCCGTCGAGAAAACACTCTATTTCCATCCAAAAGGAGGCTTGTCTTTTGATACCCCAGCAGGTTCGGAAAGCTTTGATGAATATTTGTCGGATCCCAATCGACCTGTACCTTATACAGAAGATGTTCATATGAACCGTACGCGCGAATACATGACCGACGATCAGCGTTTTGCCAGCCGCCGTCCAGATGTTATGGTGTACGAATCGGATATTTTGGAAGAAGATGTAACGCTTACCGGGCCGATTACAGCTAAGCTATTTGTCTCCACTACCGGTACTGACGCTGACTATGTGGTGAAATTAATAGATGTTTTTCCGGATTTGATGCCCAATTACACGCCCAATGAGAAGAGCGTTCCCATGGGGGGCTACCAAATGATGGTTCGGGGAGATGTATTTAGAGGCCGCTTTAGAAATAGCTTTGAAAAGCCGGAGGCATTTACGCCCGGGAAGGTAACCGAAGTTGAATTTACCATGCCTGATGTGGGGCATACTTTTAAGAAAGGGCACCGCATCATGATCCAGGTTCAAAATTCCTGGTTCCCATTGGTAGATCGTAACCCACAGAAGTTCGTGAATATTTACGAGTGTGATGAATCCGACTTTCAGAAAGCGACCCATCGTATCTATCACGATTCCAGTAGGCCGTCGCAGCTAAAAGTAACGGTTTTGGAAAAATAAGGAGGTGTTGGATGTACTTATCACGCGTAGTCTGGAGACGGTACCTAAGGTTACACGTGTATATGTATCGGTTGAGGCTAGCAGTTAGAAGTGAACTCCTCAATACTTGATGTTAAAATATTCATCCCGTATTTCATTGATCAAGAAATACGGGATGAATGGTTTTAAGAGATGGCAATAATCAAATGCTTCATGACTTAATAACTAAGTCCTCGCCAGCCGTCAATCCCCGTTTTGCCGATCTTGTCTACTTGATCCTTTCGGAAGTCAAAACGGCAGTAATAGTTACTCACAAAGAAGTAGGTCTTACCATTTGGGTGCTTGATGGCAGCATTAATGTTGGTGGGGAGTCCTCTCCAGCCATCAGTCCCGATTATGCCTACCTTGTCCACCTGGTCTTGAAAGAAGTCAAAGCGATAGTATTTATTGCCCACAAAGAAATAGGTCTTACCATTCGGATGCTTGACTGCAGCATCAATATAGGCAGGGAGTCCACGCCAGCCATCAATACCAATTTTACCAATCTTGTCTACTTGATCCTTTTGGAAATCAAAGCGATAGTATTTACTACCGACGAAGAAGTAGGCTTTTCCATTGGGATGCATGATGGCAGCATTGATCTTGGCAGGGAGTCCTCGCCAGCCATCAACACTGGTTCTGCCCACCTTATCTACTTGGTTTTTTTGATAATCGAAGCGATAATATTTATCCCCTACAAAGAAGTAGGTCTTGCCATTGGGGTGGGAGACGGCGGCGTTAGGTACGATTCCCGCTGGATAATTGTTTCCAGCTGCCATTAGCTCCGGCTGCACGACGGTATGGAACTGGCAATCGTTTTGGGCAAAGCAATTGGATTCATTTGCAGCGGTAGCATACTGGGTAGAGGATAAGCCAATCAGCAAAAGCAGGAAGCGGAAAATATGGATGATCTTCATTGGTTAAATATTTAAAGGGTTACTAGATTCATTAAATAGGATTGATACTGCAATTTGCAAACTCCTGCATCCCTTAGCTTCCTCACAATGGATGATTCGATCAATCTCCTCAAAAATGAGGAGTAGAAAAACTCTAGTAATACTTGATGCGTGAGTAACAATGAGATTAGGGGTTGGTACTTTGGTGAGCAGAGTGTCTTTAACCGGGCATTCAGATGAAGGACTGATGTAGTCAGGCCCTTCTCATTTGATGTTTTACTCAGTATTTCTTATTATTTGCTGTATTCTACTTCACAATGGATCTCAGCGTCAGGACGATTTAAATCAGTTCCTCAACTTGATAAGCTTTTAGGCAATGACATTAGGTAAAAGAATTTTCCTTTTCCTCTTTCTGCTCCTTTTTTCCTGTGCTGAAAAAAGTCAGCTTGCTGATGCCAGTAAAGGAACAAAGCAGTCTATGACTACGAGTTCAGGACTTGAAATTCCAACAGGCGTTCCGATAAAGATAGAGGGAAAGCAAATTGAGCTTAATGCTAGTTCTGCGCCACTTTCTTTTCCAGTGCAGAGCCAAACGACTTCATCCGTTATCACCCAAAAGCAGACGCTAGCAGGGGAACCATCCATAAAGAAGGCTATTGGAAAACGACTCCTGGATGATACCCTAAGTACGGCCCCAAAGACTATTCCTGTGAAGGGTATAAGTCAGGTAGCAATCTATCCTAAGCCTGTCCCTGCAACCCCTCCTAAAACTAAGGAAAATGCTACCTCGGATATTCGATTTTGGGGAGTTGAACAAAACTTGAATACTTCTGCTTTCTGGACGATGATCCAAGATCGGAGAGGGGACTTTTGGTTGGGTTCACTCGGGGGAGGAGCGATCCGCTTTAACGGTATCCATTTTGAACACTTCACAGAGAAGGAGGGGCTACCCAGTAATCATATTTTCGCCTTATTGGAAGACAGCAAAGGGCATATTTGGTTTGGTACCCGAGATGGGGGCATTTGTCGGTACGACGGGGCTCATTTTACCTACTTCAATACAGAAAATGGCTTACCACATAATTTTGTCCTTTCCATTTTTGAAGATCACGAGGGGAACTTATGGTTTGGAACTAGAGGTGGCCTGAGTCGCTATGATGGGGATAGCTTTTCGCATTACACTACCGATGAAGGATTGGCTTTTAACGAAGTGATATCGATATTTGAAGATAGTCGAAACCAGCTTTGGATCGGGACAGGGGAAGGATCGGGTTTACATCGGTTTGATGGTCTCAACTTCACTCATTATGATGTGGGAGCAGGGAAGGGTACGAATGATGTCCATGCTATGATCGAAGATAAGCAGGGCCATCTTTGGTTCGGCACCTGGGGTGGGGGAGTGGTACGTTATGATGGCACTTTTTTTTATACCTACACCACCGAGCAGGGACTGAATAGCAATAGTGTTTTATCTATCCTAGAAGATGAGAAGGGGGATATCTGGTTTGGGAATATGGGGGGAGGCGTTACGGCCTTTAATGGAACTGATTTTACCCATTATACAGCGGAAGAAGGATTAAGTAGTAATTATGTCCGTCATATTCTCAAAGATGATCAACACAATATTTGGGCTTGCACTTGGAACACAGGTGTGAATCGAATCAATAGAAGAGGATTTAATCATTTAGCCTCAAAAGGAGTCCTGCAAGAAGAGGATATTATGTCTATTGCAAGCGATGTCAATGGGGATGTATGGCTAGGGACGGACAAAGGGCTCCATAAATTTGATGGAAAACAAGTAACACATTTTATCACTCCTCAAAGCCTCATCCAAACGGGCGTACTATCTATCTTGGTAGACCAACAACAAAATCTATGGCTTGGGGGTAGTGCAGGTGTAAGTCATTTTACCGGAGAGGCGATTAGGGATTTTACCAGAAGAGATGGGCTTCTGGTGGGAGATGTGAGAGCTTTATACCAAGACAAGCAAGGGCATATCTGGCTGGGAGCATATGCCGGGGGCATTATCCGTTTTGATGGAGAAAACTTTCTTCAGTTTTCGGAAAAGGAAGGTTTTATCAGCGACGATGTCGGAGCCATTTATGAAGACTCGAGAGGTCGCTTGTGGTTTGGCACGCTGGGAGGAGGACTTAGCTGTTTTGATGGTACCCACTTTGTTAACTATACCACGAAAAATGGTCTAAGCAACAATTATGTAAGAGCAATTCTCGAGGATACAGAGGGCAATATTTGGTTGGGTACGGAAGATGGTTTGGATCGGTTTGACGGCCGGGTGTTTGAACGTTATTCAACGGAAAATGGCTTACCGCATAATAACATCTCTTCCCTGGCACTCGACAAGGAAGAAAATTTATGGATAAGCACTCAGAAGGGGATTAGTCTTTTAAGATCCAATCAAATGAGGGCTTTTTCGGAAAAAAATGAAAAACCAGCGGAAGTACAGTTCATCAGCTTTGACCGGCAAAATGGTTTATATCATGGCAATATATCGCGAAGGAGCTTCGTAGTAGATCATCAAAATAGGCTTTGGTTTGGCGCTACGGATGGACTGAAGATGTTTGACCTCGATCGGTTTCAATTATCCGATGAGCCACCGCAAAGCGTAAAGGTGAGTCACCTTCAAGTGAATCAAACTTTTATCGATTACCGTCAATTAGCTGATAAAGAGTATAGCCAAGAACTATTTGCTGAAACCGAGTTTAGAGCCAACTTAGATTCAGTTATTGCTTTTCAAAATTTGCCGACTCGGTTGCGACTACCTTACCACTTTAATCACTTGACCTTTCACTTCTCAGCCATAGATTGGGCAGCTCCGAGCAAAATACAGTATAGTTATAAACTGGAAGAGGTAGACAAAAGCTGGAGCCCACCACAATCGGAGCCCAAAGTGGACTATCGCAACTTAATCCACGGGAAATACACCTTAGCGTTGAAAGCAAAAGGGCAATCTAACCGCTGGAGTGAACCTGTGAATTATACTTTCACCATTACACCTCCCTGGTGGCGTACCTGGTGGGCATATCTGTCCTATTTCCTCGCATTTTCTTTTCTGATCTATCAATTGTATCAACTGCAATTGTCACGAAGATTGGCGATGGAAGAGGGCAAACGACTTAAAGAAATCAATCAAATAAAGAGCAGTATCTATACAAATATCACACATGAATTTCGTACACCTTTAACCGTCATTCATGGCATGACAGAGGAGCTAGAAGAGAGCCTATCCAAGGAGGTCCTTCCTAAAACATCACTGATCAAAAGAAACAGTCAAAAGCTGTTATCGATGGTGAATCAATTGCTTCAGCTATCCAAACTGGAAGTCAATAAAGAGAAGTTACATCTACAGCAACAAGATGTGATTGCTTTTATCAAATACCTAGCGGCCTCCCACGAATCAATGGCTTTTTCAAAAAGAGTCAACCTCCAGTGTTATAGTGAAGAGCCACTCTTAATCATGGATTTTGATGCCAAAAAACTGGAAACCATCCTCACCAATCTGCTTTCAAATGCCATTAAATTCACCAATGAATACGGTAAAGTTTTGGTAGTAGTTAAAAGGATAAACCAATTGAAGGGGTCTTTGGTAGAAGTTAAAGTGACAGATACGGGAATTGGAATTCCTGAAAAAGAACTACCTCATATTTTCAATCGCTTTCACCAAGTTAATAATGATGATCAGTATCAGGGAACAGGCATTGGCTTGGCGCTTGTCAAGGAGTTGGTGAAATTAATGGATGGAGAAATCCAAGTAGAAAGTAAGGCCAATGAAGGAGCAACCTTTATCCTACACCTACCCATCCACAATAAGGCACCCTTTGCTCCCGATTCTCCAAAAAATCGTGGTGCAGAAAATACCGCTTCTCCTGAATTTATATCAAGAGCGACAAGTGAAAGGCTAGTTGAAGATGGCCTTCCTGTACTGTTGATCATCGAGGATAATTTGGATATCATCCAATACCTGCAAACCTGCCTATCCGACCATTATCAGCTGATCATTAGTCGAAATGGTGAAGAAGGACTTGAAAAGGCTTTTGAAAAAGTGCCGGATATTGTCATTAGTGATGTCATGATGCCCAAGATGAATGGCTTTGAGCTCTGTACCGCTATAAAGCAAGATGAACGCACCAACCATATTCCCGTCATTCTTTTAACGGCTAAAACTACCGTAGATGACAAGTTGAAGGGACTTTCGAGTGGAGCCGATGCCTACCTTACAAAACCTTTTGAAAAGCGGGAATTACTGATTCGCTTAGATCAGTTGTTAGCTACAAGACAAGTCCTCCAGCAAAAGTACTTGGCAGAACTAAGTGAAGACCTTGCATCTCCTGTGGAACCGGAGCGCCCAAGCCAGCACTTTATACATAAGGTTAGGCAATTGGTACTTGATCATTTGTCTGATGATCGTTTTTCGGTAAATGAATTGGCAGCTAGCCTCCACTTAAGCCGTTCTCAGTTGCATAGGAAAATAAAGGCCCTAACGGGTATGTCTACTTCCAACTACATCCGACACATTCGCTTATTAAAAGCGAAGGAACTACTTCAAAGTTCGGACGAAACCGTCTCAGAAATACTATTCAAAGTAGGCTTTAACTCTCCCGCCTACTTCTCCCAAGCCTATAAGAAAGCTTTTGGCATCTCACCTAGTGCCGAAAGAGAACAATGATGCATGATCATCCTTCTCCAGAATGCTAGGACCTTGCTTCAGGAATTGACCGCCTCTATTTATTGAGGTTGTCTGTAAGTTTATGAAAAACAATGTGTTGTGGTGGTTGTACAACACATTTGCAACATGAGTGATAGCTGTCTCTGCCCTCCTGCGTAATTTCAGTTATAGATTTTGCACCACTAGCTAAAGCAGGGCGATCCATGTGTATCTAGTTTTGAGACTACATTAAAAATCTTTAAAAACAGATATTCATGAACAGCTTATATCTAAGCTTTCGCCTGGTCTTAGTTGCCGTTTTAGGTCTCTCCAGTATAGCGATTAATTATAGTTGCGAGAAGGCAGATGGGATGGAGCCCGTTAACGAAGCCAAGGATCAAAGAGTTGAGGAGAAGCTCTTTTCTCAATATACCCTCGATAGTTTTCCCATGAAAATCTTTGTACCCCGAGAGTATGAGAATGATAAGAATCTGCCTGTGGTGTATTTATTGGACGGCCTTCTTCCTTCGCCACTCGATAACGTGGTTTTCTTTGACGAAGTAGTTGGATCCATGCAAAAAATAGGATTGAAGGCGATTCTGGTAGCAGTGGGAGATAAAAAAGGGGTGGCTAGAGAGGAAGATTTTTTGGGTCAAGGTTGTAGAGGTACCGTAATCGGATTTGATAATTTCTTCAATTTTCTCACGAAAGAACTCGTCCCCCATATCGATGGTAAGTATGAAAGTGATCGTACCAAAAGGACATTGATTGGGCACTCCCATGGAGGTAACTTTGCTTACAATGCTTTCTTCAATGAAGATCCCAATAACATTATTTTCCGTGGATACATTGCCGTAGACCCGACCGAGTGCGACAATAATGTGCTAGTGGAGCGAATCAATAGCATGGATTTCCCAAATGATGCGCGCATGAAAATCCATCTCTCCGAAGTAGATTACGATGTTGAAAAAGTATATAACTTCCTCAAGGACAAAGATTTTCCTTGGCTATTTATGGATTTTGAGCGATATCCAGATGAAAATCACGTTAGCGTCACTCGCCCTTCCATTCGGAAAGGACTACAGTTTGTTTACGGTATTTAGTGTTTGGCCCCATACTTCTTAGGCTGCTCGCATTACTTAATATCAGCTCGTGATGTAAGTGGGAAATTGGGAGCGGCTGATCGCTACTAAAATCAAATGAAAAAAGGCCGATCACATCGTGATCGGCCTTTTTTTGTAGATCCACTAGGACTTCCCGACAATTCCGATGGATGGTCGGGATAAACTTCTCGTCCCATTAGGTCTTAATGCACAAAAGGCCCCAACTCTGTGAGTTGAAGCCTTTTCGTCAGTAGACCCACTAGGACTCGAACCTAGAACGACAGGACCAAAACCTGCTGTGTTGCCAATTACACCATGGGTCTTTACCAGTTTTTGAAGATAAGCGTCCTTTTCTCCAAAAGCGATGCAAATATATAACAATTTCCCCTTCCAGAAAAGTTCCAGCAGGATATTTTTTAGAGATATTTTTTGGGCTTACATCGTACCCTGAATTAGAGGGATTTAGCCCTGCGCTTCGCCCTCTCGCCGCTTGCGGTAGGCAACGGCACCCCGGTACATCAGACCTGCAAAGAGGACCAGACCGATGAGGAGGTAGATGTAATTGATCGTTCCAGCTTTCCCTAGTACTGCAATGAAAGAAATGGCGGCCAGGAAGAGGGTAGGGATCTCGTTGAAAAGGCGAAACTTAAAGGAGGACATCACTGTTTTGCCCGCCTCCAATTTGCGGATCACGCCCTTACAATACCCGTGGTAACCTGAAAGCAAGATGAGTAGGGTTAATTTGATGTGCATCCAGCCCATTTGCAAATAGACGGGGTTGGCCACCAGCATAGCCACGCCTGCTATCCACGTGAGAACCATAGCTGGCGTCAGGATAATCTTGTACACCCGCCACATCATGGCATTGAACTCCTTTTGTAATATGCCTTTCTCCGGCTCCGGCCTGTCGCCTGCTTCGACAAAGTATACAAAGATGCGTGCCAAATAAAACATGCCAGCAAACCAACTGACGAAGCCTATTACGTGTAAGGCTTTGAAGATTAGAAGGGTATTCATGCTCTTTTTTATAGCAATATAGGGAAAAGGGTGAGTAAGCGATGAGGGGATCTGGGATCGGGACCTCAATTTTTACATAAGAGAGACGGATGAGGGAGAAGATGACATAGGGGAGACGGATAGAGGTTAGAAGGTAGATGATAGAAGTCAGAAGTTAGATGAAAGAGGACAGATGAAAGAGGTAAGAAGTTGGAAGGTAGAAGTCAGAGGACAGATGGACCTGTCTCGTACTGAAATAAGTTTACAGTTATAGA
>CAJXPD010000222.1 GCA_913057785.1 uncultured Lewinella sp. | reverse complement strand
CACCCCTAAGGTTTTCCTCAAGTAGTCGAAATAAGAGGTACTACGAATGTAGTTTTGTAGCTCCTCCTCAGAAACATCAATAGCATGGATCCCCCCGTTGAGCACCTTTAGTAATTGTTCTTTCCCTGCCTTGCTCAGTGGAGCTTGTTGAGCAGCCTCTTCGTGCGATAACTTATCCCTCATAATTATACCCTCTACATAATTCGGATAATTACAGAAAGGATGTTTGACCACTTTATCTTCTCCGAACACATCTCTATTGAAGAAAGTGACAGCTCCTAGATTATTGCGTTGATAAAAGTCTTTGTCATAGGCCGTTTCAAATGCCTCCACTTCTATGCCGATGTCCTTCAGAAGCGTTTGAACAATTGGGCTTGCTTTTTGGGGTTCAACAATGGATTGAGAGCCGCCATGTCCTAGCCGAATTTTGCCATTAATTGTATGTTCATTGCGTTTCGCATGTCCGCCAAAATCGTCATGATTGTCCAAAATCAGGATTTTCTTATCCTTACCATTTTTCTGTTGGTAGAAATAGGCAGCTGATAGACCACTAATTCCTCCACCTACTACCACCAAATCATAATAACCCTGAAGCCCTTCCACAGGGCCCCAATCCGATTTATTGTTCCAAGCTCGGCTATGTGCATGTGTGTTTGACCCTGGGTGGCTACCCCTTAAGCCAGTTTGCGCGGGAGGATAGTAGGGTAAATCAAGAGCTTCCGATCCAGCCTCGGAGCGGCACCCAAAAGGAAGGACAGTAGCCCCTACTGCCATTAAAGTTCCATTGATAAAATTCCTTCTCGTTATTTCACGCATCACAGTAAGTAAGTTACTAATGAACATCCATGCGAGGCTCCTCAAATTATCGCCATAAACTCGGAGTCTACCTATATATAGAAATAAAGATGGAAGCACCAGACTCCTTGGGCTTAGCATAAAGGTATAGAGAATATTGCAAAGCTGTTTACCTTATGTCTTCCAAGTCCACCGAAGTCTGGATCGAAGGTTGAAAGGCAAATATCTAGCAAATTGGAGCGTCAAAGGACTTTGGAATTGCATTCGCTCGTTCACTGGACTTGATAAGGCTATATGTTTTTTCGTTTCTTTTGTTATCTCCATTTTTCGAAGAGATACTTGCATTCTAAGCACAATAAAAGAAAGGCCTGTAAACTACATGCTTACAGGCCCGCAAAGTTCTAAGTGTTTTTCTTTTACAACTTAGCTGCCACCACAGCTTTGGATTTGACCTTATTAGCATTTGGCTTGCACTGGGCCGGTTGACAGGAACTAGGTTTGCAATCGGGTGATTTCGCCGTTTTTTGGGTAGTGGTGGGCTGACTTGCCAATACTACCTGTGCTATAGAAGCCATAGCTGCAGAGGTAGCGGTCATAGCGGCGCAGCAACCTGGAGGGCATGGCCAGCAGCAAGGGTCGTCTTTTGAGCAGTCAGCTTGCTTGGCAAGCTTGGCTGTGGCCGTCGTTTTATCGGCTTTGGCTTTGCAAGCAGCAATCTTTTCAGGGGAACAAGAAGAAGTCGCGGTCTGTGCCGAAAGTCCAGCTACCAACAGGCAGCATACGAGAGTTAAAGCAAATCGAAATACTTTCATGGTGAAATAATTTAATTGATGATTAATTCGATGTGCCAAAGGTATAGGCAGTTCGTGCTGCTTTGTGTTTCACACTTGTTAGGCACTTGTTAAAGAGCTGTTAAACGCAAGGTGAGAGCGGGCGAAATAGGTTTTCTTTGTAGTGGAATCATCAGAAGACCTATGAAAAGATTTAACTATGGTTGGTGGATCATTGGCGCCTCGGCATTAGCCCTGACTGCTTTGATCTTTTTTCAGTTACGGTGGATTCAACATTCAACGGAACTCCTACAAGAACAATTCAGTCATCGGGTAGATATGGCCTTATGCAATGCGGTAGAACAAATGGCTGGAAGCAAGAGCTGTGCAGATATCAGTACCACTTGTGCCACCAGTAGTAACAAAGAAGGCTGTCAAACGAAACTGGATTCCATTTTCCGTACGGAGGAAGGTGACGCAGTTTTAAAAGAGGCATTGGCTTTTTACAAACTAGATATGCCCTATGAGATCAGTGTGCTGGAAAAACCGGCGGATGCACCCAATGCGCACAGTTGCTCTCTATCCCCACTAATTGAAGACGAAAATCACTATCTCAATATTGACTTTGCAAATCAGGAGTCATTCATTCTGGACCGCTTAGGTTTTATGGCCTATTCTTCCTTTGCCATTATCCTTTTCATCGCGCTGGTCTTTGTGATTTCATCTTACTACTTAATTCGGCAGAAACGAATGAGCGAAAGAAACCTGGATTACTTCAACCACATGACTCATGAATTTAGAACCCCACTGACCAATATCAAGTTAGCCAGCAAACTCCTATCTAAGAAGCAAAGCCTAAATGGAGACAGCAAATATCTAAATATCATTCAGCAAGAAAGCGCCCAATTAATGGAGCAGGTAGATCGCGTGCTTCATCTGGCAAAATTGGAGCAGGAAGAATATGTACTCAAGAAAGAGCAGATCAGCGCACCCCAATTGGTGGAGAAGATTTTGCAAGAAATGAGCCTGCAGATTTCAAGAAGTGAAGCGGATGTAAGCTACACACAAAGTCCCAACCTCCCTCCGCTCCTAGGTGATCCCTTTCATCTCGGGAACGCCATCCGAAATCTGCTGGACAATGCTTTGAAATACTCCCAAAAAGGAGCAAGGATTGAGATCATCTTGAAAGACACTCCTCAAGGGCTACTAATTCGGGTAAGTGACAATGGACCAGGCATCAGTCAAGCCCAGCAAAAGCGTATGTTCCAAAAATTCCAGCGCGGAAACAATGCCCTAGTGACCGGGCAAAAAGGCTTTGGGTTAGGCCTCGCTTATGTCAAGAAGATCATCGAGTTGCATCAAGGACAAGTCAAACTACTTAGTTCTACCCAAAGCGGTACTTGTATTGACATTCACCTACCTCACACCCAAAAACTCGCCTATGCCTAAGGGAGCAAGAATTTTAGTAGTTGAAGATGATCTGAATTTGGGCTTCCTCCTGATGGAGTTCCTAGAAGGAGCAGGGTACCAAGTAAAATGGTGTAGAGATGCACTAGCTGGACTCGCCCAATTTAAGAAGCAAACGGTGGATCTCTGTATACTAGACGTGATGATGCCCGGCATGAATGGCTTTAGTCTCGCCAAACATATCTTCGAGTCTGACCACCGCACGCCCTTCCTTTTTCTCACGGCTCGCTTGCTGAAGGAAGATCGAATGAAAGGGTATCAACTGGGCGCTGAAGACTATATCACCAAACCCTTTGATGAAGACGAGCTGCTGTGCAAGATCAAAGTGATCTTACGACGACAGAAATATGCAGCCAAAGCGGAACTTCCTAACCAATTTCAACTGGGAGAATTCCTATTCGATGTCCAACGACAGGAGTTGATCAGAAACGGCGAGCTACAACGCATCACGGAAAAGGAAACGGCTGTCCTTCAATTGCTCTGTCAGCACAAGAATCAAATCCTTCGTAGAGATGAGGCGGTAGAACAGATATACGGTAAAAATGATTACTTCCTGGGCCGTAGTTTTGACGTATTCATCTGCCGCCTGCGTAAATTGTTAACCCCAGACCCTAATGTGAGTATTGAAAATGTTTTCAAGGTTGGCTTTATCCTGAATGTGAAGGACGGAACTGGCACAGAATCCCATATCTGATTAGCGTAGCTACAGCAATTCGGGTATATTTGGGGCATGAAACCCAATTCACCTCGACTGTATACCAAGTCTTCCGTACTCCTTAGTCTGCTATTGTTCCTTTTTGCCTGTAGCCCTAATGATGCACCCACGAACCCAAAGCTTGAAAAGATAGATAAGATCGTCGATAGCCTCTTCAGTGCGCAAGATTGGCCAGCACTTAGCATAGGCATTATTAATGCTGGGCAAATTCATGACTTACACCGGGGCCAACTGCTAAATGGCCAAGCTCCCAAGTCTTCCACCTTATATGAAGTGGCTTCTTTGACCAAGACCTTCACGGGTACCCTCTTGGCCCATGCTATAGTAGATGCTAAAGCAGAGATCGATCAGGATATTCGACAACATTTACCAGATAGTTTCCCCAACCTTGCTTACGAAGGAATGCCGATTACCTTTCGACATTTGGCTACGCATCAGAGTGGGTTGCCCCGCTTCTTTCCAGACACGCCAGGCCTTTTTGATGAACCAGATTGGGACAACTTGCCTGCACGTATCAATGCATTGCAAGAAGGATTTACGAAAGCAGACTTCTTCCAAAGTCTTAGCTTAGTACAATTGGATACGGTTCCTGGCTCCAATTTCATCTATTCCAATGCTGGTCCCAATCTCTTGGGCTACCTGCTGGAAAACATGTATGAAAAGACTTATGAAGATCTGTTACAAACAAAAATCCTAGCTCCGTTAGGAATGACTGGGACCCAGTTACATATCACCGCTGTCGATACCAGTCAATTGGCCTTCGGTAAGAATATGAATGGCAAACGGATGCCGGTGCGTGCTGAAAAAGGTATGATGGCGGAGGGAGGCTTATTCACCTCTACAGCAGACATGATCAAATACATGCAATTCCACCTAGATACCACCTCAGCCGTAGCCCTGGCAGCTCGTCAAGAATTATGGAATGGACAATTCGGCGATTTCGAAGCCGGTCTATTTTGGCAGATTTTCAAAGATGGGAATAATCCAGATCGGATTTTTCAGAATGGTGGCGCCTATGGCACCTCCTCCTGGGTAACATTGATTCCAGAATTGCAATTAGGTGTATTTCTGGTCACGAATTATGCAGGAGAAGGTGTGCATCAACAGTTGAATCAAATGGCGGATCAGATATTAGCCGTGCTCCAAGACCAGCATTAGGATTTTAAATCAAACCTACATCAGTTAGAATTTCCAGCACCGCTGGGCCATCATGCGCAAACACTTGCTGCATGGCCTGATCTAGTTCTTCCCCTTTTTGGGTTACTCTAATGCCCAGCGCTCCACAAGAAGTCGCATACTCAGCAAAGTTCGGGTTGTGTAGACTAGTCTTCCACACCTCTAATTCTGCAGCACGTTGTTCCTTGGAGATTTTACCCAATTCACTATTATTCAACAAGATTAGCTTGATATTCATATTGTATTTCACCGCCGTAGTGATCTCGCCTAAATACTGCACAAATCCTCCATCCCCAGCTACAGCGACGATGGATCGTTCATGCCCCACAGCGGCCCAAGCACCGATGGCAGCAGGATAAGCAAAACCAATGGAACCCAAATAGCCGGACATCAGGAAAGAATTATTTGACTTGCTTTCGTAGTAGCGGCCGAAGGAATAGGCATTATTTCCCACATCCACACACATGACTGCGTCTTCTGGTGCCAAGCGATTCATCGCCTCAAAAACGGCAATCGAACTCACCCCATGGCCATGATCATCGCGCAAACGCTTCGCTTTCTCTTTCTTCCAAATCTCCCAACGCTCCGCTAGCTCTCCTCTTTGATCTTCTGCCTGCAAATCCCTTTGCAGGCCATCTCGCAGAGCTTTCACCGTCACGGATATCTCACCCCATAACTGACAATCGATTTTATGGAATTTACTCAATGCCAAAGGATCGAAATCCACTTGAATAATCGTCTTTTTATGGGTAATGCCGGTATGTTTCGAAAAGGAAGCACCTAGCGCCAAAATGACATCACATTCATTCATAAACCAAGAAGCCACTGGCGTTCCACTTCTTCCTAAAACGCCACCTGCCAATGGATGGCTATCAGGAATCTGCCCCTTCCCTTTGAAGGTGGTCATGACCGGACAATTCAAGTGCTCGGCGAGAGCAATAATCTCCGGCATGTGGAATTTAGAGCCATGTCCAGCGATGATAATGGGACGTTTAGCCTGTTGCAAGTGGGCAATGGCCTGCTCTAGCATCTCCTTGGGAGGGGAGATTTGCTGGGGCGTGATGCGGCCTTCCGGCGTCTGTGCCTCTGCTCCTTCCTTGGCTGGCAGGGTTTGCATTTCATCGGGGAAGGTCAGGTGTGAAACATCACGGCGAAGGATAGCATGCTTGACCGCCAAGCTCATCAATTCTGCGTGTTTGCTATCTTTTTGAGCACGGTGGTTGAAGGCTGCTACCGACTGAAAAGCATTTACCAGGTCAAGCTCTTGGAAATTACCCGTACCGACCACTTGGGTGGCCACCTGACCAGTTAAGGCCAAGATGGGGGCACGGTCTACTTTGGCATCCCAAAGGCCAGTGAATAGGTTGGTCGCACCAGGACCAGCGATGGTAAAACAAAATGCGGGTTTCCCCATCAGTTTTCCGTAAGCTGACGCAGCAAAGGCTGCGGCCCCTTCATGTCTAATGCCATAGAAACGAATGTTCCCTTTCCCTTCTTGTCTGCGAATCGCATCGGCCAATCCGAGATTCGAATGGCCCACCATGCCAAAGCCTACCTCTACTCCCCAATTAACCATCGTTTCCACCATCACATCTGTAATCGTAGTCTCATGTGGCGGTTCCACAGGAACTCCAATGTATACGCCGTCTTTCCGAATTTCTACCGGAAAAGTATCAACTGCATCATCAAAGCCACCTGGTGGGCGGCCCGTCAGCGGATGATAATCCCATCCGTGCCAAGGGCACCGCAGAAATCCTTTTTCGATGGAACCTTCTCCCAATGGCCCACCTTGATGGGGGCATTTATTCGTGAGGCAACCAAATTCGCCTTGGTAATGGGTGAGGCAAAAACTCTGGTGGGCAGCAGTGACGGTGGTAACACGCCCTTCTGGAAGGTCCGCAGGGTTTTCTAGCACCTTATGCCATTCGATGTTCTTTGACATGGATATTGATGTTATTACAGGTTCTTCGGTGATTGTTTGATCAAGTTCGATTGCTTGTTGTCGCTTAAGTTAGGAAACTCTACGGAAAGTCGAACCACGGGATTCATTATAATCGATCCAAAGGTCTGTTCTAGACTTCGCTTTGCGATTTCTTTCCATTCGATAGGTGAGCACATTTCCTTTCCCTATCTTTATTGGCTAAACGACATTAGACGACCAGAGCTTTAAACTTGATCAGCCCGTATGAGAACTCTAGCAGTTGCCACATCCCTTTGTGCAACCTTCCTGATTCTAAGCCCAGGATTCCTCCTGGCCAACAACGATGATGATGACTTCAGCATTCGCATTGCCCGAGCTCAAGAAGAAATTCAGATAGATGGTGTTCTGGATGAAGCCATTTGGCAGAATGCGGATATCGCTACCGATTTCTGGATGAGTTTTCCTGTTGATGACCGAAAAGCAGATCGCAAGACCGAGGTACGCCTGACTTATGATGAGAATTTTCTTTATGTTGGCATCACCTGCCATGGGGATCGGGATTATGTGATTCAAACCCTCAAACGGGATCTAGACTTTTGGCGGGGAGATGGCTTTGCCATCGTACTCGACCCTGTGGCCCAGAAAACGAATGGATTTGTTTTCGGGATTAACCCTGCCGGAGTGCAAATGGAAACCCTCATTACCGGATACACAGGTAATAGAGGAGGTCCCCCGCGGGGCATGAATCAGAACTGGGACAATAAGTGGTTTGGGGAGGTCATGTCTTACGATGATCGCTGGACGGCGGAAATGGCCATTCCCTTCAAAACCTTGCGCTACGAGGAAAACCGTACAGAGTGGGGGGTGAATTTCATCAGGAGTGATATGAAAGACAATAGCTATCACACCTGGTCAAAAGTACCTTTACAGTTCCGTTCCATTGACTTGGGCTATACGGGCTCTATGATCTGGGATCAAGCACCTGCCAAACAGAATGGAAACGTAGCCTTTATTCCCTACATCAACAGTTCATCCACGCAGGATTTCACAGAAAAGACACCGGCTGACTACAAGACTGCAGTAGGCTTCGATGCCAAAGTGGCCGTGACGCCTGCCTTGAATTTAGATTTAACCTTGAATCCGGACTTCTCCCAAGTAGAGGTAGATCAACAGGTTACCAATGTGACCCGCTTCAGCATTCGCTTGCCAGAACGAAGGACTTTCTTTTTGGAGAATGCTGATGTCTTCGAAGATTTTGGCCGGGGACAGGCCAGACCCTTCTTTTCGCGACGAATTGGTTTGGACGAGGATGGGAATACCATTCCCATTCTTTACGGATTGCGGCTAAGCGGGAATATCGATAAGAAACTCCGCATTGGCTTGATGAATATCCAAACAAAAGCTAACGACATCCAGACAGACCAAAACTATACGGCTTTTGCTTTTCACCGGCAGATTTTTAGCCGCTCTACTATCAAAGGTTATTTCTTGAATCAGCAGAGTATGGAAGGGAGTGAGATCAACTTCCAGAATTATAGCCGAAATGTAGGAGCTGAATTCACTTACTTTTCTAAGGATGGAAAAGTGAGGGCTTGGGGTGGCTATGGTCAATCCTTCAAGCCGAATATTACGGATAAGGATCAGTTTTACAAGTTTGGCGTAAGGTATACCACGAAAGAGTTTGGAGCAATTTACAGTGCTTCCACTCAAGGCGATAATTATTACCAGGACATGGGCTTCCTACAGCGCGTAAACAATTACGATGCGGAACGGGATACGACCATCCGTTTAGGCTATACCAGTCACACTGCCGGAATGGATTATCGCATTTTCCCGAAAAAGGAGAATACAAAATGGCTTTATACTACTTGGCGCCTGTACAATACCCTTTACCTCAACAACGACTTGAGTTTCAACGAAAGCAACACGCGTCTGTCCTATACGCTAACCTATAACGGTAGAAGTGAACTGGGCTTTGAATGGAGTAATCGTGTCATTGACCTCTTGTTCCCATTCTCCTTTACCGACGAAACACCTCTACCGGCCAAAACCTATCAATTCAATAGTTTGGAAGTCAGTTTTACTTCTGACAGTCGTAAAACGTTTAGCTATGAATTAACGGGTAGTTACGGGGGATTTTACAACGGAACTCGTTCCAATCTAATGCTCACGATGAAGTACCGAGAACAACCCTGGGGCAGCTTTGGGGCGACCTTGGATTTCAATGATTTACAGTTTCCCGATCCTTTTGGTTCACGTCAGATTTTTCTATTGGGCCCTCGGATAGAGATCGGATTCTCCAGAAATCTATTCTGGACTACCTTCCTACAATGGAATACCCAAGGAGATAATTTCAACATAAATTCACGTTTGCAGTGGCGCTTTAAACCCATGTCTGATGTTTTCCTCGTATATACAGATAACTATGGTTTGGAACTATTCGCACCCAAAAACCGAGCCTTAGTCTTGAAGGTCAATTATTGGTTGAATTTGTAAAGGAAGGAACATGGATAAAGCGACCATTCTCATCCCAGACATAAGTGGATTCACGGAATTCTTAAGTCAGACGGAAATTGAGCATAGTACGCACATCATCAATGAACTGCTAGAAATCATCATTGCCGAAAATAAACTCGATTTTTTTCTGTCCGAGATTGAAGGTGATGCAGTGCTCTTCTATCGAAAAGGGGAAGCTCCTACGAGGGAATCCCTGATAGAACAATGCCTCCTCATGTTTAGAGCTTTCCACCATCAACTCAAGATCATTGCCAGAGATACGGTTTGTCAATGCGGGGCCTGCCAGATGACCCACAATCTTAATCTGAAGTTCATCGTACATGCTGGGGAATTGTTTGAATACAAGATCAATCGCTTCGTCAAGGCATCCGGAATTGACATGATCATCGCCCACCGCTTACTGAAGAATCAGGTGCCTGGTGATGAATACATCTTGATATCGGATAAACTTGGTGGACCAGCAGGTCATGAAGTGGGAGATACCAGTTTAAGTTGGCACAAGGCCGAAGATCGTTATGATTCGATTGGCGCTGTTCCATACCACTACACCACCCTCCAAGCGATCAGAGAGGCTATCCCTCCCCCTCCCCATAGAGACAATCCTGCTTTAGAACAAATAAGTCCGGATGATCGAACCCTGTCCATAAAGGTCATGGCCCCGATGAAACACGTTTATCAGACACTGGTGAATGTCGAAAAAAGGGTATTGTGGGTCAATGGCATGAAAAAAGTAGATTGGCAACCTTCAACAGAGCGCCTGGGCACTAAACATGTGTGTTTCACCAATGGGCTACGGCTGGAACATACCATCATCAAGACCGAATTCGAAGCCAGTGAGATTAGATACTATGAAAAGGTCCGTTTCCTGGAACTACTCACGGAAGTCATGAACTTATACCAAGTAAAGAAATTGACTGAAGAGGAAAGCGAAATAGCTTTGACGATTAAAATGCAGAGAAGTTATCTGATTCCCCGCTTCATTTTTAACACGATGGTCAAGGGGATTAAGAACGATCTGGAGAATTTGAAAACGCTTTGCGAAAATGAACTACAGCAGGAAACGAGCTTAAGTGCTGTAAAATAGCCTTTTAAGCGTCAAAGGTGCCTGAAATGCTTTTCCAAGCGCCTCTATTTTTTTAACTTGAGCGAAAATTCGCGACTATGGAAGCTTATGCTCAAGTACTCAATTATGCCATTCCCTTTTTTGTGATCCTAATCTTGATCGAGGCAGTTGCTGCTCGGTGGAAGGGGGTGCAAGTAAATCGAGGAGCAGATACCATTTCCAGTCTAAGTTCGGGAATTACCAACACGATTAAAGATGTTCTTGGGCTTACCGTAGTCATCATAAGTTATAACTTCTTTCTCCAATATTTGACTGTCTTCCAAGTAAAAGAAACTTGGTTGCTCTACGTGATTGGCTTTGTGGCCTTAGACTTTGCAGGCTATTGGATGCATCGATGGAATCATACTATTAATTTCCTTTGGAACCGTCACATTATTCACCATAGTAGCGAGGAGTTCAATCTGTCTTGCGCACTGCGTCAGTCCATTTCTGTTATCTTTTCCTTTTTCAATATTCTACTAATTCCAGCAGCATTATTCGGGGTACCAACCCATGTAATCGCCATTATCGCGCCTTTGCATTTGTTTGCTCAATTCTGGTATCATACTACCCTGATCGATAAGATGGGTTTCCTGGAATATTTCCTGGTAACGCCTTCCCACCATCGCGTTCATCACGCGATGAATGAGCAGTATCTCGATAAGAACTACGGTCAAATTTTCATTATTTGGGATCGCATGTTCGGTACTTTCCAGCCTGAGCTTAGTGATGTACCCGCAGTGTATGGAGTAAAGAGGCCGGTGAAAACGTGGAATCCGATCATTATTAATTGGCAACATTTAGGATTATTATACCTGGATGCCTGGCGTACTAAAAATTGGCTAGACAAACTCAAAATCTGGTTTATGCCGACGGGTTGGCGACCAGCAGACGTCATTGATAAATACCCCGTAGCTGCCGTCCAAGATGTCTACAATTTTCAGAAATATGAGACCAACCTCTCGAAACCTTTATTGGCTTGGTCTTGGTTTCAAATGATCGTCACGATCACTTTGATGTTTCATCTAACCAATAATATTGCGGACCTATCCTTCACGCATATTTTGCTGTATGGCGGCTTCTTGTTCGTATGCATATTCAGCTATACAACCTTGATGGATAAATCTAGATATACCTTGTGGGCGGAAGGTGTCAAGGCGGGAATAGGCCTGGGGATTTTATGGTGGCAAAGCGGTTGGTTTGGTTTAGAGAACTTCTCCGTTGCATTGACCTTTGTCTTGGCAGCCTATTTTCTGTTCTCCTTTGCCATGGTAGCCTTCTTCATGCGAAAAGAAGCACAGTGGGTTCAGGTTCAAGCCTAAGCTATGCCTAAACAAGCCATCCTTCTCTTTCTCTTTTTGTGGCTAAGCGGCTTTGGCTGGACACAAGGAAGTATTGACCTATCTACTTTGAAGTCCAATGTATTGGATCTTAAGGGACGGTCTGGCAACGTACAGGTCCAAGGAAGTTGGAAAGGAGATCGCCTGATTCTAAAAAACGCGCAAAATTTAGTTCTCAATTTCCGATCAAGCGTAAAGATTGAATCTACTCATAGAGAAGATGCGCTCATCTTGGAAAACCCCGTCAAACTCACAATCAAGGGTAACCGAAAATTACACCTCAATCAAAGCATCACCGTATGGGGAAATGCCCGCCAACTCAACTTAGAGGGTATTCGGATAACCGGCGCGCACACTGGCATTCGGGTAAATCAAGATCAACCCTATCAAGACATTACCATTAGCAACTGCGTCATCAAGGGATGTCAGTACGAAGGCATCTATATCGGTCCGCACTACAAAAGTGAAAAGCAATTGGCCCGCGTGATCGTTCGCAACAATCAGATTAGCGATTGCGGATGGGATGGAATCCAGGTCGGTAATTGTTCTCAGTTCGAAATCGAAGCCAATAAGGTGACTCGATGCGGTACAAAACAAGAATGGGGTCAAGATTTCGCCATCACGATCAACCCCGGCAGTCAGGGTAAACTCAGAAACAATAAAATAAAGGGTAAGATACAAGCCTTGGACAGTCGTGTCTTTTTCGAATAATCCGTAACTTAGTTTCAAACCACTTTAAACATGTTCTGTCCTACAAGCCTGGGGTCAGCTTTATCCCCTATATATCCTACTAAGCTAAATATACTTAGCCTCCTCAGTTTATTCCTATTGTATGGATGCTCGTCCGACCTAGCTCCGCCAGCTGCCGAGAATTGGCCCATGTACAGCGCCGATGCCAACGGCAGCAAATACTCACCCCTCCAGCAAATAAATGCTGATAATGTTACACAGCTCGAACCGGCTTGGATTTTGGAAACCGGCGACCATCGTACCGCTCCACGATCCACCATCCAGTGCAATCCCGTCATTATTGATAGCATCATCTATCTAACTACACCCGGGCTAAAAGTGCTGGCTGTGCATGGCGCGACTGGTGAGGAACTTTGGCGCTTTGATCCCTACGAAGGACGTTCAGCAAGTGGAGTGAATCGGGGAGTCACCTATTGGCCAGACGGAGAAAGCAGTCGCCTTTTCTATGTAGCCGGATCTTCGCTCTATGCCTTGAATCCCCGCTCTGGCGAAAAAATCGAAAGCTTCGGAAAGGCCGGTGCTGTTGATCTATATGAAGGTCTCGGCAAGCCCGTAGATTTCACTTGGGTTACAGCTGCTACTCCCGGTATCGTCTTTGAAGATCTACTAATTATGGGTACCACCCTCGGTGAAGGGCCAAGTCCGGCAGCACCAGGCCACATTAGGGCTTATGATGTTAAGACCGGAGAAATCCGTTGGGTATTCCATACTATTCCGCAACCCGGAGAGTTGGGTTATGAAACCTGGTCTCCCAATTCCTGGCAAGAATTAGGGGGCGCGAATGCCTGGGGAGGTTTTACCTTAGATCCTGAACGTGAAATCCTCTTTTGCGGTACGGGTTCCTCCACCTACGATCACTGGGGCGGTAATCGAGTGGGCCAAAATCTCTTTGCCAATTGCATCTTGGCACTCAACGTCAGAACTGGTGAACGCATTTGGCATTACCAAGTCGTTCATCATGATATCTGGGACTATGATATTCCTTGCCCGCCCAATCTAGTTCAAGTTGAACAGGACGGACAACTGATCGATGCCATTGCACAGCCCACCAAAATGGGGCATCTATTTGTACTGGATCGAGAAACCGGTGATCCCATTTTTCCCGTAGAGGAAGTCCCCGTACCCCAGAGTACCATTCCTGGCGAAGAAACTTGGCCTACCCAGCCCTTTCCTCCCCCATCACTCCGCTACGCTCAACAACGCTTTACTAGCGAAGAGGTAAGCGAGCGCACACCCGAGGTGGCCCAAGCTATTCGAAAGCGTCTTTCTGAAATGACAACTGGAGATATATTCCTTCCGCCCGGGCTGCAAGATGCCGTTACCCTCCCACAGTTCAACGGCGGAACGGATTGGGGAGGAGCCGCCTATGATCCGGAAAGCAGAACGCTGTTTGTGAATTGCAGTAATGAAGCGGAGTGGATCTCTATGATCGAGTCCAAACCCTCTCCGACAATAGCTCAGTTTGACCTTGGTAAGCAATTGTATCGCGGCCTATGCGGGACCTGTCATGGCAATACTTTAGCTCGAAACCCCGGCGCACCATCCTTGTCCGATCTTCGCCAAGTAGTGGCTCCAAAGCCAGTCGGCCACGTCATAGAGGTCCTTGAAAATGGAAAAGGACAAATGCCCAAGTTCGCCATGCTGTCACTTGATGAGAAAGAGGCGCTTGCCGCCTTTGTTAGAGATCACGGAAAAGACAAACTCCTGGATCGTTCTAAGCTAGATTTTTCATTTGCGGAAACCATCCCCTATGTAGCCACTGGTCACAATGAGTTTAAAGACCCTGAAGGTTTTCCCGTCAATAAGCCACCCTGGGGTACCGTGACAGCCATAGACCTGGATCAAGGTGAGATCAAATGGCAAAGCACCTTAGGAACCTACCCCGCTTTAGAAGCTCAAGGATTACCGCCGACAGGGACCTTCAATATGGGCGGGCCAATCGTCACTGCTGGAGGTATAGTCTTTATTGGAGCGGCCATGGACGAAAGATTCCATGCCTTTGATGCCGAAACCGGGGCCTTGCTATGGGAATATCAACTGGATGCTGGGGCATATGCCACGCCGTCCACCTATGCCTTGAATGGAAAGCAATACGTATTGATCGCTGCTGGTGGCGGCGGGAAACCCGGAACTAAGGCGGGAGGCAAGTACTTTTGCTTCGCCTTGCCAGAATAGGAATTTTGAAAACTTCCTTCCCACGGCAGAGAAATGGGATAATTTAGGCTGTCAATAGGACGAAATTAGTCAGCCTTCTGACCAAAAGTGTTAAAGTGACCCATAATTTTTATTTCTGCTAGGGAGGCTTTATTTTTGGCACGTAAAAATTGAAAACACTGAGTGTTTGTTTGGATATAATTTATGAGCTGCGAATTTTTGTTTTGGACATCTGGTGGTAGCTGAACACGGAATAGCGAGTAGGCAAAGTTCCGTCAACAGCAAGGTTAAGTCCAGCCTGAATGGCAGCAAATCATCGAATTTCTCTCAACAAGCAACAGAAGCGTAAAGCGGCGCACTATATTCCTCTATACCGCATTGGGTGAACGAAAAGAGCATACTCCACCTATTCAAATTACTACTCTTTTCTACCCATAAAGTAAAAGTATTACACTAACTATTGTCCGTCGAAATAACTACCAAGTGCCTTGGATTGTATCCGGGGTAGCTAAAAGAGATTTTTTGTAAACTAAACTAAATGTAAGTAAGATGTCGAAAAGATTTATTTACCTCGCCACACTGTTATTATGCTTTGGGGTGTCATTGAACTTGCAAGCACAAGACGAAGAAGCTTCAGCTGCTTCTTTGTATAACCAAGGCCTAGAAAAAGCCAAGGCCAAGGAATACGTTGCTGCATTAGACTTATTGGAGAAAGCTATTGCCAAAGCAGATCCAGAAAACGAAACCGACGCTAAAGTAATCCGATTGGCCAAGCGCAACGGAACAAGAGCCGCTTATGGAGCGGGTAACTTCCACCGTAAAGCCAAAGACATGGATAGCGCATTGAAAGCATATGAAACGGGCATAGAATACAATCCAGAATATTACAGCAATTACGTAGGAAAGGCTCAAGTCTTAAACGCTAAGGCAGATCCTGCTTCCGTGAAATTCTACCTATTGGCTAGCCAAAAGGCAGCAGCTGCAGATAAGGCTGAAAGAGCAGAAGGTTATGCATCTAAAGCTCAAAATATTATCGCAGTAAGCTGGGGCAAGAAAGAGTGGGACAAGACGATTGCCTACGCTAACTCCTACCTTGAGGAAAAGGAAACTGCTGATGTACATTACTACCTGGCTTCTTCTTTGAAAGCTAAGGGTGACAGTGAAAAGGCACTTGAGCACGTAGCAAAATCCATCGAATTGGCCGGAGATGCCGACGCTAGTAAGTTCTATATGCTTAAGGCTGAAACGCATGAAAAATTGGGTCAGAAGAGCGATGCCGTAGCCGCTTACAAAATGGTAAAAGATGCCAAATACGCCGAAAGAGCAAAATACAAGATCGGAGAATTAGGCGGATAATCACCCATCACTCCAATTCTTAAAAAGCCCAGCATTTTGTAGTGCTGGGCTTTTTGCGTTTTGGGCTATTCCGTGAGCTTGCCTGGAAGCGGTTTTTGAACTAATTTGCTCCTATACAAACACCACCTGACTATGATCACCTTACGCCATGCCACTATAGAGGACCTGGACACCCTCAAGCATTGGGATCAGCAACAACACAATATCGACGCCGACCCCAACGATGATTGGGAATGGGAAACGGAACTCCGTCGCCGTCCTCCTTGGCGGGAACAATTGATCGCCGAATTAGATGGCCGCCCACTTGGCTTCCTACAGATCATCGATCCATTAGAAGAGGAAACGCATTATTGGGGAACGGTAGCCGCCAACCTGCGCGCTATTGACATCTGGATTGGAGAGGCAGAGGATCTTGGCAAAGGCTACGGCACCCTTATGATGGAACTAGCGCTGGATCGATGCTTTGCTGAAGAAAAGGTAGAGGCAGTTTTGATCGACCCCTTGGTAAGCAATGAACGAGCCTGCCGCTTTTACGAAAAGCTCGGATTTTCCTTTTTGGAGCGTCGCCAGTTTGGAGAAGATGATTGCTACGTCTATAGGTTGGAGAGAAAGCACTTTCAGGCCTCTCGAACTACTAATTGATCCATTCCTATTCTTAAAGACTCCATTATGAAGTATTCCGCTACCTTCCTCGTCTTCTTGTTGCCTGTTCTGTTCGGTTGTGCTAGACTAGATTATACAGTGATTCAAAATGTCGATTTATTCGATGGTGAGCATGTACATGAAGGGATAAATGTGGTTTTTACAGATAGCTTAATCACGGCCATTCACCAAAAACGAAAATTCAACAAACGCGCCCAAATCATTGACGGCCGAGGCAAAACGATCCTGCCTCCCCTACTCAATGCTCACGTTCACGTCCGGGAACCCGATGATTTGAAAGCAGCGCAATCGGCTGGCATCTTTGCTTTGCTCGATATGTTTAGTACTAATCGACGTGCCTCCTACCTCAGGAGCTTTCGCGATTCTGTAGATCATGCGCTTTTTTATTCTTCTAATGTTGGCGCGACAGTCCCTGGTGGACATGGCACTCAGTTCCGGGTACAGATTCCTACCCTTTCTAAACAGCTTCCTCCCAAGCAATTTGTGGAAGAACGTGTGGCAGAAGGAGCAGATTACATCAAGCTCACGCAGGAACATAGCATGGCAAAACTAGGCCTGCCACAGATCTCAGCTTTGGTGCAAGCCGCCCATCAACACAATCGCAAGGTAGTAGGTCATATCTCAACTTTGTCTGATGGTTTGGACATTGCCAGGCAGGGCGTAGACGGTCTAGCTCATATTTGGTATAGAAACGGGTCGATAGCGGATGCCCCTGTGCTTGATACTTTTAAGAACAACGAGACCTTTATCATTCCTACCTTATCCGTGATTAAGCGACTCACAGATCAGGGTCAAGCAAGTGGATTTGGAGATCGCTATCTGTCATTTGAGCAAGTACTAGCAGAAGTAAAGAAAGCCCATGAGGCCTTAAAGATATTAGCGGGGACTGACGCACCGAATTTCGGCATGAATTATCACGATCAGTTATTCGAGGAATTATTCCTGCTAACGCAAGCAGGTTTGACCGAAATCGAAGCTTTGCAAGCCAGCACTTCCAACATCTACAAAACATTCGAGCTAGATGCTTTTTCTGCTATAGAAGTCGGCACCCCTGCTTCCTTCTTGCTAATTGATGGGAAGCCTCACCAACAGATCGAAGACCTTTGGAAAACAAAGCGGATCTGGAAGGAGGGAATCGAAATCAGAGGGGGCTAATTTTATCATTCCAGTCTAAGGTCCTTGGCTTTTCGGAAATGTATTGCTACTTTCAGTTGCCAAGAGCAAAACGAATACAACCCTTATGACAAGTTCAAGATTCTTCGCCATCTTACTGGCGGCAGGACTATGTTTTGGTATAAATGCCTGCCAGGATTCCTCCTCCGAAGGCACATCTCCCAATATACTTTTTATTGCTATTGATGACCTGCGGACCGAACTCGCCTGCTATGGCAAAGAGTTGGTTCATTCTCCTCATTTGGATGGAATCGCTAGTGAAGGATTCCTATTTCAAAATCATTTCGTGAATGTCCCGACCTGTGGAGCCTCCCGCTATGCCCTGCTAACCGGGACCCTCCCTAAGACCAAACAGCATCTCAGTAATCGAGCCATGTATGAATTCATGGCTGAGCAACCAGAAAAAGAAGTTCCAGAATCCTTCGTTCATCAATTGCGAAGAAACAATTACTATACCGTCGGCATTGGTAAAATCTCTCACTCTGTTGATGGTCTCGTCTATGAATATCGAGAAGAACCTAGTACCATCAAGGAAATGCCCCACAGCTGGGATGAATTTCTTTTTGATGCGGGCAAGTGGGAAACAGGTTGGAATGCCTTCTTTGCTTACGCTGATGGCAGCAACCGCAATGACATGGAAAAGCAAGTCAAACCCTACGAAGGAGCCAACGTTTCTGATGACGGCTACCCGGATGGACTTACCACAAAATTAGCCCTTGAACAATTGCAAAAACTGAAGGAGAAAAACCAGCCCTTCTTCCTAGGAGTAGGTTATTTCAAGCCCCATCTCCCCTTCAATGCCCCAAAAAAGTATTGGGATCTATATCAAGAAGATGACATGCCCATTTCTCCAGAACAAGATATTCCAGAAGGGGTAAACCGAGCCAGTCTACATCCTAGCGGCGAATTCAATCAATATGCTTTAGGAGAGGAAAAGGCTTCCCTAGATTCTACCATGAGTCCTGCCTATCAGCGTAAGCTGAAGCATGCGTACTATGCCAGCATTAGTTACATAGATGCGCAGGTCGGTGAATTGATGGCGGAACTGGAGCGTTTGGACTTAGCTGAGAATACAATCATTGTGGTTTGGGGAGATCATGGCTGGCATTTGGGAGAAA
>CAJXPD010000221.1 GCA_913057785.1 uncultured Lewinella sp. | reverse complement strand
CTCCGCCCGGTGTACCAATCAATTGTACTTGACCTTCATCTACGCAAATGGTAAAATCATCTCCTGCTTCTGCCAATTGTGGTTCTTCTAGAATGATTTCCATCTCATCCGAAACGGTACATGCCCCTTGCATGTAGGTGATCATCACATCGAAACGGTCCAGGTTTTGAGCTTCTCCAACGGTACTCTTGAAGATCCCATTTGGTGCATCAATAATACCAGGACCGGACCATTCGGTGGTACCCCCCGGCGGATCCAAGTTCAAACCGACTTGCACTGGCAAATTGATCAGGGCATCCGTCCGGCAAAAGGTTGCGGATGGAGGTAGGCCGATCGTCGGTAAAGCCTGAACCGTCACTTGAGCATCACGGGTAACCACGCAACCGTTAGCATCAGGAAAAGTATAGGTTAGCGTAACATCACCTGGAGTAACTTGCTGCGGATCAAACTGTCCAAGAGACGGATCAACCACTCCAGGGCTACCACTCCAAGTTCCGCCAAAAGGCGTAAAATCCAGGTTATAGATCGGCCCATCTTCGCACAGCAATACATTAGATTCTATTGTAACCTCGGCAGCTGGAAGCACCGTTAACTCTAAGGTTTGGGATTGATCGCAGGCGCCTTCGATGAGTCTATAGGTCAGTGTGAAAGTTCCTGGTCCTGCCTGCGCAGGATCGAAGATACCATCGGCTGTGACTGCCGTTCCAGACCAGTTCCCACCGGATGGAGATACTTCAAGCGTCAATGGGCTAGAGGTATTACAAATAGCACTGGTCGGTTCCGTAATTTGAATTGACGATGGCGTTTGAACTTCTATCCTAGCTGAATCCACAATGGTTCCACAACTGCTTCCAATTTCGACAACTACCAATCCTCCTGTATTGAACAGGATATCGCTTGGGAAAGGATCTGTAGAAGACCCCACGGAACCATTTTCAAAAGTCCAGTTATAACTTGTGATCTGGTCCTCCGATACATATTGTACGGATGGTGTATAGCTAAGGCTACCGCAGGCAGGATCAACACTCGCCAAATTCACATCTGGCGCCTGAAACACATCAACCTGCACACTGCTTTCGGAACTGCATACACCATCCCCATAACGATAGGTAATCGTATGGGTGCCAACTCCCGCATTCGCAGGATTAAAGACGCCATCAGGGTTCACCCCTGGGCCCGACCACTGCCCATCAGCCGGGGAGGCCGTAAAGCTAATCGGATCGTCACTGGTGCAAAATGTCGTATTGGGGCTAGGTCGTTGAATGGTCACCGGGTCCCGGCTTTGCACCACAACCTGTATAGTATCAGATATAGAACCGCAAACATCATTGATCGCTTCTACTACCACCTGATGAGTTCCTGGTGTATTGAACACAACGCCACTCGGAGCAGCTTCGGTTGAAGTAGCAGGTTCCCCATTTTGAAAAGTCCATCGATATTCAAAAACAGAACCTGTATAAGTTACTTGACTTCCGAAATTCACCGTTACACTCTCACAACCAGGCGGTACGGGCTCCAAATTCACCGTTGGCGCTTCAAATAGCTCTAGCGTATCGGCCCAGACATCCTCTCCACATATGTTTCTTGCCCGTAAACGAAAGATGTATTCACCAGGCCCCACAACTCGAACCTCCGGCTCTTCTGACAACTCATCCGTATCATTGATATATAGCACATTATTGGCTGGTCCTATATCCCATTCAAAGTTTGTAGCAAAGTTGGATTGGTTCTGCAAACGGATATTTACCGGTGTACAGCCATTGGAAGGCGTAAATTGGAAGGTCGCATCTGCCTCTGGACTATCATAGACTGTAATTATCT
This sequence comes from uncultured Lewinella sp., assembly GCA_913057785.1. Taxonomy (GTDB): domain Bacteria; phylum Bacteroidota; class Bacteroidia; order Chitinophagales; family Saprospiraceae; genus DT-111. The sequence continues at coordinate 17,516 of CAJXPD010000221.1, read as the reverse complement.
GACTAAATGTGGCAATCCCACAAAACCCATCGGTAGTTAGCCTCACATTATAGGTTCCCGGCCCGCTGTAGGTATGAGAAGGATTCTCCTCTGTTGAGGTGGTGCCGTCTCCAAATTCCCAACTATAGGTGGCATCTGGATCAGGGCTACAGCTTCGATTTTGAAAATCAACCGTCAGATCTGGGGTACATAAGAATTCCGGGGCGTTGAAGGACGCCTCTGGTCTAAGTTTGATGAAGATCGGTTTGATCACAAAGTGGTTAAACTGTGGACACTCCGGCACAATTGCATCCAGCCGCAAACTGACAGAAGCCTCGCCACCGGGCGTACTACATACACTCTGGTCCTGGAATAAATAAACGTGCGTCGTATCTGACCGGTTGTACATCGTATCCTTGGTACCATCACCCCAATCCCAGATATAGATCACGTCCATATTTCCGGCCTCATCCGTAGTATTGGCTACCGGAATTACTTCTCCTTCACAGATATCATTGGTCAACAATTCGTAATTGGCGTCCATCCGAGAGCCATCACACTGACTCCTTAAATCAGGTACAAAGCTGAGGATCACCATTACACTACACAACAGAAGTTTGTATCGGTAGGACATTAATTCTTGCTTAGTTTTTGGTAATTATTCTATTTACTTCGACTGTCGATACCGTCTTTTGGCCGGTTGACCCACTGGTGGGCAATGTACACGACTGTCACCACTTCCCATATCAAAGAGCTTGCAAAATAGTCCATTATTATCTATGTAATACTTTAGAGAAACTTCAAAGACGCCTCCCGTCCTTGAACGTAGTCCCCCTGCATTTGTGTCGTAGCTCAGGCCAATATCGATCGCTTGGTCATCAGCTACTCCTAACGACAATCCCACATAGGCCACCAATGAATTGGTATTTTGCCAATTTGCAAATGGGGTCGAGTTTTGGTAAAACATACCGATGGTCATCGTTTCATACCGAATCGTAGCCCCCACGGAAGTGGATTGCAGCTTACCTTGCGTTTCATAACGCACTTGGGGCGTCAGGTAAAAAATGTACCGCTTATTGGTCATCCTGAACATGGGATGATAATACCCTAAAAAGGCACTGATCCGTGGGGATAATCCCGTGTCCAATCCCTGCAAGGATTCTATCGGTCCCGTATCAAAGCTTACATTCAGCAAATGATTTACGGCTACCCCAATAGACAATTGGGAATTGTCTTTCCACTTGGTGGGGCGATCTCTTCTATACACAAAGCCTGCGTTCAAACCACCAAAATTCACTGGAAGATTATCAAAAGGCTGAAATTGTGTAGGAAAAATAGCCCCTTCTTTTGGATCTAACTGATCAGAAAAGATCAAGCGACTCCAATCAATGGTTTTCTGCAAATAATAAGGAGACAAGCCCAAACGAATATTGTGCAGGGTCTTACCCTGTCGAAATGGAATGACGTAAGCATAGCTTATGGCCGCCATTTGGGTGCGCAAAAGACCTTCTCCTTCCGTATCCTGCATCACAAAGAGCCCTAAACCACTATTGAAGCAGGGTTCAAAATCCTCTACACTTACATATTGAGTCGTAAATCCGCCAGGCACCTTACCCCATTGCTTTCTATAGTTCGCCGTAAAGTTGAGCGCTCCATCGATCCCCGCAAAAGCGGGGTTGGAGTAAATACGACTATTAAAATATTGGGTAAATACGGGGTCTTGTGCCCTTACAGCAGTCGCAGATGAGATGAGAAGGACGCCCAGAAGTAATAAACTGCCAATAACGTATCGCTTCGACCACAGGTCTATATTCATGGATCTGGAATTTAGGCTTCGAACTTTTTAGCCTAACTGTGTTGTTCGTTAGTGTTTAAGCGACAGCTAGGCACTAGAGATTTAGCTTAGCAATGATAAAATAAATGGTGAGAGTAACTTACTTCCACACCAAATATATTTTTGATCGCTGCTATAGGTTCAAAAAATAGTCTTACCGGAGTACTAGCCGGGTACCGTTTTATTTATCTGGGGAATAAATGTCGTGTGCAGTTTTCTACTATATAAGAAATGCTTCTCTAGGAGGACAATACTCTCATATTGTTATTCATAAAGGTACAATCCTAGCCGTAAAGTAAGAACAGAAATGTGTTAAAATTATATCTGTGTCCTTCGCTAAGCATTAATGCAACCTAGAGATTAGTGTTAAAGCATCGATTTCTTTTGTTCCTAACCACCTTTTCCAGGATTTGAGATCAGCTGAGTTCATTGGAGGCTCTAGCCCCTTTTCAAGCAATGTTCTAATTAAGTCTGGCGAATAAGGGAAAAGAACAGCCCTTAATTCTTCCTGAAGATTGGGAAACTTACCTGCGAGGTATAGCGCAAGCAGATCCACGGTTAGTGGCTTAGGTACACCGCTTCCTCGAAGTAGTTGCAAGGCTAAACGAACATTAACTTCCTGTTGGTTCCAAAGCAATTTTCGCACCTTTCCCAATTGCTCCTTGCTTATTTCACGGCTCCACGGCTTTCCGTTCAGGCGATCTAGTTGGCGAGTTAATTGCTCTTCGCTATACCAAGGGAGGTCTAGGTGACTTAATTCGGAGGGAAGGTTATGGGTTCCAAGTATGATATGGGTAGCAGCTTCATTTTGATTCGTAACCCAACGGATGCCCAAACTGGATAGGGAATTATGGATTCCTTGATTCTCGTCCGACAAGGAGCCTAGGAATAGTAATGTACTGCCCTTTTTTATTTGTGTTCGCCTTCGACTGCGCTTGTGGAACCATTGTCGAAAGCTATTGGCAAAGTAGGGGTCTTGTACTTGCATGCCTCTCCAAGCAATGCCAAGGCTTAGTTCCTCCCAGGCTTCCTTCTGCTTTACATACAGATTAAAGTAGCGTCTTCTATCTGTTTCATCCCAGTCCTCTTGTCTGGAAATAGATAAAAACGCCAATAGCTGGGTACGCTTAGCGGCTGGTAATAATCCATTGAGCAGCTCCAGATTTGGGCATCCCAATAAGTTTGGACCTTCTATCTTGACAGGATTCCGTGATCCGCCGAGACTCCTCAAGCGAGGGAATTGCCAGAATTCACTAGAAAAGGATTCAATCTTATTGCTAGAAACATTCAGTTCTTGCAAGCTTTTCAGCTCGACTAGGCCTTCAATTGAAGCTATCTGGTTCCTACTACAATCTAATTCTTCAATGGCCCTCCCGGTCGGCCAATTGACCAGATACTTCATTTTATTCCCTGCCAGCGAAAGCTTGCGAAGACGGCGGCATTCTGCTAACACCTCCGGGCATTTTCGCAAGACATTGCCAGAGACATCCAGTTCCCGAAGCCATTCTAATTGGGCTAAGCCTCGCGGCAAGCCTTTTACTCTGTTATTCGATAGGTCCAGCTTTCGCAGCATCGTACAGCTAGCTATTTCCGCTGGCAGGGTTCGTAATCGATTAGAGCTTATAGCTAGGTTTTCCAGATTTTTCAAGCGCCCGATGGTCTTGGGCAAGCTAGCAAGTCTATTGTTGTTCAGTTGTACATCAACGAGATTCTGACAATTTCCCAATCCAGCTACCAGGCGCCTTATTTGATTAGCGTTGGCCGATAGTTTGCGCAGTTGAATCAGGTTCTTTGTCTGCTTCGGTAAGCGGCTCAGTTGGTTGTGATCTAAGATCAAAGTCTGCAAGGGACAAGCAGTAGGAATCTCTTTCGGCAATTCTTGTAGCTGATTGCTACTTACATCCAAAAACTTTAGCTGAGGAAGCCCAAACAATCCAGGAGGGAGAAGCTCCCAAGACATGGATTGCAAGGAGAGCTGCTCTAATGAGGGTGCTAAATCCCTCAATCCATCAAAGGTCAGTTTTTCATTACCATTTAATATCAACTGTCGGAGCTTCGGTAAGGATCCGAACCAGTGAGGTAGTTTCCTGATCGCATTATGGGATAGGTCTAGCACCTGGAGATTATCCATCATACGGATAGGCTCCGGAACATGTTCCAAGCCTTGATTAGGGAGAAAAAGCCGCTCTACTTCTTTTTCCCGGCCTTTGGTCGCTGATAGGGCGAATGCTCGCATCGATGCTGTTTCAGTTGAGCAAATATGCAAAAGCCTAACAATGATTTAGCATTTGTTAAAGAAAACCTTTAGAACAGACTGAATTTCTTTAGCTGAAGCTAAATGGTTAATTTCGTCCCATTGCAATTGAATACAATCATCGGTTGTATTGATCCAAAAAAAACAGAGATCACTGGTCAACCTTGGTTATCAAACAAAATAGACACAGGTGCACAGGAAGCCTTTTCTGGTGCTTGCTAAAACCCATGAGAAAAGTAATCCTATTCTTCGGTATCCTATTATATGCCCAAACGTTTGTGAGTGCGCAGTTCACTGACGAGGACATTAAGGTATATGATATCGAAGATGGCTTGAGTCATCGCAATGTTTTCAAGATACAACAGGATGCCTACGGGTTCATTTGGATAGCCACGATCAATGGCCTCAATAGATTCGATGGTAGCAGTTTTATCAGCTTCAGCACCCAAAGTGAGGACCACCAAATCCCATTCAATACTATTTCTGATATGATTATCGATGAGGGAGGTAAAATATACCTTGCTCACCCAGATTATCTATCTATCCTCCAGCCCGAGCAAGATGCCCTTCAACTCAAAAAAATCAAGGACGGTGCAATTGTTCGTAGGGAATCTATGGTACCACATAACTTAATGCTAGACTCCCTAGATCGAACCTGGATGGCCACCTATGATGAAAGATCCGGCAATACCTCCATTCAGGTCATTGGCACCGACAGTAGTCTAAGCACTTTGCTTAATGTACCTGGGCAATATCCCAAACGCCCCTTACTACATCATCATGGGGCCTACTATGTGGCTGCCTTTGAAAATGAACTATGGCAAATTGATGATCAAGGAGAGGTCAAAGAGAAATGGGTAGCACCGAGCGGACCAACTGTATCTGATAGCCGTATTGTCCAACTACAGACGATAGAAAACAGTATCTGGGTGTTGTTAGCCAACGGCTATATCTATGAATTGTCTCCAGATCTTAACCAATTCAAAGGGCATCCACTCAATGGCAAAATGCAGATCGATGAATCCGCGGCAAGCTTTCTCATAGAAGAGAATGGAGATATTTGGGTAGGAGAAAGAGGACACTTATGGTATTACTCCAGCTATAACAAACAACTCACTAATTACGATGATGCCATCAGACCGCTCACAAAAAATAACTGCTTGTATCGGCAGATCTTCAAAGACCGGGCAGGAGTGATCTGGTTGGGAACCGATTTTGGGGCCATCAAGATTGTTCGTTCTGATAACTTCGTGCGTTCTAGTGAATATTTCGAGCAAATTCTCAGCGGCGGGAATGAATACTGTAGCAATGTCTTTTGTAGCGTACGAGGAATGACAGAAGATGAACAGGGTAAAATCTATATGGCCTATTATAACTCCATTCACACCTACAACCCACAAAATAACGAACTGCTACCCTTATTTCCTTCCAATGACTTCTTTAATTCTCCCTTTGGCATCTTCTATGATAAGGGATATCTATATACCGGCAATGGAAAACGGATCCAGCTAGATACTCGACAGGTGGATACCCTCTTCAAACATGAATCACAGGACCTGGGGGTAATATCCAGAGACCGAAAAGGGAAGCTTTGGTTTGGTTTTGAAAGTTGGCTATATCGATATGATACGGAGCAAGAAACGCTTACCACCTTTGAAGATCAATACGGTCAATGGGATACACTTTCTGGCCGTATCAGCCATTTGTATCAGCCGGAAGGTGAAGATTATTTTTGGCTTTCGACCTTGGATAATGGTGTGTTTCAGGTACACACGGAGGAGGGAAGGAAAAATCATTTCCATAATCGAGAGGACAGCCCCGTCAAGCTATTGCATCAGCAAGTAAATGCTGCATATGAGGATAATCGCGGATTTCTATGGTTGGCCACCGCCTACGGCTTGCATCGCTTACATCTACAGAGCCAGGAACTAGAGGTATTCACTACTGAGGACGGATTACCGAATAATTTCATCAATGGTATTCTACCAGAAAGTGACTCCGTTTTATGGCTAAGCACGGATTTTGGCCTTTGTAGGTTTTCTATCGCTAGATATAGTTTTCTCAACTTCACGGCCAACGATGGGCTATCGTCCAATGAGTTCAATAGGATATCTTTTTATAAGGCAAAAGATGGGAGAATGTATTTTGGCGGCTTGGATGGGGTAAATGCCTTCTATCCTGACGACAGCTTCTTGGAGGTAGAAAGACAAGAGAACAACAGTCCCATCCGATTGGCTGGACTCACCAAATTAGATGGCAGATCTGATAGTTTGGTTCGACAGACCTTTGGTCTGCAACACTTGACCTCTTTCGTATTTACACCTTGGGACCGATTCTTTTCCTTTAAGTTTGCTCAACCTGATTTCAGGCGGATCACTCAGACGGAATACAGCTACCTGCTGGAGAACTTTGAAGAAGAATGGTCAGATCCCACGCCCATTTCAGAAATTAGATACAACAATATTCCAGCGGGTCGCTATATCCTACGCGTCCGTACGAAAGGTTTAAATGGCGGTTGGAATAATCAAGAGCTGGCCCTTTCTATCCACGTGAAGGAAGCTTACTACAAGACCTGGTGGTTTTGGGCATTGTTTGCCTCTCTGCTCTTTGGCATCTTCTATGCCGTGGCTCGTTACCGCATTTATACGATCAAGAAACGAGAGAAGGAGCTGGAAGAATTGGTAAAGATTCGAACCCAGGAACTCGAGAAGGAAAAGCAGAAATCTGAGGAGCTATTACTTAACATCTTACCAGCGGGCACCGCAGATGAACTCAAAAAGTTTGGCTCAGCGAAAGCCCGACGACACGAAATGGTCACCGTGATGTTTTCTGACTTCAAAGGCTTTTCAAGAATTTCTGAACTACTAGAACCCGAAGAACTAGTCGCCAAGATTGACCACTGTTTTCGGGCTTTTGACCGCATCATTGAAAAACATGGCTTAGAAAAGATCAAAACCGTTGGGGATGCCTATCTGTGTGTGGGAGGAATAGCTTCGGATGACGACGTGAATGATGCCAGTAATGTAGTACATGCCGCCTTGGAAATACAAACCTTTATGCATGATAATGCTATTAGTAAGCAGCAACTGGGGCAAACTTTCTTCGAGGCTAGAATTGGGATTCATACTGGTCCCCTAGTGGCTGGCATCGTCGGTATCAAGAAATTTGCCTATGATATCTGGGGAGATACGGTAAATGTTGCCTCTCGCATGGAAACATATGGGGAGGCTGGTGAAGTCAACATCTCTGCAGCTACCTATGAGTTGGTCAAGGACCAATTCAAGTGTAAATACCACAGTGATTTCAAAGAAAATGCCAATGCCATTGGCATGTACTTCGTAGAAGGAGAATTGGTCAAAGAATAAGCCTTCACGTCCCTTAGCACAAGCTTGCCCTTTTGATTTCAGATTTTGTCATTCCTCTTAAGCGCTCATTCAATTATCCTGTTCCTTCTCTGCTTGCCGCAAAACTCCGAAATGAAGTGCAGGCATTCTCCTTCTTATCACCAATGTTTCAACCTCCACAAGTATTCATGGTTTAGTAACTATCCAGCTGATCGGATAACCGCTCAGTCCAACTCCTTCTGGATCCATTATGGTTACCATAAAGAAAGTTAATAGATAAAGCAAAACCAATTAAAAGTAAAACATGTCTTAATGATAGTAAAACTATTAAAAATACCCGATATGAGAATATTCACCGGTTTGTTGTTGTCTATAATGATTTCACTTGGAGCGATTCAAGCTCAAAACAGTCCTCCTATGGCGGTTGTGGAAGCTTTCAATAAACTAGCCCCTGAAGTCAGTAATCCTTTTTGGGAATTTAGAGAAGGAGCAGTAGTAGCCATGTTTTCGCATGAAGAAGGTTTAAAGAAGATTTTCTTTAATGAGGAAGGCCGCTGGTTAGAAACTAGAACCCGTTTGACGGCCCCGGCCCTTCCTGAGGGCGTCAAGGCATTCGTTGAACAGCTCTATGCGACAACCCTAATCACTTACATCGGAAAGGTGGAACAGCCTTCACAGATCTTATATAGAGTAGAAACCGAATCAGCTGATGCTGTCTCCATCAAATTACTGAACGAAAGCGGGCGACTGCTAGAAGAGGACAGAATTGAACTGAGTCTAGTTCCACGTTAGTCAGAGTGAATGACCTGAGGATGGTTAGTTTAAGCTAGTCATCAGTCAGTCAAATCCCTTAGGACTTCATTCGATCTGTACTGTCATTTACTCATCACCTTAAAATTTTCGAGCTATGAAGAATTCAGGATATGTTTTCCTTATGCTATTGATATTGGGAATTCCCTTAAACGGGCAAGTTCAGTATACTTCAGCCTACAGGAGCGGGGAGGGCAGAGCAGAGCGGGCAGTTCAGTCACCGATTTTGGTTAATCCAGTTTTCGTTCAACCCAGTGTTTTCTTTTCTGGGAAACGGATAGACACGAGAACCAAGCGAAAGTGGTGGAGAAACACGGAACGGATGTTACCAAAACCATATCTACCAGGAGCACTTCCTGCTAATATACTAGAGAAAGATCAAGCAAAAATTGAAGAAATTAAGCGAAAGCGTTTTGTGTCGCTCTTAATTCTACAGCCTGAGTTATACGCCTTGGAATCAAGTTTTTCCACAGAAAAAACGCCGGCTAGCCTGTTGGACTAGCACCCTAAGGATTTTTATTCTAATCAACCCATGATAAGCTATTTCTTCAGTCCAATGCTAGATCTCATCTATATCTCACATCTACATCGAGGAAGGCAAAAGTCTTTGGCCTATGCTTTCGGTCTCGCCAAAGCGTTTTCTGCACCCCTGTCACTGCTACCTTCCTCGAAGTTGGGAGAATCCGATTGGGGGCCTATGTCGATTTGGAGTCCAAGTCGTAAGACCGAGCAAGGAATGCCTTATGCATCTATATTAACCGGAACCAGCAAGGAGCGTTTTTCATTATATCTTTTGGGAAAACCCAGTCAGCCAGCAAAGAGCAACTATCAATCCTACCAAATAATCCAGCGGCTGGTTGACTTGGGGCTCCCTATTCTATGGATACCGTACGATTACTGCTTCAAACATATCCAAAATATATGGATCACTAACAACGGTCCAGGATTGACAGATCACAGGTTAAAGCATCTGATCGGTGCCAACTTCTTACCACGCGTCTTCCAAATGACAGGCCATTCTTTAACAAGGATTCATTGGAACAACATTTCATACATCCCGCCAAAAACGGGGTACTTCTTCGACTTCGGCAGTCCCAAACTCGCCCTCGAATTGCGAAAGAACGACATCAACTTGACCATTTATCCGATCCCCTCCACGGGAACTAGACTCACAACAAGCCATTTCCAAGGTCTTTCAGCTGCCCAACATCCTATCTTATTTCTTCCTTTATCCACTGAAAGTTCGCTTTCACTCGCAAAAACGGTCTATTGCACGGCTTAACCGTTTGCGCTGAATCTCATCACCTCGTATCTCTTTGCAGAAATACGAACGCGCCCAACGTAAAACTACCCTTGCACTGATACACATCTCTTCATTTTTGGTATTTTCCTGCCATTAAAAACATTAGTTTTGCGAGACTATTTCCATTTAGTATTTTTGGTGGCCACAAAAGGGCATATTTCGTATGCCAGAAAGAAAAGTACTTCTAAGCCTTACCTACTTGTAGCCAAATTACCACCTAAATCTAGCATTTGTACACCCGAATAGGTACATCAATTTGCCCCAGCAGGTAAGCCTATTTTTATCAAAACGAAAACCTCAGACGAGGTACACTTTAAACAATTATGAAAAGATCGTTAGGATTTTTACTCGTACTGTTATTGTCCACGCTGTTAGTTTCCTGCCTAGAAAAACCAAGAGAAAAACGAGTCTTGGTCTTCACCAAAACCGCAGGATTTCGTCATGCCTCCATCGAAGCAGGTGTCATCGCCATCAATAAACTTGGGCGTGAGCAGGGCTTCAAAGTATTTCACACCGAAGATGCCAGTCAATTTAAAGAGGATTTCCTTTCTCTTTTTTCTGCCGTGGTTTTCCTTAATACAACAGGCGATGTATTAGATGCCACGCAACAAGCCGAGTTTGAAAGATATATACAAGCCGGCGGCGGTTTCGTTGGTGTTCATGCTGCGGCCGATACAGAGTATGACTGGTCTTGGTATGGTAAATTAGTTGGCGCCTATTTCAAAAGCCATCCAGCCACACAAGAAGCTGCTTCGATCGTAGTTGATGGCAATCATCCTGCTACTCGAAAGCTCGGGAAGGCGCCTATTGTTCGAACAGACGAATGGTATAACTACAAACAAATCAATCCGGAGCTCACGGTACTTATGCAGGTAGATGAGACCTCTTATGAAGGAGGAGAAAACGGAGCTGAACACCCGATAGCTTGGTATCATGAATACGATGGCGGCCGAGCCTTCTATACGGGTTGGGGTCATACGCCGGAAAGTTATTCAGAACCTATCGTTTTACAACATCTACTAGGAGGGATAAAATATGCCATTGGCAATAACAAGTCTCTAAATTATGCACAGGCACACACTTACCCCGTCCCGGCTGAAAACCGATTTGTACAGACGGTACTCGCCTCCAATTTAGATGAACCGATGGAATTGGATGTCTTTGCTGACGGAAAGGTCATTCTAGTGGAACGAAAGGGCGGCATAAAATTATGGGACCCTGAGCAGGAACGTCTTAGACTCGTTACCATGCTACCCGTCTGGGATAAATTTGAGGATGGTTTGATGGGTGTAGCTATTGATCCCAATTACGAAGAAACGAACTGGGTGTATGTCTATTATGCCCCACCTGGTGAGGAGTCTATCAATGTCATTTCCCGTTTTGACTTTGACGGAGAAACATGGGACTATGAATCCGAGAAGGTAGTGCTAGAGGTGAAAACACAGCGGATAACTTGCTGTCATTCGGGTGGTTCTTTAGAGTTTGATCAACACGGAAACCTATTTCTATCGACCGGGGACGATACCAATCCATTTGCTTCCAATGGTTTTGCGCCCATTGATGAACGGGAAGGCCGCGAACCCTGGGACGCTCAGCGGACCTCCTCCAACACCAATGATCTTCGCGGTAAGGTTTTAAGGATACATCCTGAACCAGATGGCAGCTACACCATTCCCGAAGGCAATCTTTTTCCCAAAGGTACCCCTAATGCCCGCCCAGAGATTTTCGTAATGGGCTGCCGTAATCCTTTCCGGATTTCAATCGATCAGAAGAAAGATTGGTTGTACTGGGGAGATGTAGGGCCCGATGCAGGTAAAGATGGTGAAGATCGAGGACCGAAAGGCTATGATGAAGTAAACCAAGCGCAGGTAGCAGGTTACTACGGTTGGCCTTATTTTCGTGGAGACGGAAAAGTATATCACGATTACGATTTCACGGCGGAGCAATCAGGTCCAACATTCAACCCTGAAAAGCCGATCAATAATTCACCGAACAATACTGGTCTAAATGAGCTCCCCCCTTTTCAGCCTTCTCTGATTTGGTATTCTTATGATGAATCCAATGAGTTCCCCTGGGTAGCTACCGGAGGCAAAAATCCCATGGCTGGACCCATATATTATAAAGATGCATTCCCCGAAGCCAAGCAGCAGTTCCCCGACTACTTTGATAACAAATTGTTCATTTACGAATGGATGCGGCACTGGATATATATTGTGAAGATGGATGAAGAAGGGAATTTCATCAAAGCAGACCCATTTATGCCTTCTGCTAACTTCAAGCGTCCGATGGATATGGTATTTGGGAAAGACGGAGCCTTGTATCTGCTCGAGTACGGTATGCAATGGTTTGCCAGAAACCCTGAGGCTAGACTGTCAAAAATCGAATACGTAGATGGGAATAGAGCTCCGATTGCTCGCATCGAAGCGGATAAAACGGTCGGCGCAGCTCCGATGACCGTTGGATTCTCAGCAGCTAGCTCTGAAGACCTAGATGGCGATCAATTATCTTACGAATGGATCTTCAAAGGCGGGGAGGTGGAGGATCGATCCGCATACCCCAACTATACCTTTACCAGTCCCGGGACTTATCGGGTGAAGCTAAGGGTAAAGGATCCATCAGGACTCGTTGCTGAATCTGCTATTGATATACAGGTGGGGAATGAGCCTCCAGCTGTGGCTTGGAACATCAATGGCAATAACAGTCTGTATTGGAATGATGGTTTGATTGACTATGAAGTGGAGATTGAGGATCGAGAGGATGGGAGCTTGGCCAGTGGCAGTATCTCTCCAGATTTAGTCAAGGTGAATATTGACTATTTGGAAGAAGGGTATGACTTGACGGTGGTGGCCCAAGGCCATCAAATGGCTGACGCAACGCCAACCTCGCCGATCGCTAGGGGGGCACAGTTGGTGGGACAATCCGATTGTAAAAACTGCCATGCCGAAAAAATTAAGATCAACGGTCCCAGCTATTTGGATATCGCCCAACGGTATAAGGATGATAAAACCGCCGTTGCTACGCTGTCCCAAAAAGTAATTGTTGGAGGAGGTGGGAATTGGGGAGAAACAGCCATGTCTGCCCACCCGCAATTGACAGAGCAGCAGGCCAAAAATATGGTTAAGTATATCCTTTCGCTCTCTGGCCCACCGGTTGAAGAATCCGCCTTTGCCACGAAGGGTACCTTTGTGACGGATCGACATGATCGAGATAAGCAACAAGGGGTATATGTGTTAATGGCTACCTACACGGACCAAGGTAGTGGTAATATTTCTTCTATTACCAAACAAAATTCTTTAGTTTTGCGAGCTGCTAAGTTTGAAGCAGAGCAACTGCAAGTTCGTAGCGATAAGGTCGACCGTACTCGAATCATCACCAGAAATGATGGTTTGGGAGGCTTGACGAATAATCGCTATGTTGGCGTAAAAGACGTTGACCTAACCTCCATCGAGCAAATCCACCTTCATGCAGTTGTCAAAGGTGGAGGTTTAGTAGAAATAAGGTTAGATCAGCCAGATGGAGAACTGGCCGGCACCTTTCCATTGACTGCCGATGAGCAGGCGGGCTTACAACAGATAGAAGTACCCCTAAAAACAAGGCAAACTACACACGATATTTACCTCTTGTTCAAAGATGAGGATGATCAACAGGTGAATGTACTACTCGATTGGCTCTATTTTAGCCGGGGAGAAGATAGCTTGGCATTGCTATCTGCCAAATAAACATTGAACATTGCCCATAACCAGCTGTTCAACACAAGAGCCGAAAGGGTCGGCCCTTTCCTCAACTGTTTACTTTAAAATCGAATTCAAGCATGTATCCAGTAGTAAAATTTGCAACCAAAGATCCGAAGAATTTCTTCCGTACACTAAATCAGAGAGTCAACGAATACTTCAAAAGCAACGGTATTACAAAAAAAGGAAATGAGAAATTGCATTTCAAGACCTTTGTCATGCTTGCCTTCTATCTCGTTCCCTACTTTCTGTTACTTTTCATACCCATGCCTTCCTTGCTCGTAATCGGCCTTTACCTAGTGATGGGAGTAGGTTTGGCGGGACTTGGACTTTGCGTTATGCATGACGCCATTCACGGCGCCTATTCTCAATGGCCTTGGCTTAACCGGGTAGCAGCCTTTTCCATGAATTTGATCGGAGGGAGTCCATTTACTTGGAAAATCCAACACAATGTACTGCACCACTCTTATACTAATATTTATCATCTGGATGAGGATATCGATGATAAACCCTTCCTGAGGTTGTCTCCTGAAGGAAAGCTAAAACGCTATCATAAGGTGCAGCATTGGTATGCACTTCCCTTGTATAGTTTAGCCACTATCAGCTGGATCCTAATGAAGGACTTCAAGCAACTCGCTACTTACAATAAGACAGGAATGACCAAAAAACATGGCTTCCATCCTGTTACCGAAACGGTAAAAATGATCTTAGGTAAGGGGCTATATGTGTTTTTCATCATTGCCGTTCCTATTATGTTGGGACTTTCTTGGTGGGCCGTAATCATCGGGTTTGTGCTGATGCATATGTTGGCGGGATTGTACATTACCATTGTTTTTCAATTAGCGCATGTGGTAGAAGGCCCGAATCATCACGCTCCACCGGAAGATGGCAACATGGAAGATACCTGGGCCATCCACCAATTGAAATCTACTGCTAACTTCGCTTGTAATAATCGACTGGTAACGTGGTTAGTGGGTGGTTTGAACTTCCAGATCGAACATCATTTGTTTCCTAATATTTCACACGTTCACTACCGTAATATTGCTAAGATTGTCAAGAAGACCGCGAATGAATTCAACTTGCCTTATTACGAACATGAGAGGTTCCGTGGAGCCGTAAGATCCCACCTAAAAGTATTGAAGTTACTAGGTAAAGGGGCCGCCTTGGCCTAGGGAATCATCAAGTAATTGAAAGGATAAGCGAGAATGACTACTAGATCATTCTCGCTTATTTTTTGCCTAAACTTGAAGCGGACTGACCGTGATAAACAAGCGCATGCCAAGCCCTGCGGAAATACGTCAAGCCTTCTCCTCCAGCTCCCCATTCAGACCAAAGATCAGGATGTTCATGAAATGAGTTGGACGCAGTACCGATCTTAGCTGCTGTAAGTTCGCCATCGGGAGCGATCCGATCTAGTAAACGATCTATAGTATACCCTCTGAATTCAACGGGTAGCTCCTCTACTCTAGCGCTGTACCCTTCATACCATTCCAGTTCCAACTCATATTCAACTGCTAGTTTTGCCAGCGTATCTTCCAACTCCGTGCCGTACAGGGAACGATCTACCACCAGCTTCTCTACATCTTCCCTTAAACTTACCGGGCCATGAATCTGAGCTTCCACATAACTATCCAAGGCATTGCTTAGCTTACCGGTTCTGGCTGGCCTCATATTGCCTAGCTTCAGTAAGTCCAAAAACTCCTTGGCCGCTAATTCATGATTTCCTAAAACGGTACCCTCCTTTTTCAATTTCTCCAGTACAGGCAAGAAAATGGAGTCCAAATGCTTCCAAGAGCCTGTACGTTTCCAGGTGAGATCATCCTGATTCCCTCCAAAGGTATAGGTACTCCGCTTGTTTACTTCAGGATGCAAAATCAAATAAGAAGAGCCGAAGCGAGGAGCTGGGCCATCTGGGAAGCAAGCCAACATGAGGGCTCCATACTTGGGTCTCTCGCTGAATGAGGCTCCTTGATGGTGGTAGCGTCCACCGAAGAATTTTCTTTCCCATTCATCTCTAACCCCTCCAGCAAAGCCGGTAGGGCTCCCACTCGAAATCCCAGTTTCAAACTGAGTTAAACACCTCCCTTCTCTTAGGAGTCCTTCTGCCACAGTAATCCCAGCCTTAGTAATTCGTTCCGGATGAAAGTGGATGGCAATTCTAGATTCCGCTTTCACTACCTTCAAGGTATCCAAATAAAACTCCAATGAAACTTCTGCCTCTTGTAGTAAGGCCAGCAGTTCCGAGTTGACGCTTGCCGCATTGTGCTCACTTTTCTCTCGAAGAAACCGTAAGGCCTCAGCAGCTGCTCTACTTAATCCGCGCGTTTTATGTGCTGACATGGTAGAAGTTTTTACCAAATCAATTTTGGTATCCCATAAATAGTTCCTTCGTATCTCCTCTTATTATCTAAATCTTCCCAGAGAAAAAAGAGCTCTGTAAATGCGTTGCGATAATTCAAAGGATACTTGCTGTAAAGATTTCGGACCATCAAATAGCAAGTAAATGGGCGTCGCTTCTATCTTATAGATTTGCTTAAAATCCTTTACTGTCCCAGCTTCCAGGCGAAAGTGCCTTCCCTTTTCATACTTATTCAGAACCGGTAGTGCGCCTTGCCAAAACCCTTCTTCTTCTCCGATATAGAGGGTTACCAATTGCTCTTTCTTCCACTGTGGCGGTAACAAACTGCTTAAGCGTTCCATGTCATTATTGATCGTTGATGTATCCGACCAAAGGAGGGCTAGCATGGGAAACTGTTCCCCTTCAGATAGTAGTACTTTCTGTCCAGTGCTATCCAACATGGATATATCTTCCAACTTTTTCAATAAAGCAGCGGATCTTCGTTCGGGATATAAATCAGTAAGCAACGTATGCAAAGAATCATCAGGGTATTGCCTCCTCATCCCTGCCCATGTGGCATCCAGAAGTACCAAATCCTCTTCCTCTTCCACCCACCATAACTCCATACCTAGGAGGAAAAAGTCCATGAATCGCTTCAGGGCAGGGGCTTCAGTGGCAGTCTCAGACAGGATTGCTTTTCGCTTTTCCCATTGCAAAGCTTCTTTCTCCTTTAAGATAGGATCGACAGCCATAGCCTGATCCAATCTATTTTGCATAAAAGCCGCCATTGCATTTAGATAGACCGCCGAACGTGTTTCATCAAGGATAGGAAGATTTAATAGATCATTGGACACCACTCCAAGTAAGGGATTCTCTGGCTGTTCTTGGACATGGCGATGATATACTTGATTCAATTGATCATAACGATTTCCAACTACAGCTGCCTCCAGATAACTTAGAAAGTCCTCATTGACAGAAGGAGTGGACTCTTTATATTGCTGGATCAATTTCTGCCGCTTGGCTCCTAAGGTATCGATGGCCAATAGGCAATCGTCTAGCGGATCCCCAGCATAAAAGGCTTGATGGAAATCCATCTGAAATAGCAACTCATTTTCGTTGCCACTCCCTTCCGCAAATTCTATGTTAAACCGGTTGAGGATCTTAAGGGATAGCGTATCTCCGGGTTGCACATAAATGCTATAGACATCTGCCTTTCTCTTCAATTGCAGAATCTTCGGTTCAGCTATTTCCAGCTCAAAACTGAAATTACCCTCTGCATCACTTCTCCCCTCTCCTAGTACCGGAAACTGCGCCTCTAACAATGGGTGTTCATAAATTCCAAAGCTGTAATCTTCTTCGGAGGAATATAGAAACTGACCTTGAACGAAGCATTTCTGCGCGGCTGAGTTCTGAGAAAGCAATAGTATCAGTGCCAACAGGATAAACTGCCTACTTATCATAGCTGAATATTTGATCAGTAGCAAGGTAGGCGATAAGGAAGAAAATTCCAATCTTGTAGTGAACTAGCACTACCTCATTAACATTAATTCTCCTTTGATCATCTTCGTTCTCCCATTGCTAAGCTGAACCTCCGCCACATAAACGTACGTACCTGAGGAAGCGAGTTCCCCCCTGACTACCCCATCCCATCCAACAGATGGATCATTCGGAGGGATCTTTTCTATACGAAACAATAGGCTCCCCCAGCGATCAAAAATCGATAATTGATTGATGCGCTCTACTTCCGGCCCTCCATAAATCGTAAATCGGTCGTTCTGGGTATCTCCATTTGGCGAAAAGGCATTGGGGGCATAAATTCTGGCGCGAGTATCCACCTGTACCCATATCTCTTCCCGTACTTCGCATCCCAGCAAATCGGTGAGTACAAGCTGGTATAAGGTGCTCCTCGGCGGAAAAGCTACG
>CAJXPD010000220.1 GCA_913057785.1 uncultured Lewinella sp. | reverse complement strand
ATCGATGGTTACGACCTGGATATTATTGATTACTTGCTCAAACCCATCGCCTTTGATCGGTTTTTGAAGGCGGTCGATCGTTATCGGGATCGTACCATGGTCAAGGTAATTGAGAAAGAAGCTAAGCCAGAGCCAGAAGAATTTATTTTATGTAATGTAAACCGTACTAAGCACAAAATCTGGTTAAAGGATATCCTATATATCGAAAGCCTGAAGGATTATGTTCGATTCCACACCACTAAGGGGCGTTTGGTGGTGAAAGGTAATTTGGGTTCTTTTATGAAGCAGCTACCTGCCGGGCAGTTTGCGCGAATTCATCGCTCTTATGCGGTGGCCTTGGCTCAAGTGGGAGCGCACAATCAGAGTGAGATTTTGATTGAAGGAACCTCCTTGCCAATAGGTAAGAGTTATCGGAACGAACTACTGGCGAAAATCTCAGTTTGATCCACATATCGATCTAAAGTTTGCATAATGTGTTCTATGCCCTCTTCATTTATTAGTAAATTGACTAGCAACACCAACTTTAGAATCATGATAAAGCTTATACAAAAGTGGGCAACCGGCCGAAATGTACTCATCCTATTGGCAGCAGACTTGCTCTTTATGCTTGGCATTATGCCCTATATGGGCAAGAAAATGGAAGAACTGGCCCCCGGAATCCCTCCTTTGGACATCACCATTCCCAGCTATTCAGCAGAATATGCTCAAGATACTATCAATAAAATGTCTGACCCAGCTAGGGCTTTCTACAAATCAATCGAGTTGGGGGCAGATTTGATTTATCCTTTGATCTACGGTTTTGCCTTTGCCCTTTTGATTGCCTTCCTTTGGAAGAAACTCGGCTGGGGACAAGGCTTGCTAAAGTGGGTAATCCTATTTCCACTGCTGGGTATGATCTTCGACTATGGAGAAAATTTGTCCATCGTGAGTCTGATCAATCAACATCCAAACCCCGCTGTCGGAACCGCACAAATGGCTGCCTATTTTTCCTTAGCCAAATGGAGCTTTGCCTTTTCAGCCTTAGCGGCTATCGTCATAGGCCTGCTAGCCTGGGGGTGGAAAGCTAGGTCCAGCTGATAAAGGGTATCAAAACTCTACGAAGCTGCACTGGATCGGAAAAAATTCTTGACGTATTCCTGGTAAACGTATCCCCATGGGATGATGACCAAATTCAATGCGATTCCAGCTAGGCAGATCCAAAAGAATTCTTGGATAGCAGCGTCGATGATACCAGCTGATCTAGCGGGCCAATAGGTCCCGATGATCCAAGCGGATTTATAGAGCAATTGCAGCATAAGAATGGGTAATAGTTTTAGGGGAAATCTTACCCCGATTAAGTTTAACAAAGAGAAACCTGCCCAGAAGCTAACAGCTACTCCGGTCAATACCCCCATGTGCTCTCCCGGGAAAAGGATAGTTGACCAATTGTCAAAAGCGAGGCTGATAAAATTTAAGAAGAATAGGCCTCTCATAGTATGCAATCTCCATTTTGGAGGATGAGGTGGGGTTGCTAAGTCCATTTGAATATTCATTTGCCATTAACGAATGCCATCTGATAAATGGCTTTTCCTACCGCAAAGGTTTGGCAAAATCTATTTTCAGGACTTCACATTTGTGAGAAAAAAGGAACTAGCTAGATAATTCTTGACGAATCCGACTTAAACTTCCTGGGTTTATGCCCAAATAGGAGGCTATGTAATTGATAGGTATATCTCTGACAATGGCGGGGTGGTTCTTTAGCAGTTTAAGATAGCGTTCTTTGGCTGAAAGTGTGTTTGAATCGATTACTCGCTGTCGGCTAGACTCTAGATAATGTTGTAGTATTTTCTCTACGAATCTTTGAGAATGTTTTCCCGTTCTTGTGATGACTTCGTTGTCTACCCGATTGATGCGAAGCAAGGTGCAGTCGGTAATGCAGTGGAGGTTTTCGTTCGATGCGGTTTGTTGGATAAAGCTGTAATAGGAGGTAAAGAACCTTGGGCCATCATTGATATCTGTGGTGATCTCCTTTCCCTCTTCACTGTACTGAAAGTTCCGCATGTAGCCAGCGGCGATGAAATTATGGTATTTAGGAATGGTTCCAGCCGCTTGTAGTATTGTCCCTTTGGGGGCAAAGAAAGGTCGAAAATATTGGCGACATAACTGCTGATCAGATTCGGGAATCTCCATCAATTGCCGGATAAAGCCAAACAAAATCTCAAACATGCCCGCTATCGCAGTGGAGTCAGTAATCAAATGGTAGGTGTCACTTTTTTTATTCCTTCGATTCATCGTAAGTATTCTGCGTGCAAAGCGTATTTGTGGAGGTAGCAAAAAGCTGTCCTCAGGCAAATATAATCAGTTGCTCCACTGAAATCAATCTCAACTGGCCTTCTTGGGGTAGCCAGTATAATGGGAGGGCGCTGCAACAGACAAGCTTAGGGCTGAGCCGTTCGGAATCTATGCTTCTAGCCAAAGAATCGAGCAGATCTCAAAACTTCCATCTGAATACTCCTTTTGGAGACATCTTAGCACCTAATCGATCGTAAAATGAAATAGCCTTGTCGTTATCTTGCTGGACTTCCCAACGGATCAATCGGATACCTTTGTTCTGGCAGATATGCTTTGCTTTCAGCATGAGTTTTTCTCCTATCCGCTTCCCTCGAAACGCTTCCCAGACGAATAAATCATCCATATTCATGTAGTCGGCACCATTCCAGATGGAATAGTTCCAGGTGTAGGAAAGATAGCCCGCGACTTCGCCATCGTAGGTTGCTAGCAAGGCGCCGAACTTCGGTGTGTCACCAAAACCAGCCCGCAACATTTCCTGTGGATTCGTAGCTACAAACTGCTCTTGGTCATGGAACTTTGCAATTCCAATGATTAATTCAAACAACACGCCGACATCTTCTTTGGTGGCTTCTCGAATTTCTATCATAACGATTCACTTTTGTTCAGGGTCATTAGCAGTTTGGACAGCAGGAAAACCAGTTAGCCATTTCCTCGCTAATTGTTTTTCCTTAAAGTATCGTAGTTGCGCTTGATCTAATCCTTGATAAGGAGGAGGCACCACAAAGGCAATTCGCTCAAAGTCCTCCATTTTTTCCACAATACGATTGAGTTCTAATTTGCAATAGTGAAGTACAGCTAAGGAGGTGAATTCATGCTGGCCAAAATCTATGAGAAGGTACGGTAGGTTTTGATTTTCCGTAATCGATAAGATGAGAAGATCAATTTCAGCATGGGTTATCGGGTTGCTTAAACTCAGCTCGAGGATATGGGCTTGGGTGGGTAATTGAGGCATAATCCATTAGCTTATGTCAATGATCTTGATGATTTTACCTCCATTGAAATGGAAAATGGATTGGCCATTAAGCGCCAAGGAATCTCCTGCTTTCATACCATTGGGAAAATCTATGGCCAAGATGGCTTGATACCTAATACCTACGGTGACTTGGTGTTCATCAAAATGCCAATTTGTGATTTCTTGTTGGCGAGTTCTGAAGAAGGTGAGAGCTGCTTCAGCCTGTTTGCGAAAGGCTTGGATACCTTGTAGATGCAGGGTAACCCGATCTTCTGAAATATTCTCAAATAAAATATCGGGATGTAGATTTACGAGCATCCCTTCTACATCAAATTGGTTGTAAGCCCGTACATTCTGTTCAATAAGGACTTGCTGGTGTGTTTGCATGTACCCAGTAACATGCTACCAAGTACTATCGTTCCCTACATTTGCTCCTTTTAATATTATTTTTTCTGCGTCCATTTGGACCAGCCAACTTCAGCCTGTTGTCGATGATCCTTATACCATGCTGTGATAGTGTAACGGACCGATTCAGGCATAGCCCGCGATAAGTTTAGAAGCTTCCTTCACGCAGATGGATATCTAGAAAATATGCAGATGCATCCTTGGTCCAAGAAGATTGCTCCCATACATAAAGCTAGAATTGGTTAGCCTTCTTGCCTTTCGACAAATTCCTTAAACTGCTGCATCCATTTTTCTCCTTGCTTTCGGTACATACTGGGGAAAAGAATGGCGATGAGGCGAGGCATAATCCAGTTCATTCGGGTGTATTCAAATTCGTAGTTGTATCTCGTACGATTCCGGTCCAAAGGGGTGAAGGTGCACTTCATCGTATTGTCCATGTGCTTATGATGGTAGAAGGCCTCGAATGAATGGGGAAGCTGATTAGCTGTGATGGTTTCCGTTAGGATCATATCCCGACCATTGTACTGATAATACATTTTAGAAACGGCCCCTTTTACTCCGGCTTCTCCCTCTAGTAGTTCCTTGCGCACAAAACCATCTTGGTATTCTCCCAGGTAGGTGGGGTCAATAAAATAGGCCGTGACTTTTTCAATTGAGGCATTGATCTCTACTGATCCACTAAATTTCATATTGCTAAGTTTTCTGTTTGATGCTCAGCTAAATTAGGGATCTACCACTGGAAAAGCATTACAAAACAGTTTTGTAACCTAGAAATATGACGGCTTCCTCTTGAGTTTGATGATTCATGAGGAAAATAGCCATATCAATCCAGGGACTGCGAAGGAGGAAATTAGTACTATCGTTTCATATAACCCCATCCAAAAAGGGTTCTTTTCAAGATCCCAAGAGTTTATATCTGCCTCAAATATTTTCTGCCCCGTTAGGTTTTCATATAAGTGATCTGATAACTCCATTAAGGCAATGGAGAACAAGGGACTGAGTAGGCATAGGGATAAGTAATTTGGCGTAAAGGGTATGAGAACAAAAGCTAAGATTCCAGCTATCAAAGCTAGAATCCCCCAAGGTAAGAGGTACTTTTTGTACAAATTAAAACTGATCCCTCGAATGAAAGGAACGAAGCTGGCGCCTAGATAGAGGAAGAACTTAAGCTGGAAATCAACAGGTAATTCATGCATGTGATTTTATGGATAGGATTTAGAGAACGTTATGGACATGATCTTTTTGCATCTCCTGCATTAAGGATTGAATTTCATTTGAACCCCCATTTAGAATGGCTTGTGCCCGTTTAGCATCGCTTGGGTCTACTTCCTTGTATTTTAAACTCCAGCGCGCCATTTCCATTAAGATGGGGAAAAGGTCGATACCCTTTTGTGTTAAGAGGTATCGGATCTTTTGTTTGTGTTCGGGGTCATTGGACTTATGAATCAATCCCTCTTTCTCTAATGATTTTAGCCTGCTGGATAGAATATTAGAAGCAATTTTCTCCTCCGACTGCAAGAATTCTCTGAAGTAATGTTTGCCATTGATCATCAGGTCTCGGATGATTAGAATGGACCATTTGTCTCCGATCACTTCTAAAATGAGATTCTGTGGGCAGTGAGATCTTGGCGTTTTCATATCATGAATTTATTAACTACTTGCAAAATACAACCAGTAGTTTTAAATTGCAACTGATTGTATTTTGCAATCGGTTATGAAAACCTAAAAATCCTATCCATGACTAATCAAAAAGACTACTCGACAAATATACTGGTACGGGCGACAGCAGAGCAGGCCTTCGAGGCCTTAAGTATAGGGATCAAAAGTTGGTGGGGCTCCACTGAACCCCCGGCAGTCCACCAGGGCACAGTGTTCACCGTCTCTTGGGGAGAACCGTGGTATCGATTCAAAATTACTGCCTTTGAAGAGCCGCAAAGGATCAGCTGGACTTGTACTGATGCGAATCAGATTATTGCGGGGCTAGAGGGAGTACAAAAGGAATGGGTAGGTACGCAACTGCATTGGACCATCGAGGAAATGCCCGCAGGTATGATTAAAGTCAGTTTACTTCATCAAGGTTTAGTGCCTGAGTTCATCTGTTTCGATTTTTGCAGCACCACTTGGGATAGCTTTGTGCAAGATAGGCTTAAGGCTTACCTGCAAGAACTGTCAGAATAGTGAATTAAAAAGGCCCTACCCAAGGGTAGGACCTAACATTCGGCAATATGCTTATATATTCTAATCTTTCTTCTATCCTATTGTCCCCTACCCTTTCTACTTCTACTCGGGCTACTTGAACTTTTACTTCGACTGCTGCTAGAGCTTCTAGTTTTGCTACTCGATGCCGAGCTCTTGCGCGACTTTGATGGGGAGGGCTTAGCTACTCGACTTCTGCTTCCGCTCGACGAGCGGGCTTTGCTAGGAGAAGGAGTAGAAGACCTGGCACGAGATGCGGACCGACTACTAGAAGCTTTACTTCTTGAGGGCTGGCGAACCTGCGGCGCCGAACTTCGGCTTGGACTCCGACTAGAACTCCGAGATGCGCTGGACCGCGTTCTAGAAGAAGATTTGCTCTGAGGACTGGCGGTTCTGCTACGGCTCTGCCCTTGACTGTAAGTGCGAGAAGGTTTATTGACCTCCGCAGACCGTTGCTTTGGAGCACTATTTCGAGAGGTGCGCTTTGGCGCCTCATAAGTACGACTTCTTTGACTAGCTTCCGCGGTACCTCTTCTTCGACTATCTGCCCCCGCAGCTTCTTGCGTCCGCTTTCTGCTGATGGAGGAAGGTGCTTCACGACGAGCATTGGCTCGATCAACTTGCCTCGGATTTTGAACTACTTCTCCCCTGTTTCGACTATTTCCAACATTGCGGTTTCTCGGCTGACCCGCTTGGCCGCGCTGGATGGCTGGTCTTCCTTGTCGCACCCGAACCGTATTGCTGCGTTGTAGTACGCTTGGACAATAAGCACGATAAGGTCGATAGAAGTTATGGACTCTTACCACACGGTGCCGCGTCACCACAATGAAACGATTGGTATAAACCACGATTCTCGGACGGAAGATTCCCCATGTTAACTGGATTCGCGGTGCCCACCAAGTGGGATAGGACCTCCAGCGATAGGGCGATACATAGGTCCGGTATTGACGGCCTAGGATGTATTGTACGGGCCTCCAGTAAAAGACATTCACGTAATTGCCGTAATCTCTGTGGTACCTTCCTCGATTATCAGCATAACCATCACGGGGTTCTACGATCACTTCTCTTCCGTACAAGTCTTCGTCGCCAATAATCTGAAGAACGGCTTCTCTTCTGCCGATTAGTTCGAGTTCAATTACCGCAACATCTTGTACCTCGTAGCGATCTACGACAGCCTGAAGTACAATGGCGTGAAAATTGCCCTGCTGTCGATGTTCCACTCGGACGTAATCAATTTGACCATCGTAATTGAGATCCAGGTTGTTCACATAGTAGTCCTCCGAATTGAGTCTTCTTTCGAAGTTTCGCAAACTAGAGGATTCACGGAATACATCTAGAGCTCCTTCCAGACTAAAGTAGTCTCCTTCGTAGCCCGTTCGATCATTTTCATACTGGGCATTGATACTGAAAAACACAAAGCACAATAACCCACTCAGCAATAATTTTTTCATAGTCTATCGTTTTCATATTTTTTGCTCTGACAACTGCTGTAGCCAGAGTATGTAGATTGTCACTTCAATGACGGGGTTTTATTGCAAAGGTCCCCTTTTTTAATCTACTTTAAATCCAGTTTAACCTAGGTTAACAGATTCCTAAAAAGGAGTATTATGGTATGATAATCAGTTGATTAGTAAGCGCTGAGTGGCATTCTATTAATGGATAGACTTCAGACTTGTTAAGAAGAGAAAAGAGCGGTTTGATCCTTGATTTATGGGTTGTTAGTGAAATGTGAAGGGAAATATGCCCAAGATTTGCTCCAGGAAGTGGTGCCAATTACAGCTTTTTCCAAAAAACGACTTTGTCTTCTCCCTCTGCGTAAAATTCCCTAATGGTTGCTTCCTCAGTGTATTGACACTTGCGGTAAAATTCTCTAGTAAGGTCGTAATCGGCCAAGCCCGAGGTTTCGACGATTAAAATTCGCTGGCCCTGATCCCGTAGAAGGTTTTCAATGTATTCCATCATTTGGGCTCCCACTCCTCTGCCTTGTTGATTTCCATGTACAGCAATGGCGTACAGATTATAGGTGCCTTCCGTCATCCTTTCTGGTGCACAGTAGGCGATAGAGATAGGCTGTCCGTCTACTTCCACTGTGAACCAGATATCAGTAGAATCAGGATTCGCCAGGTAGTCGGAAATCATGTCTTCTAGCATCTCCGAAGGGAAAAGCCCCGTATTGTCCAAGATTACTTTTAGACTAGGAATATCTCCTTGTACTATGGGTCTAATTTTCATAATTGAATAGCTTGTTGGTGAATGGGACAAAGCTAGGTGCAATCCCCAACTTATTCTTGTATCATTCTGCTGTTATACACCTTGGACGGACTTAAACCCAACATCTGCTTGAATGCCCGACTTAAGTGTGCTTGATCGAAGAACCCGCTTCTAAGGCCGGCCTCATATAGACTTATCTCCTCCGAGAGCACGTACTGGATCGTTTCCCGGAGTCTACTCCAGACAAGATACTTTTTCAGGGAGAGCCCCATTTCCTCTTTGAAAAGATGTGAGAGACGACTCTCGGATAAGTGGGTTTCGGCTTGCAGAGATCGCATCATATCTGGGTAGCTGATTTCTTTGGTTCTGAAATAGTCAAGACATCTTCGTACGCGGGAATCCAAATTATCGATTAGGTCCTGAGATTCTTGCCATCTAGAAATTTGTCCTGGTAATGCGCCAAAACTGCCTTGTCCTTTACGCGCATAGACTCCTTTTTCAAGAAGTAGGTTCTGATTCGCATATAACGCTTGCAGCCTAGCTATTGAGCCCTCGATCATCCATAATTGAACGGGATGATTGCTATACACCTGATGCCGGACGTTAGCATCAATTATGGCGAAGGCTAGGCCTTCATGGGATTGATCATCAGTTTCCAATCGTAGATGATCGCCAGATGAAAGAATGACTTCCATTGCTGGATGAGCATGCCAATCAGCCTCCAACTGATCTAACTCGAAATGATAAATCCCGGTAGTGGTATTGAACGATCGTATTTTCATTTGCATTCCAGCGCCACATGTATCGGCACCTTAGTTTTGAGATCAATTTTCCGCCTTCATCCTTCGGAATTCTAAATGGCGAAGGTTTCGATTCCCTTGTGGGATGTTTAAGGTGAATTTCTCCTTTCCCTCAAACTTCAACAAAGAAAAGGTCTCCTTGTCTCTAAATAAACCCTCTCCAAAGTTAATCAATTCGGTGGCGAAAGGAGTGTCCGAAACCAAGATAGAGTCTTGTACTGTTAGATGTAGTTCGTGTTGGATGTCTTCACAGTAGTAGCTGCCGGCCCAGGCTGCCAAAGGAGTAGCGGGTGACTCCACTTTGGTCCAGCTTCTGTCTACCCTGTCTCCGCTCTTATTCACTAATTCCTTCCCATCCTGACTTAGTTCATAAGTTAAGTTGTCGTCCGCTTCTTCCACTAGGGTGCTATCATTCTTCAGGGAACATAAGTAACCCCCATCCCTGTTTTCTAGCCAATCTACTCGAAATGCTTGGTTTACTATTTCATGCCCAATATGCAAGAAACTGAATTGTTCTTCATTGTAATAGCACCCTGTCCACTGTTTAATGGCTTGTGGACTAATATCCATCGGACTCCAATCATCCTGAGCCTTATCTGACTCTTCAGTAGGAGCTGGATTTCGGTTTTCTACCTGGAAATAGGCATCAGCAATCGCATTGGCTTTTTGAAAGGCATTGTGTGGCTGAGAGTTGGAGAGCACGATCACCGAAAAAGGGACCTCTTCGAACCTAATATAGAAGGAAAGATATCCTCCCCCTCCCCCACCATGGGACCAACTTTCTTCGTCGAAAGAATGATTGGTGAAAATTTGGGCCAAAGCCATGTAATTTGAATTCCCATTTGATAAAGGAACTCTATATTTCATTCTTTCTAGTAAAACTGGAGTCCTTTTTCCTAGCTGGTTCGAGTAGAAATTTTGATCCCATTTTATCAGGTCCTGAAGTGTGGTGTAAATTCCTCCATCGCCGATCAGGTGGGATCGATAATCGGGTCGTACAAATTCCCCTGCCATTTCTACATAGCCAATGGCTTTCGAGTCAAAGTCTTCTCCCTGATTGATGTGGAAGAAGGTCTGTTCCATGCCCAAGGGGTCAAAAAGGTAGGAAGTTGCTAGTTCATTGAGTGTCTGACCAGAAACTCGCTCAAGGATTTCTGCTAACAGGATGTAATTGGAGTTGCTGTATTCATAACGGGTGTTTGGCTGGAAGTTTAGAGCCCTTTGTCTCGCCATTAATTCAACGACATAGGGATTGGTCATGTGCGCATCGAAATAGTGTCTTCCATTCAATAATTCTAATGCCTCATAGTCACGGATTCCACTGGTGTGATGGAGTAGGTGCCTGATCTTGACCGTGTCCTGGTAGATGGGGAGTTCGGGAAGGAATTTCCGGATGTCATCTTCGAGAGACAATTTGCCTTCCTCCTCTAAGATGGCAATCAGACAGGCCGTAAATTGCTTGGAAATCGATCCAATGTCCGTTTGTGTGTGCGCCGAAAAAGGAATGCCCCTTTCCAGGTCAGCCATTCCGAAATACTGCTCATAAATCACCTCCCCTTGTTCAATGACGGCTACTGCTCCACCTGGTAGTTGTGGTTCCCAATCTTGCATGATTTGATTTACCGAAGCGATGAACGGATGGGAATGTTCTTCTTGAGAGGAATTACTACAGGATAGTATGGCCATGAGGAAACCGGCCGCTAGCAAAATGCAGCTGTTTTTCATTTTGTAGATTGTTTTGATCAGAGGTGAATAAATGACCTCTATATCTAAAACATGCAAAGGGATAAATCTAGTATAGCCGGGTCTATTTCCTCCCCACAAAGCGTATCACCGAACCCTGGCCAACATGATACTTTCCTTCGTTTAGTTCAACTACTGCTTCTTCTAATAGAAGGGGGCTATAGTTTGGAAAGTAGGCCTGAATTTCCTCGATGGAGAAGGCTACATCCATATTTCCTGGTCCTCCTACCCTGGGATTGGCCTGCTTGTACGGTAGATGGTTTTTACTGAAAGCTTCAAAGATTACAACACCGCCCGGTTTGAGATAGGTATGCAACTTTTGATGGAATTCAGCTTTTTTCTCTGCAGGGAAGTGGGCGTAGATGAGACCGATGGCATCGAAGCTATTTTCCTCAAATTCGATTTCTGCAAAATCGCCTACTATGTAATCCAAAGAAACCTGCTTCCGACTGGCCAACTGCATGGCTTTAGCTTTTCCTTCGCTGCTGAGATCAAAAGCGGTGACCTGCCAACCAGAGGAGGCTGCATAGACCCCGTTCCGACCTTCTCCGTCGGCGGGCATGAGGATGGACTTTGGCTCAAATTTGGGGAGCCATGTATTGAAAAATGCATTGGGCCCCTCTCCATACGCATAGGTCTCTTCTCGATACCTGCCATCCCATCTTTCTTTATTCATGCTTTTATCAATTTGACTTTAAGGTAGGAGATCGAGAAACCAGAATCCCATAGAAGAAGGAGGAGCATCTCCTTGTTTCGGTGCTTTATAGGCCCTAAAGACTTTCTCCCCTATTGAAAACGAAATCGGATTGGTGAAAATGGGTCCATCATAGCAAAAGGTATGAAATTCACCGTTCTCTCCACATGGATCAACATCATCAGGAAGATCTTGGATGAATGAGGCATCGATTTCTCTTCCTAAAAAGGACTTATCCAATAAGTCCGACTTTAAGCAGATGACGATGGCTTTGAAGCCTAGTGCAATGAATTCTTGAAGTAGGGCCTTAGTATCCTGTTTCCAAATCGGGAAAATGCCCTTGATGCCAAATGGCCCTAATTGCTGTTCTCGATAGAACTTTAAATCTTCCAGAAAGATATCTCCGAAACCGCAGTGCGTGAAGCCATCTTTTTCCAATGTGCCTAGCGCTGTAGCCATCAAGGCATCGTAGTCCTTCATGCTTGGCTCTTTAGGCATGTCGATGATGGACAAGGGAATCCCGGTTTCCATAGCTTGTTGCTCCAATAACTCTCTCCTTAATCCATGCATGGAAACACGTCCGAAGTGCGAATTGACGGTTGTAATTAATTGGCTAACCCTGAGGCCCGCTTGCTGCAAATGATATAATGCAATAGCAGAATCTTTCCCACTACTCCAGCTGAAATAGGCCTTTGGATGGATATTCATTCTGCTAAGTTAGCAGGATAAGCAGGCTAAGCGACTATTATTGAGATTTAAGTTCTTCGCAACCAGAAGTTTCTACAGAATAGGCCAAGCACATGATTCTCCACTGACCTTCCAAATGCATCAAAGTAAAAGCATCTATTCCGCAGTGTGAGAATTTTCCATTTCGCCAGAATTCATAGGCTACCCAGGCCATGGCCATGCCTTTATGAACTTTAATATCAAAATGTAAAGCCTTTTCGAGGAACCGATTCTCTCCTTGTAGCATACCTACATCTTGCCCTAAAAAACGACTCGAAATCTGAATCGGATCCTTAACTCGATTTTGTACCCAGACTTGCCCGGCAGGGTCCAACGTGCTTTTAAATAGGTTTGTATCTTGTTTTTCGATGGCATCAAAAAATCGTTGAATAGTAGCCTGAATGGATGCTTCTTCAGTAGCCAAGGCTGTTTGTGTAAAAGCAGCGAAGCTGAGGAGGCTCAGCCCAATGAGCGCAAGGATTTTTCTCATAATTTTCGTTGACTTGGAAGTGGATAATAAAGCAAGATAGGAGCTTGCCGGTCATTTTCCTAGGAGGTGACTGGAGAGAAGAGACAAAAATGCGATGGTATAGGAAGCGGGGAAGGAAGACAATACATGCTCCTTCCCCTATTCAAGGATAAACTTGGTCTATTGGCAATCGGAGGCACTCCAGGGGATTCTGTACACAGAATACAGACCATTCAAAGCGCCCTGCGAATCAGCGATGTAGGCATACTCCTCATTGCTATCGATGTAGATACCATCTGCTTGTTGTATATCTACCGTACTTGGCAGTGCGAACGTACAGCTCAAGGTCCCAGAAGTAGTATAGTTGTAGATATTTTGGTTAACATTCCCTCCGCCAAAAGCAACCATATAGAGCGTGCCATTTTGACCGGCAAATAACCCACTCGGTGAATTGTTAACCGCAAATGAAGAGAGACTCTCCACCTTTTGATAGTCAGCATCTCCTGGGTCCGTGGCATCTAGATGTAGGTCCAACTGATAAATCCGACGTTCCTCCTGTATTCCAGCATAGAAGTATCCATTAAGATATGTCAAGGCCTCCACCCCTCTGTCAGTACTGGTACTGATGCCGATATCAGCCAGATTCCATTCACGAGTTACCTGGCCGGAACTTAGGTCCAGTTCATAAATGAAGTTGTATTCGTCTCCTATGTAAAGTTTGCTCGTGTTTTCAGCAAAGCAGAGTGCTTCCATATCAACATCACGCCCCAATGTACTTGCATCGAAGGACCAGGCATTTACGATTTCATCTGTTTCCAGGGAGGCTTCTACAATAGATTTAGGATAGTAGGCGGTGTAATTACCGGAATTAATGGGATGCACGCCATTTACAGCAAAATAGGTGTTGGAAGTTTCGTTGATGACAAGACCACTTATTCTAAAAGAATTGTCAATGCCGTTTCCGTCTCCAGCTGCGACCTGGGCGGCTAAGGCGTCACCATAAGTCGCAATGGTGGCAGAGTTCCCTGAGGTGTCATCTGTGTCCGTAGCATTGGAGACATAACCATCTGGTTGAGTACAAGCTGATTGGGTATTACTTGGATTCCCTAAGCCGTCTCCGTCCGCATCTTGGTACCATATGGTTTCTATGCAGTCATCTTCTTTATTACAAGAAAAGAACAATGAACTACCAAGGGCAAGTAAAATCGCTAATCGTAGATACTTCATGGTGGATTGTTTTATGTTACTGTTTCTGGCTTAGAGACCATTTTCTCCTAAACCTTGCGCAGCTACATAAATAATCTACAATAGGCGACAGAATGACCTTGTACAGTTCAATCACTATTTCAACAGATGAAATAATTGACCTCGGGATGGCCCTTGAATCTCTTCTAAGAGTTTGATCTTGCTAGTCAACAGATCAAGTTGGATTTTTTGGGCGCTCTCCCAACTTCTGGGCAGCTCATCCCAAGCAGATCGATCCAGCACTAGGGCATGTCCACTTCCTTTGTCTACGACGACGATCTGACCGGTCCTGAAAGGGTGATCACCAACATAGACTAAAGTCTTAATTTTGTCCAACCTTGGAAAATAACGTAGAGATTGTTCTTCTTTCATACCTGGTTCTTATCATCATTTATAAAGGACCTTAATTCTCAAGTAGGCCCCAACCTTCTAACACTTCTTGGAAATCCAGCCACTCCCAATGTTCAGCCAATTGCCCATTCTTCAAGATCAGGATCGTAGTTCCTTTAAGTAATACGGTATTCGGATAAGCACGATAACTGACCCAACATTCCCAGCTCTTTACAATTAAATCTTGGGTGCAATAGTCGATGGCCTCACTTCCGTTGGGACGACTGATAAAGAAATGACTAAAATCACGAGGGGTTAGGAACGACTGGATTTTTTGGGCTTCTTTTACCACCCAATGTATGGGCCGAATGGCTTGCTTCTCAACTACCACTCGAAATTTGTCATGGGGCTTCTGGTATCTTCCGGATTCAAAGTGATTAATTAACTCCCGGGCTTCTTTACTCAAGTGGTTCAAGCTGGGACTCCTGGAGGTCAATACATCCTTTGGTTCTGAGAATAGGATGGCGGCCCATCCATCACGCCGATCTAAGGAACTGAAGTAATGTTCCAGGCTCTTATGAATATTTAGTTGACCCCAATTTTCCGGAAAATCAAATTGGATCGAAGTGAGACAGTCGCCTTGCGCCTGTAGCGGAATTGAAAAGGGTAAATAAAGGAGTAGTAGGACTCCTAAGGTTAGCTTAGGGTGTGACATGTTTGTGGAAAATTTTGAGTGAGAAAACTTAGTTACTACCAAAGGAGAGCTAGTGCATCAAATTGTGCAGGATACAGGTGGATTCTGGGAAAAATGATAAGCCCCATTCTGTATTTATCAAATAGATGGGTTTCGTTTTTTTGTTCATGGATGTTCATACAGGTCATATTATGCAAAAAGCCGAGGCACGAGAGGTCGTACTACGGCTTTTTGGGGATCTAGTCCCAGCTTAGGGAATAAATTAGGGGGATGATATATGTGTAAAACTACATATTGAAATAATAACAATAAAGGACACTTTGCAACATCTAATTACCCCCAAGTGGCTGATTGGTTAGGAGCAAATTTTAGCAAAGTGCTAATTAATAGATGCTTATGCGCTCAAAAAAATCTGAAATAGAAGAAGACACGGGATGGCATTTATAGTAGCAGAGCTTGTCCCTTTATTGAAATAATGACTTGAATTCTGAAGATTTGACAATTAGCTTGAGGCTAGATTCCATTTGTTTAAGCGTGAACTTGTGCAGGAAATTACCCATCGATATGCGTTTAACTCCCAAGGCTTCTAAAATACTGAAGGAAGGAAGTGCTGGCATGCACATCACATTGATAGGGAGTTTGCTTTCTTCAACTATCCTTTGGATGTCTGCTTGTTGCTCTATGCAAGGCACAAATAAACCATTTGCTCCCGCCCTATGATATATTTTCGCTCTGGCTAGCGTTTCTTCTAAAGGCTTGGGCTGTCCTAAGAGGAATGTGTCGGTACGCACATTAATGAATATGTCCTTAGCCTGATCTCCTAGTTCCTGAATGACGGCTTCTAGATGATTGGCAAATGCCTCGGCTTCCAAGAGATATCGTTCCTGATCGACGAGGCTGTCCTCTAAATTTATGCCTACCACGCCTAATTCCAAGAGTTGCCTAACATGTTCAGCGATTTGGCGAGGTTCCCGGCTGTAGCCAGCCTCCAGGTCTACGGTGAGTGGGGTTTGGACATTTGCTTTGATGCGTTTGACTATGTGTAGTAGCTCCGCGAAGTCCATCTCCTCTCCATCTCGATAGCCAAGCATTTCGGCGATGGCTCCGCTAGAGGTGCCGATGGCTTTGAAGTGAAGTTTTTCTGCCAATTTTGCGCTGGGCACATCCCAAACATTACAAAGCAAAATAGGAGATTCTTGTTGATGTAGGGTCTCGAACTGTTGGATCATTTCTTTTTGCTGGCGAAGATCCTCGAATTCAAGATTTGCTGCAACCGATTTTTTGACAAGCACTTTTTGGAGCAATACAAAGGGTAAGTTTGGAAAGTAGGGGGATATTTTTAGCAATTCACTGTATATCGCGCCTGTTATATAGCTAACTTCTGCAAGTCACCATTCTTGGTTTGTACCACTCCATCTCAATAGATACCTACGCAAAGTTTAGCTAGAAAGTGTTTACCTAGAGTGGCTCAGGTCTCAGCGCTAAGCTAACCCTAGGCACTTTTACTTTATCTGTTATCTACAATCGAATGATTTTGGCCTGATACCCCTTATCCGCAGTCTGTACACGCAGCAGATAAATGCCAGCTGGGACTTGCGACATTCGAATATGAAGATCTTCCAATAATATATCCCTCCCTTTCTGAATGGGGCGTCCGCTCATGGAATGTAGCCACCAGGAAATATTTTCCCCTACGTGCTCTTTTAGTTCAACCGTCAACTGCCCGAAAGCGATGGGGTTGGGAAATACCTTGGCCGTTTCTATGGGAATTTCTTGCGTACTGGTAACATTCTCACAGTTCTCTCCAGGAAGGCCATAACAACCTAGGCCAGTAGGGCCAAAAGGAGCATACCAATCTATGCCTGGAATCCATACTTCTCCACCACTTTCGTAGGCGCCAGCATCTGGATTTCCACCTACGTAGCCATCCGTAATTCCATCGATAACCCGACCAAAATCAATGGCTTGTGCCCCTGCTTTTAAGGTGAAGTCGCCATTGGCTGAATCATTGAAGGGGTCTGTTCCATTAGTGATGATTAAGTTGTTCTGTTTATCGGACTGTGGTTCTAGAGAGTTTTTGTTGGTTAGATTATTCCAGACGCGCACATTGGAGAAGGCCGTACCGGTAAGGTGCCAGGCCCCCATTGCGGCAGACCCGTTCCAAAGGGTGTTGTTAAAAACATCAATATTGGTTCCGTTCCAGTTGATCTGTACATTCGACCATTCCGTATTCCAGATCACATTGTGATGAAGCGATACATTGCCTGCATCGTTGTCTAGATACACACCAGTGGCCTTTTTCAGATCGCCCCGACTGGCAATATCATGGAACCAATTGTGGTGAATCTCCATGTTGAGCCCCGGTCCGAGGGTATATAGTAAACCGCAGTCGTCTGCGATCAAGTTACTTTGAGTGACATCGTTGAAAGCAACCTCACTGTTTTTGTTGACAATCTGAATCGCATCTCGACCAGCTCTAGCAATGGTGTTGTTTTTAATTACGGTACCAGATCCTCCTCGGGCCATAATTACTCCATCATAATCTCCGATGAAGTTGAAGTCGTGTAAATTGGAATTTAAGATGTGGGTGCCATTACCACTATCCCAGATTCCCGTGGCTGCGCCAAAAGCTATTTCACAGCGTTCAATTCGATTGTTGTTTCCGCCTTTGATGTGGACACTTTGACTTTGTGCATTAAACCCACTTACGACCCCTCTGGTATAACTGCCATAAAAAATGGACACGCCTTTTAGGACATTGCTCGATCCGTTGATCTCCACCCCTCCTCCGAATAGGGCCAAGTTTTTAATCTCAATGAAATTTCTTCCATTGAG
The DNA here is from genome assembly GCA_913057785.1 of uncultured Lewinella sp. GTDB lineage: Bacteria > Bacteroidota > Bacteroidia > Chitinophagales > Saprospiraceae > DT-111. Next base: position 1,765 of record CAJXPD010000220.1, on the reverse strand, counting down.
ATCAATAGTCATATTACGTCGGCGCATACTTACTTCTCCATCAACGGGAGCAACGCCACCGGGCAATTGCAGGTATAGGGTATTATCGCTCGGGTCAAAGTACCATTCGTTCTCATAATCGAGGGCTTCTCGAATACCCTCCAGGAAGTAATCCCCTCGATCTGCTGGTGGGTGGAAGGTCCTGATCCAGGCTGGGTTCTTATTGAGATCAAAATTAACACGGCCAGCGGAGCTGCTGATGATAAAGGCTTTCCAGGTGGTCCAACCTGATCCAGGCCGATCTCCATAAAAGAGAATAGATCCTCCATTGCCCCAATCCCAATCGGGAATTTGACTATGGGTGAGATAGGCGCCAAATTCTACTGCCTCGCCACTTCCCCCGGTATTGCGGAGTGAATTGAGGGTGAAAGGGTCTCCGTCGGCATTGTTAGGCCAGCGGGCTAGATCGCAAGCTACCTCTTTGTTCATGACAAAGTTCTTCTGGCCTAGGTCCCAATCGACCGTGGTTTTATAAACGGCGCCATCATCTTGCGTCCAACCACTTAAGGCCTGCATAGCGGTAATGATTACTTTCTCTTGGCTAGCTGCTTGAAAAACGATGGGGAAATCACTTTGCCCCGATGTACCTGGCCGCAAGGTTTCTTCGTAGGTACCCTCGTGGATGATGCAAGTATCTCCCGGCTTAACTAAGGCTGCTGCCTTACCAAGGGTAAGGAAGGGCTCCTCGGTGGTGCCAGGATTATCATCGCTTCCAGATTTACTAACATGGTAGGTGCGTACCTGAGTGGGTGGCTCGTCAGCCTCGACTGTCAAACTTACGTTGTCCAGGTAGAAGGTATTGGCATTGCGAGCAAATCCAAACATAAAGCCTTGGCTATTGAAGTCCGGCGCTCCCGCAACAGTATTAGGGATGAACTGAAAACTGAATTCGTGCCATTGGCCATCTCCTTGGAAGGTTATGGTATTCTCCTGCCAAGCTACGCCCCAGTCACTAGAGCCGATATTAGGGTGGGAGTAAAGTTGTAGGTTGATGGATTCACTTTGCCCGGAGTGACTCAGTACATGAAAAGATGCCGTATATACTTTGGTAGGATCCAATGCAATTGCTTGCTGTCGAATAAAGACCTTACCTGCTTCGGTATCGGTGGATTGGACTTCAATTTTCATCGATTGCGCCCCTTCTTGTGCTTCTTCGTTAGTAGCAGAAAAATTTGCAATTGGTCCGCCCCAGGTGCCAAAAATCCAGCCATTGCCTCCTTCCTCAAAACCGGAGTTGCTGATTAGATTTTGACCGAAAAGTATCAGTCCGCATGTTAAGAAGATAGAGGTTAAGATGATCCGATTGGCACTATGCATAGCTTAGATTTTTTCCCGAAGATATCGGAAAGCCAGTATTCTATTCGCGCATCAATTAGCAGGAAGATCATTTATCATCATATGTCATTTAAAAAAAACCAAACCTTTTAGCTTTTACTGAAAGCTAGGCCAGGATGTCCTTAACCACATGCCCTTCTACATCTGTTAATCTATAGCGGCGCCCTTGATGCTTAAAGGTGAGCCGTTCGTGATCCATGCCCATTAGATGCATCAAAGTGGCTTGGAAGTCATGCACATGGACGGGATCTTTTACAATATTGTATCCAAAATCATCCGTCTCACCGTAGGTGAAGCCAGGTTTTACGCCTCCACCGGCCATCCACATCGTGAAGCAACGTGGGTGATGATCTCTACCATAATTGGTAGCGGTCAACTTACCTTGAGAATA
>CAJXPD010000219.1 GCA_913057785.1 uncultured Lewinella sp. | reverse complement strand
TACTGATGATTACACTGCAACTAAGAAGATGATTATTGCTCAATAATCATTCTTAACCGAAATACATTTGGAGTGGCCCTTTGGGTCACTCCATTTTTTTTTGCAATATCACCAGGCCCGCACGGTGATATATGTTTTTTTTTGTACCTTCGTTGTGAAGTAGAATAACAAACCCTGAGCATAATCCCATGATATGAAAAATGCAACTGGAAAACTCTTCCTGCTGTGCGTCCTTTCCCTGTATGCACTGGTCCCAGCCCTGGGCCAAGTCTCCATATCACTTGACGATAAGACTGTACAACCCGGAGAAAAATTCATTCTTCCCGTAAAGGTTAATAACTATAATAATATTCTTGGCACTCAATTCTTTATCAGATGGGATCCTGCAGTTCTGTCTTTTGAGAAAGTGATGGATATTCATACTCCTTTTAAATTGGATGACAACTTTGGTGTCCCAGAATCCAATGCAGAAGGTGATCTTTCCTTTGTTTGGTTTGAAACAGGTTCTCTAACGGGGATCAACATCGAAGATGATTCAACGATGTTCTCCATTGAATTTGAAGCCAAAGGAGCATTTGGAGAGTTTTCTCGCGTAGAATTTTATGAGGACACCACTAATGTCTCTACCATCACAGAAGTGGTAGATACCAGCTTTTCAGCCATTCCTGTGGATCTTAAGAGTGCCGTAGTATCTGTTGGAGAGACTGTCGATGCCGTCTATAACAACGCACCTGATAAGATCACAGCACAAGCCTGTTACCCCAATCCTTTCGCCCATCATACAACATTAAGTTTCAGACTTACACAATCAACAACCATTCGTCTTAGCATCTTAGATTTACAAGGAAAAACAGTTTTTGAGGAACAAGCGTATTATGGAAGTGGTCAGCATGATCTAAACATTAAAAAGGACATCTTTGATCTGCCTGGCACCTATTTCCTCCATCTTACCTCTCCTGATTTTCAGGTAACTCAAAAACTGGTGTTTTTGAACCAATAAATTATATTCCCTAACATCCCAAATTCCGAACATGATGGATAGGATTTTTACACGCCTATTTGCCGGGCTCCTTTTGCTCATACCTATGGGCATGATGGCAAACCCTACCCTAGGTCGGCTCGATGACCTGGAGGGATTTACGATGACATTAGAAGATTTTGATGCAAACCAAGGAGATCAGGTCTGCCTTGACGCTACCGTCAGCGGATTCATGAATATTCTTGGTATGCAGTTCTCAATCAATTACGATCCTGCAGTTCTCCAATTTGATAACATTTCCAACACAAACCTTACTGGCTTAAGTCCCAACTCCTTTGGAAATCCTTCACCAGGAAACATTACGATGTCTTGGTCGGATCCAGCTGCAGTAGGAGTGTCCGTTGACGACGGGACGGTCCTGTTCGAGGTTTGCTTTACGATCTTAGGAACTACGGGTACCACTGTTTCTTTTTCTGAAACACCAACTCCATCAGAAGTAATCGATGGTACACTAACAGTGATTGGGTTTACTGGAAATGATTCTGCTGGGACAATTGATGGAAACCCTCCATCAGATGATGGCGGTTCCGGTGGTGGCGACGGTGGTTCTGGCGGTGGCGATGGCGGCTCCGGCGGAGGAGATGGCGGTGGTGACGGTGGCGGAGATGGTGGCTCCGGTGGAGGTGACGGCGGCGGAGATGGTGGTTCCGGCGGTGGAAGTACCGATTTTACCCTCACCATCGAGAATATTACGGCAGACCAGGGAGACCAAATCTGTTTAGATGTTACAGTTTCTAACTTCACGGATATTCTAGGTGTGCAGTACTCAATCAATTATGATCCTGCTGTTTTACAATTTAGTTCTATTTCTAATACTAACCTGGCTGGCCTAAGCCCCAATTCATTTGGTAATCCTACTCCTGGAAATATCACCATGTCCTGGTCGGATCCGAATGCTACTGGTGTTACTGTATCGGATGGGACTGTGATATATGAGATCTGCTTTGATGTCATTGGAACAGGGACAACTGATGTAAGTTTTGGTGATACACCAACGCCAATTGAGATTATAAACTCTGATCTTACTACTACTGCAGATCTAGCACAAAGCGGAGGTACTGTAACCATCAACGGCGACGGCGGCTCTGGTGGAGGCGATGGCGGCGGAGATGGCGGCTCTGGTGGAGGTGACGGCGGCGGAGATGGTGGTAACGAGGACCCCAACTTTAGCGGTTTTGGCTTGGCAATTCAAGATATCACGGCAAACCAAGGTGATGAAATCTGCCTTGATGTGGTAGCTTACAACTTTGATAATATTTTAGGATTGCAGTATTCGATTACTTATGATCCATCGGTACTACAATTTTCTTCCATATCCAATACAAACTTACCGGGCTTGAGCCCGAACTCCTTTGGCACTCCATCCTCCGGTGTGATCACCAGTTCTTGGTCAGATCCAAATGCTACAGGCTTGTCTGTCGATGATGGTACAATACTATTTGAAGTATGCTTCACGGTGATCGGTAACTCTTCTACGACGGTAACCTTTGCCAATGCACCAACCCCTATCGAGGTAATCGATAGTGGATTGAATGAGATAAACTTTGAGCAGAACGACGGTATTGTAACCGTAAATGGCGGTAACAACGGCGGCGGCGGTGGCGGCGGCGGAAACAGTGGGCCATCCTTTGACGGTTTTGGCGTTACTATACAGGACTTTTCTGCTGATCAAGGCGATCAGATTTGCCTCGATATCAAAGCTTACGAATTCAATGGCATTCTTGGTATGCAATATACCATGAACTATGATCCTAGTCGATTGGAGTTTGTAGAGATTCGAAACCCCAATCTAGCAGGTCTTTCTGCAGCGAGTTTTGGAAATCCTGCTCCTGGGGTGATTACCCTGGCTTGGTCTGATCCTAATGCAACAGGAGTCACTGTTGATGATGGAACGGTGATTTATGAGGTGTGTTTTAATGTACTTGGAAACAATGCGATCACAGCGGTGACAATCTCTGGAGATCCTACTCAGATTGAAGTCACAGATAGCGGATTAAACAATGTACCGTTTGACTTTGATACGGGAATCATTACCATTAGTGATAATGGTTCAGGGTCTGGTTTTGACGGTTTTGGAATCATTGTAGGCGATAAAAGTCTGCAGGAAGGTGATTCCTTCTGTGTACCAGTCAGCGTACAAGAATTTGTTGGTATCATTGGTATGCAGTTTTCTATCTCCTATAACTCTGCTGAGCTACAATTGGATCAGATCACTGGCTTTAATCTAAATGGGTTAAGTGAAAACTCCTTTGGTACCCAGGATGCGGGAACCATTAGGGTAACTTGGAATGATCCCGATGGCCTTGGAGTGACCTTGAATACCGATAATGATCCTCAGGCTCTTTTTGAGCTTTGTTTCACAGTAATTGGAACAAATAGTTCACAGATATGTATCACTGATTCGCCAGTGCAGGTAGAGATCACGTCTGCCGATCTCACCTTGATTGATCCTACGCTAGTTTGTGGTAATATTTTAGTGGGAGAAGATCCTCCTCCAACTGTAACACCAACAGTTACAGCTGTTAGTTGCCCAGGTGAAGATGATGGTAGTATTTCATTGGACGTAAGTGGGGTAGGTCCTACTTTCGATTACCAGTGGAGTATCAATGGTATTGGCAACACAAATTCAGCAAGTGGTTTATCAGCTGGAGACGTGACCGTAACCGTGACGGATAACGGAACAGGTCTACAAACGATTCAAACGATTACCGTACCAAGTCCGGCAGCAATTGACATCAGTTTTAATGTAACAGATGCTAGTTGTTCGGATGGTTCTGATGGTAGTATTAGTTTGGCCGTAACTGGAGGTACTGGTCCATTTTCATATAATTGGTCTCCATCAGGAACCAATACCAGCCAGAATAATGGTTTAGCGCCTGGCGATTACTTCGTAACGGTAACTGATGCCAATGGCTGTACCGCTACTGGAGGCTCTTATACGGTAGGTAGTCCTACGCCGATCAGCATTAGCGTAATCTCGGTGCAGAATGTACAATGTGCTAGTGACGAAACAGGGGCGATTGCCATTGCCGTAAATGGTGGTAGTCCTCCTTATAATATTGATTGGAACGGGAATTTGCCTGATAACACAACAACACAAAGTAACCTTTCTGCGGGTACTTATTCTGTTGTTGTTACGGATGCCAATAACTGCTCAGCTAGCCTCAATAATATTAATATTCTGAGCAACTTTGACCCGATCATAATCAGTTTGAGTTTAGCTCATATTCCGAATGAGGGAGGCACTGGTGCCATTAATGCTACAGTATCTGGAGGTACTGGGCCTGGTACATTCAGTTACTCTTGGACCGGACCAAGTGGATTTAATTCCAATACGGAGGACATTAATAATCTCGCTAATACCGGTGAATATTGTCTACAAGTAACAGATAATAATAACTGTGTAGAGACGGTTTGTGCAGATTTAGGGAATCTCCTGGAGATCACATCCTTCAACATTATAAAGGCTTGCGAAAACATATGTAATGGTGGAGTAGATATCTCGATAGTAGGTGGACTTCCTGGAGGCAGTGCGACTTATGCCTGGCAAAGAGTAGGGGAGAACCCGATTCTAAGTTCACAAGAGGATTTGGCAGATGTATGTGCAGGTACTTATCGAGTAACCGTGGTAAAAGACGGTCAAGAAGTAACTGGAACTTTCGAGGTAACGAACTTCGATCTAGATATTACAGCTACAACCACTCCATCAACTGATGGAACAAATGGAACGATTTCAATTAATATTGCAGGTGGTAACAGTGGGTTCAATATCCAGTGGGATAACGGAGATACTGGACCAAACGCTGACGAACTACCTCCAGGGGAGATTTGCGCTGATATTACCAGTACGGCAAATGGTTGTACCACAAGAGAATGTTGGTTGATCCCAACGGAACCTTTCCGTTTAGATGCCTTGAATGTTACGGAGACTACCTGTAGTGGCCGTTCTGACGGATTGGTAGAAGTTCGAGTAACAGGAGGGATTACTCCATATATGTTGATGGTGTCAGGTAGACCAGCCTTGACCCAGTCGGATAACACGACAGGAGTATTCAATATTCCTGGACTAGCTTCGGGTAATTACGATCTTGTTATTACAGATGCGCTAGGCTCGAGATTAGACCCAAGAGCCGTGGTACCAGATGTTGAACCGATCAATGTCAACTGGGAAGTGGTAAATGATACGGAAGATTCAGGAGGAACCGGTTCCATTACCTTAGATATTGCAGGAGGACGTGCACCCTATAATGTCGCTTGGAATGCCAACATCAATGGTCCACAGCCGATTCAATTGACTTGTGGTACCTACGCGCCTATCATCACAGATGCTAACGGCTGTGTGAAAGAAGCCATTGAGATTGAAGTTCTATGTCTATCCGATGATGTAGCCACGACCAACGTAGGCTGCCCAGGTGATGGCAATGGAAGTCTAGCACTTACCCTGTCTGGAACTGCTCCTTATCAATTCCAATGGAGGAATGAGCAGACAGGAGAGGCCATGGTCGGAGACCAAACGCTACAAAACCTTGCGGCTGGTGAATACACAGTCACCGTTACGGATAATTCAGGAGCTGTATTAGTTCGTACCTATGAAGTAGGTACTCAATCGAGTCTCCGTTTCAATACGCTGGAAACAGTATCTTCTTATAATGGATTTACGGTGAGTTGTAGCTACTCTAGCGATGGAATTTTGCAAGCTGTCGGTGGTGGTAACCAAGGTATGCTTACCTACGAATGGCTAAATGATGAAGGTGCAGTAGTAAGTACTGCCTCTACCTTCAACACAGCCGCGCCGGGTATGTACACTGTTCGGATCTTCGATGATGTGTGTATGGTGGAACAAACGATTGAGGCTACTGCACCAGATGGACTTCAAGTTCAGGCCGTAAACATTAGAGAAATCAGCTGTGCTGATGAAGTCGATGGACAAATTAATGTATTGGCTTCTGGAGGTATTGCACCTTATCTATATCGATGGAGTAGTAATGATTTTGGCGATGAAGCTCGCTTCTTATCCGCTGGAGATTATACGGTAACCGTTACGGATGCCAACAACTGTGTCGATGCAGCTACCTTTACTTTAGCACAACCGGAGCCACTTCAAGTTGTGATTGAGACAGAACCGGAAACGGAAGATTGCAATGGTATAGCCAGAGCAATTGTCACCGGAGGTACTGAACCTTACTTCTATAACTGGGTAAAACCAGCTGGCCAAACTACGGCTGAAATTACTGGACTATGTAATGGTACCTACTTTGTGGAAGTCACAGATGCTCAAGGTTGTACTTCCGCCTTAGGTGAAGTTTCTGGGGTAGTAAAAGACAAGCGCTTTAATTGCTTCGAAGATCGGGTAGTACTAACACCTGATGAAGATGGGTTGAACGACGATCTTGTTATCTTCTGTGCGGATGACTTTGCACAGAACAGGATTGAGATCTATAATCGATGGGGGCAATTAGTATACGAACAAGAGAATTATGACTGTACTGATTTAGGTGGCATCAATTGTTTCTCTGGACAAACGAACAGAGGAGAGGATCTACCTGAAGGTGCATATTATTGGGTGCTTGAGTATACAGATGCTAATAATAATCTAGTACAAGTTAAAGGTTCTCTTACCATTTTGAGGGAATAACGAATCCTTGGTCGGGTGTTGGCTTGACTGACACCCGATCAAAAGATTCCATGTACAAATCTTATTTTCCCATGATTCAACCGATCAAAAATGAAAAAATTATCTCTACTCATACTATTTTCTGCCATCTGCACTTTGCTCAGTGCGCAGTACGAGGCAGTTTTTAACCATTATAACTTAGGTAATGGTAGCCGTAATTTGATCAATCCAGCTGCTGCCGGTTTTGATGGAGTTTCTCAACTACAATTTAATTTACGGGCGCAGTGGACGGGTTTTGAAGATGCTCCGAAAACTTATGGAGCCTTATTCAATGCACCAATAGGTAAGTCCTTCGGTCTTGGCTTAGGCATTTACTCGGAGCAGGCCGCACAACTGAACAATCTTCGCCTCTTCCTGAACTACGCTTTTCGCTTCACAGCTGGGGAAGACTGGAAGATCTCCGCTGGGTTTTCTACTGAATATCAGCAGATGACCCTGGATAGTGACATCATGTCTACACCACTCTTACAGCAAGGAGATCAGCTGATTGATGATTTCTTGGCGGGTAAAGGTGTATTCGATGCCGCTGTGGGCTTTTATGGGACCTTTAGAGACAATACCTTCGGTGGACTAAGTATCAATAACCTAGTACGTAACCGTCTAGTAGACATCTCCGGTAGTAGAGCAGGACAATCTACTTCTGCGCTTCAGTTTTACACCTTTGCTTTTGGGCATAAGTTTGATCTATATGAATTGAATCTAACCTTAGAACCATCTTTGGTGATTCGTCAGGTATTGGGTGGGCCGGAGAATTTGGTGGATATTAATCTGAAAGCTGGATTCTTGGAGGAGCAGTTGATTGCGGGCCTATCCTACAGAGGTGGTGCTGCCAATACTTTGGCCATACTGTTGGGAACAAGACTATCTGGATTTAACCTGTATTACTCTTACGATGTATCCTTCCAGCGTTTTCAAGATTATAGCGTAGGATCGCATGAGGTAACCGTGGCATTCAGTTTTGAAAATCCTGATCGCTAGTACATCTACTTAAATAGATTGCTAATCACTTAACTATAGTTTTAGCTAAAAAGCTAAGATGTCCTTTTAACAATTGGTTTTTGGGATGACCCTTCTCCTTCCCGGAGAAGGGTCGCTTATTTTTAGAAGGGAGGTACTGCTCAAGGCTTTGTGGTATGATTTTTGCGAGTAGTAGTTCAGATATTGTGGAGGTTTTGAAAGAAGTGGAGGAGTAAACATACTATGAGGAAATAAAGACTTACCAACCATTGTGGCTAGCATTTGCTACGGCCATCCTGTCTTTCTTTTCTCTTTAAAACGAAATTTGGTGTAGTTATTATAGTTGCCTATCAACTCGTCTGGCTTAGGTTAGGCGCCCTGCCTTGGAGTTATTCGAGGCAGGGGGTAGGCTTTTGAAAGAGCGAATGTTGAATAAAATACCAGCTTTTGGGTATGCCCGGAATTGAAATAAAGCGTATATTTGTCTAGTCTATAGAAAACAAATTATAATCCATATCTCCTAGGTAATCATTGATTATTACACATCTCTTGGATTTAGCCCACCTTTTTTCGCTAAACCTTCGTGATTAGGATAGTGGATTCCCTCTAAAGAGCTTTGAGTACTACATTTCCCTCAGATTTTAGGATCAAACTTCTGTTTGATTGAATCTGCCTACCCCAGAAGATCTAATTGAATACTGGATGTGGCCCTATATCTCTTTTATAGGATAGAAAGTCACTATGCGTATTCAATTGAAAATTTGTGCAAAAATATATCTGCAAAAAGCATCTATTTATAGATTCTTGCGTAGAACCAATACAGATTTTCTCACGGAAAATTTGTTCGCTGACTAAAAGAAGACAGTGTAATTACTTACTGGTTTTTTAAAGTTTCTCATTGATTATCTGATAGATATACATATCTAAAAAATCCTTAAATTTTATTTTGTTAGAATGAAACTTTAGATATACGAGTGCGTAATACTTTATATATCTTTTATGAAACACTAAAGGCAATTATAATTAAGGCGATTGGATTGTATGTGATTCACACAAGAACCGTTTTCAAGTGTATACTTAAATCGGTTTTTGGGATGGCCTCTCTTCTATGCAGACAGAAGGGGGGCTTTTTTTATTTCCTTACCTGATGAGTCTGCGTCTTCCTGCCCTCCGATAATAACCACTTTATCATCATAGACCCAAAACTACATTGACTGATTCTCCTAGTAAATTTTGATGTATTCCCTTTCCGTAAATATCTAAGATATGGCTAGATCTAATGGCCCTGCCAGCCCATATTAATTACCCTTATAGATAAAAAATAATTTTTATTTAATTGATTATAAGTTATTTGTGATGTTTTTCTTTTTTTCTTCCTTTGGGTTTCTACAAAATTGGCACGGTATTTTCAAGATAGGGAGTAAATGTAAAAAGGTAAACTAGCTAAAAGATTGACCAGATAATTCTTTATCATAGCAATCGCGAGGATGAGCAATCCAGTAGCAGTTAAATTATCAACTCCACTCATCCCCCCAAACTTACCTTACATTATCAGACCCACTTTGTACTAGAGTAGCTAGAGTCACAGCTTTGCTGTAAGGACCCAAGCTATGCCTATTCCGATCATTATGGCCTCAACACTAAGACTCGGCACTAGTGGTATTCACCACCATTAGGCCTGGCATCCCTATGTCAAAACTCAATTATCATTATAAATACATCAGCATGAAACACTTAATTTGCAACTTTAAAATGGTCAGGTCTAGCCTCTGGGTTACGCTTTACCATCCTCCAAAAGATTGGAGCCTAATGGCTCTTATCGGTCTACTTGGCTTATTGGTTCCTTTTCATGTTCAGGCGCAAGATTGTGATCTGGCCTGTAACAGTGCTCAAGAAGCTCCAGTGCAGTTATCCATCGGTACGGATTGCATCGTTTGGTTAGAGGCCGACGGTATTCTGGAAGCTCCTCAGGAATGCGAAGGCATGAAGTCCTTGGTGTTAAGAGATGAAGAAAATATTCTCGTTGCCGATGGGATGGATCAGGTACAATTTGATGCAAAAAGCTATATAGGAAATACACTCAGTGTGACTGTTACAGATGTCAATACCGGCGTATTCTGTGTAGGTTTTGTACAGTTGATCGATAAGCTGGCACCGACGCTCTCCAACTGTGAAGAAGTTGCGATTAGTTGCATAGACAATACCTCACCCGATTTTACGGGCTATCCGACGATCGATGATAACTGCAGCGAGGATTTCGACCTAACTTTTGAGGACAATATCATTCCAGGAAACTGTACCTCAGGCACGATGAAGAAGATTGAAAGACTTTGGATCGCTTCTGATGCCTTCGATAATCGTGATAGTTGTCTTCAGCTTATTACGATAGAGAGACCCACTTTGGATCAAATCGAATTCCCAGAGAATATGGACCTGAGTTGCGATGCGCCAGATGCAGATCCAACGATCACAGGTTACCCCACCTTTTCCGGAGAAGTCATTAATTCAGATAACACTTGTGGCCTAGTTGTTAAAATGGTGGCCGATACAGCATATATCTGCGATGAATACGAATTTCAGATCCACCGATCTTGGTTGGTGACGGATGAGTGCTCTGGTTTTGAAACGGCTTCTCTACAGATCGTACATATCAAAGACACAACACCTCCTGAAATTACTTGTCCCACGGATTTTACCGTCACCACCGAGGGCGGAGATTGTATTTCTACCATCGAGTTGGAAGAACCGACCATTACCGACAATTGTGATGGAGGAATGGAATATGATGTGATTACCTCTTTTGGTGCGGTGGGCTTAGGACCACATCCCTATGTACCTGCCGGAGTTCATACTGTTCAATATACAGCGACGGATGCCTGTGGAAACAGCTCCATGTGTACGATGTCTGTCAATGTAGTGGATGAAGATGAACCTATCGCCATCTGCGAGGACTTTACCATTGTATCTGTTCCATCTGGTGGGATAGCTATGGTAATGGCCAATACTTTTGATGATGGCAGCTTTGACAACTGCCAAGATGAGGTTTTCTTCAAAGCCCGTAGGATGAATATCGGTGAGTGTGAGCAGGCTAATGGGGATGATTCCCCTTATACGACCGGTTATCAAGAATGGTTTGATGATCGTGTATTGTTTTGCTGTGGAGAGGCAGAGACCGGAGAGATTCAAGTAATCATGCGTGTATACGAACTTGATCCGGGTGAAGGTCCTGTAAATCCAGAGCGGGAAGTAAGCGGAGGAGATTTGCATCGTCATTACTCTGATTGTATGGTTATGGTGCAAATTCAGGATAAGATACCACCACGCTTCTTGACTTGCCCACCCGCGGATACCATTGAATGTAATGAAGAATACCCTGATTGGAGCATCTTTGGTTCTCCACATGTAGAAGATAATTGCGGATACACCTTGGATTCCACCGTGGTAGAAGCCATCAATGATTGTGGTGTGGGAAGTATCATCAGAACTTGGACAGCCACAGATGCTGTAGGTAATTCCTCAGACTGTAGGCAGGAGATCTTTGTGGTAAACTCCAATCCCTTTACAGAAGAAGATATCATTTGGCCAGAAGATTATACTACTGATGTTTGCGGTGCAATGGTCGATCCTGAAGATTTACCAGAAGGCTTTAACACACCACAGATACTAGGAGAACATTGTGGGGTGATCGCGCTAAATCATCACGACCAGACCTTTGACTTAGCTCAGCCTGCCTGTTTTAAGGTATTACGTACTTGGACTGTGATCGACTGGTGTCGTTATGATCCAGATGATCCATTGAGTGAAGGGAGATTCCAAAGTGTACAAATTATTAAAGTACAAGATAATATTGCACCAGCTATTACCTGTCCCTCAGATGTAACAGTAGGTGTATCGGATGATTGTGAAACAGGCGAGGTTAATTTAGATTTAGCATTGGCTGACGACTGTAGTCCTGGCGTTCTAATCAGCAATGATTCTCCTTATGCTAACGCAACCGGAGCGGATGCCAGTGGTTCTTATCCACTTGGAACGACAGTTGTGACTTATTCTGCCTCAGATCGCTGTGGTAATGTGTCCAGCTGTGAGATAAAAGTTACGGTCAGAGATGATGAGGCTCCCCAGCCATTATGTATCGTCGGACTATCCGCCTCTATTTATGAGGAAAATGGGAGCTTCATGGCTCGTCTTGACGCTACGGCCTTTGATGCGGGGGCACAAGACAATTGCACGCCACCCAATCTATTGAAGTATACCATCCGAAGACATGAAGAGGGACAGACAACACCTCCTTCTTCCACTAGTATCACTTTCGATTGTGATGATGTGGGCACGCAGCTGGTTCAACTTTGGGTTACCGATGCATTAGGAAACTCTAGCTACTGTCTCACCTACATTGATGTACAGGACAACAACAGACTTTGCCCGCAAACGAATAACATTACTTACGCGCAGTTGGCAGGAGGTATAGCCACGGAAGTAGGAGAGTATGTACAAGATGTGAGTATTAACGTGACTGGAGGACAACAATTCCAAATGTTTACTGGCGGTAACGGAGGTTACTTATTCCCAGATGTACCTTTTGGGGAAGATTATACGATTGTACCGGTTAAAGACGATGACCTGCTGAATGGTGTTACTACCATTGATTTGGTGTTAATTTCAAAGCACATCTTGAATCTCCAACCTCTGGATTCCCCTTACAAAGTGATTGCTGCAGATATCGACCGATCTGGTCATATTTCAACGATGGACCTGATCCGTTTACGACGATTGATTCTGCATATTGACGAGGAAATGCCGAATGGCAATAAATCCTGGCGCTTTGTGGACGCGGATTATCGCTTCCCAGATGTAAAGAATCCCTTCATGGCTTATTTCCCCGAGATTTTCAATATTAATGACCTGGACTATGATGAGATGCATGCAGATTTTATCGCGATCAAAGTGGGAGATGTGAATTACACGGCGATGCCAAATAGCCTCTTAGGAGTAGATGAACGAAGTACCTACGAAACGGTATCCCTGGAGACCGAGGATCAGCAGCTACAAAAGGGAGAGGAATATACGATAGACTTCAGCTTGGCGGAGATGCGCGATATCATGGCCTTCCAGTTTACACTCCAATATGATACAGAAGGATTAAGCTTCATAGGTGTTGAAGGAGGAGGAATTCCGAACATGAGTGAAAACAACTTTGGATTGCGCTACCTGGAGCAAGGGTTGATTACGGGTAGCTGGAATGAATCTACTGATGCAGATATTGGAGCCAAGGAAACGTTGTTCCGTATGACTTTCCGCGCAGAGAGGTCCGTGCAACTATCGGAGGCCATCAGCATCAGTTCGAGATTGACATTGCCAGAGGCTTATACAAAGGAAGGAGATCCTAGGTTACTGCAATTGAAGTTTGCAGAAATCATTCAGGATGATGGCTTTCAGCTTTACCAAAACAAGCCTAACCCCTTTGGTCAGGAGACGGTTATAGCTTTTAATATGCCGCAATATGACATGGCACAATTAAGCGTATACGACATGACCGGAAAACTAATCCTTCAGCAGGAAAAGCTTTTTCAGGCAGGCTATAACGAAATCACGATTCGAAAAGATCAGCTCCCCGATAGTGGTATATTTTACTACACCCTACAGACAGGGGACCGCAAAGAGACCAAAAAAATGATCCTACTAGAATAAAGGATTAAAGACTATATAAAAGGTGTAGAATGTATTGATGTATTCCGCCCCCACTGAAAGTAGTGGGGGCTTTTTAATTCTTACGATTTCGTTAACATTTGTCGAGTTTTCAGTGATTTTAGCCGAGGAAAGTGGCATTTCGTCGGTAAAACTAGCATCCTTGTAGTGTATTCAACGCAAGGCTACCTAAAGCCCATAAAGCTAAAAAGAGTGTAGCCTTTCTTCCCGACTGTACGAAAACATCTACGAACTTTTACCTTTTTGACAAATCAGGTAGAGGGTCAGAAATAAGGTATGCCGCCCTGTAGGTAAGTACGTTATCTCTGACCGTCTTGCTGGCAAAAAGCTTGGTAAGGACCATCTTTCGCAACGTTTTGATCCACAGAGTAATCGGTCAATAGGGACCATGTGCTCTGAGGATCAACGCAAGCCAAGTGACTTTCGATGCAGGAGTCACACAAATCCGCGAGGGGGCCTTCGTGCCTCTTCGACTGAAAACCAAGTAAACTTTGAAAGAGAAAGCAGTGCATCATCCTATGAAAATAGCTTGATCGCTGCTGCTTCTCTCCTTTAAAACCATTACAGAAAACCAGAAAATACGAACCCATGCAAGAATTACTTCAAGCCGCTTTTAGTACACCAAACATTGTGTTTACGGTCTTGTTGTTGGTTGTTATGTTGTACTGGGTGAGTGTATTTATGGGGCTATTGGACATGGGCTCCTTCGATGTTGATCTGGACGTAGACATGGATGTAGATGTCGACGTGGATGTCGATATTGATGCAGATGTCGATGCCAATGCAGAAGTGACTGGTGGAGGGCTAGCAGGAATCTTGCATTTCTTTAACCTTGGACAGGTACCATTTATGATCATCATGACCTTTTTGGTACTCAGTATGTGGAGCGTTTCGATCTTGTTAGATCACTATGTTGGCCATGGCTCCTTAGGTTTTGCGGCACTGATGTTTATACCCAATTTGGCGGGAAGCCTTTTGATCACTAAGGTTGTTACTAGTCCTTTAGTACCAATTTTCAGAAGCTTGGATACCTCCGAGGAGCCAGTAGACTACATTGGCCAGGTTTGTACCTTGTTGCTAAGTGCTAGTCCGAATGACCTTGGACAAGCGGAGGTGAGTGTAAATGGCAGTAGTTTATTGGTAAGCGTAATGGCTGATCGAGAGGAAATTAAGAAAGGAGAAAAAGCACTGATTGTGCAAGAAAATAAAGAGAAGTCGTATTTCATTATTCAAAAACTAGAAGAATAAATTATGGGACCATTCGCAGGTATGATGATTTTATCCATCATCATGGGTTGTTTAGCGCTTTGGATCTATGCGATCATTGATATTGTAAGAGGAGGATTCAAAAGTGAGGGAGATAAGATCGTATGGTTAGTTTTAGTACTACTTGTACCCGCGATAGGTACGGTATTGTACTACTTGATTGGACAAAAGCAAAAGCAAGAACCTGGTGATCTAGTGTAGATCGCTGGATTGTTGAAATACGCGGAACTACTAAAATGGCGCTCCTCTACAAAAGCTCGTGCAGCAGGGCCAGCTTCTGGCTGGTCTCTGCCGAGCATGACGTGAAATCATAACCCTAAAAGGCATATAAAATGACATTGGTAATGACAACTAACCCACTCTTACGAGGCTTATGTCGATGGTGAAAAACAGTCTTGTCCTTATGGGGTCTCTTACCCTTAAGGAGAATTGTTCTTCTCGTATCGAATTCCATAAAACTCGAAAAATCCTCAAAAAATGCTTTCAACAATTGGATACGTGATCATCGGTGCTTTTGTCATCGTGACTTTCGGTATCATTATAATGATTGCCAGGTGGTACAAAAAAGTACCGCAAGGGCAAGCGCTAGTACGTACAGGTGGTAGTAAGCCCAAAGTGGTCTTCAAGAGCGGTATGTTTGTGATTCCCATCATACATATGGTCGAAAAAATGGACCTGTCTGTTAAGACGGTGGAAATTGCTCGACTAAAGGAAGATGGCCTGATTTGTAAGGATAACATGCGCGCAGACATCAAGGTGGTTTTCTTTGTTCGTGTGAACTCAGATACCGATGCCATATTAAAGGTAGCACAGACTATCGGTGCGGCTAGAGCCTCTGATCCAAGTACGCTTAAGCAACTTTTCGAAGCCAAGTTTTCGGAGGCGTTGAAAACGGTGGGTAAACGATTTGACTTTGTCGAACTCTATGATAACCGCGAAAAATTCAAAAAGGAAATTATAGCCATCATCGGCTCAGACCTTAACGGCTATGTGCTTGATGACTGTGCCATTGACTACCTCGAACAAACACCTATAGAATTCCTTAAAGCCGATAACATCCTCGATTCTGAAGGTATCAAGAAGATCACAGAATTGACGGCTGCCCAAAAGGTTAAAGCGAACTTCATTCGACGGGAAGAAGAAAAGACCATCAAGGAGCAGGATGTAGAAGCACGCGAGGCTATCCTCGAATATGAGCGCCAATTGGCGGAAAAAGAAGAACGCCAGAAGCGAGAAATCGCTAACATCAAGGCGAGAGAAGAGGCGGAAATCGCCAAGATTAGTGAAGAGGAGCGCCTGCGATCTGAAATGGTGCGCATCAAAACGGAAGAGGAGCTATCTATAGCTGAAGAGAATAAGGCGAGACAAGTCGTGATCGCTGCTAAGAACAAGGAGCGCGCTGAAGCCGTAGAGAACGAAAGAGTAGAGAAAGACCGCTTGCTAGAGCAAACGGAGAAGGAGCGGATCGTGACCCTTGCGGAGATTGAGAAGGAGCGTGCGATTGAAGAAGAGAAGCGCAACATCCAGGATGTGATCCGGGAGCGTGTGATGGTGGAGAAAAAGACCGTAGAAGAGGAAGAGAAGATCAAAGATACCCGTGAAGTAGCAGCAGCTAATCGTTCCAAGCAAGTGGCAGTAATCAAGGCGGAAGAAGCTGGTGAATCTTCTATCATCGAATTGTCTAAGACCGCAGAAGCTGAAAAGCTAGCGGCTGAAATACAAGCACAGAAGCTCTTAATTGATGCGGAGGCAGAGAAGAATGCAGCTGAGAAAGAAGCAGAAGCCCGTAAGATTCGCGCCGAAGCTAAAGCTGCTGAAGAAGCGACTATTGGTTTGTCTGAGGCGCAAGTGATTGAAGCCAAGGCCAAGGCGAAGGAGCATGAAGGTAGCCTCGAAGCGATCGTAATCGAGAAGAAGGCGCAAGCTGAAGCCACAGCTATCGCAGCTAAGGCAGAGGCTATGCATAAGCAAGGTTTGCTCGAAGCAGAAGTACTGGCTGAGAAAGGCTCTTCCGAGGCTAAGGTCACTACTGAGAAAGGCTCAGCGGAAGCCAAGGCGCTTGAAGAGAAGCTTGTAGCAGAAGCCAAAGGCGTAGAGCAGAAGGCACTGGCTATGAAGAAGCTCGACGGCGTAGGCAAAGAGCACGAAGAGTTCAAGCTACGCTTGGAGAAAGATAAGGAAGTCCGTTTGGCTGAGATCGATATCCAGCGCTACGTGGCAGAGGCTCAGGCCATGGCATTGGCGGAGGCCTTCAAGCAGGCTAATATCGATATCGTAGGCGGCGAGGAAACATTCATCAACAATGTGATGAATGCTATCAATCGCGGTAAAACGGTCGATCGTATGATCAATAGCAGCCAACATTTAGGGGACCTAAAAACCGCTCTTTTTGGTAACGGCAACGGTTCTACCGGCCTGTTAACCCAGATTAAAGATGCTGTCAAATCATCGGGTTTTAAAACCAGTGACATCAAAAACTTGACGCTAGCCGCCCTGCTGTACAAGCTACAGCAAAAAGTTAGTGACAACGAAAAAGGTGACATTAGCAAACTCATTGACCAAGTACAGCAGTTTGGCTTGACTGATCAGCTAGTCGGCACGATACTGTAAGATTTTTTGGGCCGCTTCGGCGGCCCAAACCTTATCTAGCCAATACATCCAAAGTTTCTAATACTTCGGATGTATTAACTTCAAGCTCCAAAACTTCGGAAGCTTGGTTACGCTCTCACCCTTAAAACTGAACCCATGGCCATGAACAATTGGGGCGGAATTAAGGAGCATATGACCCAAACGCCTCGAAAGGCTTTTGGCAGCAGAAAAAAAACGCGCACTTTTAGCCGCTCAACACCACGCCTATCTAAAGCGGCAGAGCAACTCGCCATTCAGAAAAAGAGAAAAAAGATTATTCGAGAATTCGTTTGTTTCGGCCTCCTGCTGATCCTACTCGTCTATGCCTTGTGGCAATGGTGGTTTATCTCCTAAGATTGGATCTTTTACTACTCACACTCAAAGATCGTTAATGGACAACCGCTCTACTCATTTCAGGACCACCACCTATGTGGGGCTCTTTATCACATTGGTGCTAACTACCATTTTCTGGTATCCCTCCGTTTACAAGTCTATTTTACCTACGGATTTCGAACTGCGCAACTACCTCATGCAAGGCATAGATTGGTTGGTCGTATTGACCATAGTTGGATTGATCATCTTCGGAGAAAGGGATAAGCTGTCTACCCTGCAATTCAGGCCGATCACCTTTGAGTCTTTTTCACTCGGCATGGCATTAGGTGGATTCAGTATGCTCTACCTAGTAGCACACCGGTTTCTAGTCAATGCATCAGGCCCCGAAACTAATCTTGGCCCAGATCTAAGTAGTCCTGGTCTCGATACGGTAGGCCCTGAATTTTTCTATGTATATGGCCTATTCAGCCTTCTGACTGCAAGCTTTGCAGAGGAGATCATCTACCGCGGCTATGCAACGGAACGATTACTTCGCCTACAGGATAAAAAGTGGATGGCCTTCTTACTACCCTGGGTAGCATTCACCCTAATGCATTATCGAAAAGGGTTGGAGCATATGCTAGGGGTAGCAGTGGTAGCCGCCTTGATGCAGTGGTACTATATGAAGTATCGAAACCTGACGATTACTGTGATTGGTCATCTATTTATTGATTCAATGGCCTTGGTGGGAATATTCTATGAGCATTTTACTAGGGGGTGACTAATAGTAGACAAGACATCCGAAGTTTCTAAAACTTCGGATGTCTTGTCTACTATAGGCAGATAATGACGGATTTCGAACAGAAATGGATTATTTCGGTTGTATTGGTACATAAGTCTGGTGGCTATGGACTAATTTGTAGAGTAGATCGCAGAAGCAATTGTATGGCTGGGTAATCGAAAACGGTTCCAAAACTATACTCAACTCAGTCCTCGAGCCCCAGTTTTAACCTCTTTCGTTCAAACGTTAAATGCTAGTCATGATAAAGCAATATTGGAAATTCGCCTTTATGATTTCATTGGTCCTTGCGTTGGGATCCTGTGAAAAAGCAGATAACCCGACGCCGCGGATCGACTGGCACACCTATACCGGTAAGTGGAAGAACGTCAATGCCTCGGCCAATGATATCAGTCGGATCATCCTAACGCGGAGAGAAATCGGGCGCATCACATTGCAGGTTTGGGGGCGTTGTGGAACGGAGGTATGTCAGACAGGGCTTTTTTCCTTCACCGAAGCGGAACTAAGAGAACAGACCCTGTCGATTCAGTTGCAAATAGATGGCGAGCCATTGTCCTTGAGCTTAGGCGCTACTGAAAGTAGGAAGTTGGAATTGAAGGCAATTGATGAAAACTCGAGCTTTGATACCCAGTTTTTCTCCTGGGAACCAACAGCTTCCTTTTTTGAGCAGGTTACGGCCACCGATGTTCGCAGCTTAGAAATGACGGACACGCCTATCAACGCTGGACCAGATCATCCCGATAATCTATTGGTTTCGGGCACGATTATGGTTTTTCAGACCAGTGATAGAAAACTTGGTAAAATTCAGGTGATAAGCAATTCCCACTATCTCAGTATAAGATGGCAAACCTTTGCTGCCGATGGCACACCCAGTCCTTTGGTTGACTATTTCCCCCTATATAAGACAGGCTACTATGACTTGGATGAAGGGAAAGAAGATGAGTCTACAGATCATCTCTATAGCGACTTTTATTGGTCACTGGAAGACCGCACCATTCGTTGGCTACAACCAGTAAATGCATCTACTTTCGCAGCCTATCATTTAGAAAGGAGGAATTAATTGACCCAAGTTGCGATGAATGAGCGCAAAAAAGGAA